>JBBIIA010000164.1:0-9467 GCA_037446775.1 Deltaproteobacteria bacterium
CCCCCCAAGCACGCCTTCGTCAAGGGCGGCCACTACGAGAACATGAAGGGGCCCTACGAGGTGCTCTCGGTCGTGGGCAACACCATGCGCCTGCGGTGGGAGGACGGCGAGGAGAGCGTCACCGACGTGGATCTCCAGGACCGCATCCTCACCCGCTTCGAACGGGAGGTCCGAGCCCCCCGGCCCAAGCCGGGGGCCCGCCAGGAGGACCTGGAGCTGACCCCGGTCCCCCGCTTTCGCGGCCTCGCCCCGACCGACTTCGCCCCCGACCCCGCCGGGACCACCTGGCGCTCCCGCAACAGCGGCCTCGGCCACGCGGTGGCGGAGGAGCTTGAGGCGGGCGACCTCTGCTTCGGCTTCTGGGTCCCCTTCCGCCAGCAACGGATGGTGTGGGCCGACGTCGATCGCCGGGCCGAAGGCGGAGGCGCCCTCCCGACCGGGTTCTTCTGCCGCCTCGACGCGGCCGGGGCGACCTGGGGCTTTTTCGTGGAGCGCCCGACGGAAGCGGCAAGGGACGGCGCCTGGCCCCGCTTCCTGGCCTGGCTCGAGGCCCCCGGGGGGGAGGAGACGCTGCGAACCCTGGCCGCCGGGCGAGGCCTGCGCCTCTGCTGCCGCACCGCCCCCAGCACCTACCTCCAGGCCTCGGGTTCGGGATGGTCCCTGGCCGAGGGGGACCGCCGCTCCCCTGGGGCGAGGCTCGGGGAGTTCCTCCACACCCTTCCGGCCGGGCCCGGGGCCGCCCTCGAGTGCGCCGCTAGCCTCGGCAAGGACCCGGCGGTGCGACGGGCGGCGAAACTCGGCGTCGACCTCGGTCAGACCTTCGCCGCGCTCCTGCCCCTGTACCGCGCCTCCCTCGGGGTGGAGGAGCCGGAGAAGCCCCGGCGTCCCGCCCGGAAGCGGTCGACGGCCTGATCCCGGGGCTCCCTCGCGGACATCTTGACGGCCCCCGCCAGCCTTGGTAGAAGTGCCGCCCTTCTGAGTCACCCCCCGCTGGAGACGTCCCATGCCCAAGCGCCCTGTCGCCCTCCTCGTCGCCCTCCTCCTGGCGGCCCTGGCCGTCGCCCCTACCGCCCTCGCCCAGGGGGCGGCCAAGGTCAAGTTCGGCATGCTGCTCGTCGGCCCCTACAACGATAAGGGCTGGAGCCAGGCCCACTACGAGGGCGGCAAGTACGTGGAGCAGAAGTTCCCCGGGTCCCAGATGATTTACATCGACAAGGTGAACCCCGCCGACCGCCCCGGGGTGACCGTGCCCCAGCTGGTGGACGACCTGGTGGCCAAGGGGTGCGTGCTGATCATCGCCAACTCCGACGACATGAAGGACGGCACCGCCCAGGCCGCCCTGGACCACCCGAAGGTGAAGTTCGTCCACATCTCCGGGGACCACGCCATCGACGGCAAGGGCCCCAAGAACCTCGCCAACCTCATGGGCCGCATGGAGTACGGCAAGATGATGGCCGGCTTCGCCGCCGCCCTCACCACCCAGACCGGCAAGATCGGCTACCTGGGGCCCCTGGTGAACGAGGAGACCCGGCGCCTCGCCGCTTCCACCTACCTGGGAGCGCGCTACGCCTGGGAGAAGGTGCTCGGCAAAAACCCCAAGGACCTCAAGTTCTCGGTCACCTGGATCGGCTTCTGGTTCAACATCCCGGGCGTCACCGCCGACCCCACCCAGGTCGCCCAGAGCTTCTTCACGAGCGGCGCCGACGTGGTGATCTCGGGCATCGACACCACCGAAGCGGTCACCGTGGCCCAGCAGAAGCGCAAGGAGGGCAAGAAGGCGTGGTCCGTCCCCTACGACTTCGAGGGGGCGTGCGACGGCGCCGCCGAGAGCTGCCTGGGGGTGCCCTACTACAACTGGGGGCCTGACTACCTCTCCCTGGTCAAGGCGACCGCCGAGGGCAAGTGGGCGGCCGATTGGCGCTGGGTGGGCCCGAACTGGGCGGCCCTCAACGACCACGACAAGAGCGCCATCGGCTTCAAGCCCGGCCCCGCGCTGGCCGCCGACGTGAAGGCCAAGCTCGACGCCTTCGTCAAGGACCTCGGCACCGGGAAGGTCAACCTCTTCCAGGGGCCCCTCACCTACCAGGACGGCTCGACCTTCGTGAAGGCCGGGGCCACGGCCACCGACCGCGAGATCTGGTACATGAAGCAGCTCCTCCAGGGCATGGAGGGGCAGAGCAGCGCCAAGTAGGCGCGGCGCCCCCCGTCACCCCCCGGCAGGGCGGGCCACCAGCCCGCCCTGCCGACTTTTTTGGGCCAGGCCATGCGCGTCGAGCTCCTCGACATCCACAAGCACTACGGCGCCACCCACGCCAACCGCGGGGTGAGCCTCGAGGTGCGCCCCGGGTCGATCCACGGGGTGTTGGGGGAGAACGGCGCCGGCAAGAGCACCCTGATGAAGGTGCTGGCGGGGTTCACCCGCCCCACCCGCGGGGAGATCCGCCTCGACGGCCGCCCGGCCCGCTTCGCCACCCCAGCCGAGGCCACCGCCCGGGGGATCGGCATGCTCTACCAGGACCCCCTGGACTTCCCGGCGCTCCCCACCCTGGACAACTTCCTGGTGGGGCGGGCGCGGGAGTTGTGGCCCGCGACGAGCGCCTACCGCGCCGAGCTCGCCCGGCTGGCTCGCACCCTCGGCTTCGACCTCGACCCCGACCGCCCCCTGGAGGCCCTCACCGTAGGGGCTCGTCAGCAGCTCGAGCTCCTGCGCCTCTTGGCCCTGGGGGTGCGCACCCTGATCCTCGATGAGCCCACCACCGGCATCTCGGCCCTCCAGAAGGAGGCCCTCTTCGCGGCCCTGCGGCGCCTCGCCGAGGAGGGCCGCAGCGTCGTGCTGGTCTCCCACAAGCTCGAGGACGTGGAGGCCCTGTGCGACCGGGTGACGGTGCTGCGGCGGGGCCAGGTGACCGGCGAAGCCGAGCGCCCCTTCGACACCCGGGGCCTGCTTGGCCTCATGTTCACCACCCCCCCGGCCCCCCCGGCCCGGACGCCGACGCCCGTGGGCCCCGTGGTCCTCGCCTTGCGGGGCGCCTCGGCGTCGGGGGACCGGGCAGGCCTCGCCGACTGCCGGGTCGAGATCCGCGGCGGCGAGGTGGTGGGCCTGGCGGGGGTCGAGGGGAGCGGCCAGGGGGTCTTCCTGCGCCTGGCGGCCGGCCTCACCGCCCCCCGCCGGGGCACCGTGGAGGTGGCCGGCCGGACCCTGGGCCGCCGGGACCACCGGCGGCTGCTAGACGAGGGCGTCGCCTTCCTCCCCGGGGGCCGACTCGAGGAGGGCCTGATCGAGGGGCTCACCGTGCGGGAGCACTGGGCGCTGAACCGCCCCCGCCTCCCCTTCTTGATCCCCTGGGGCGCGGCCCTGGCCGACGCCGAGGCCGCCATCGAGCGGCGGCACATCCGGGGCCGACCCGACTCCCCGGCCGAGGCCCTGTCGGGGGGCAATCAGCAGCGCCTCCTCCTCTCCTTCTTGCCCCCCGAGCCAAAACTCCTGCTCCTGGAAAACCCCACCCGTGGCCTGGACCTGGAGTCCTCCCACGGGGTGTGGGCGGACCTCAGGCAGCACGTGGCCCGGGGGGCGGCTCTGGTCTTTAGCTCGGCGGAGCTCGACGAGATCCTCCTGGTGGCCGACCGGGTCCTGGTGTTCTTTGACGGGGCGGTGGTCCTCGACACCCCCACCGAAGGGGTGAGCCCCGACCACCTCGGCCGGGCCATCGCCGGCAAGGCGGCGTGACCGTGCGCGCCACCGCCCTCTGGCTCCTGGCCACCGCGGCCTTCGTCACCCTCTTCACGAGCCTCGTTCTGTGGCTCGCCGGCGCCCCGCCTTGGGCGGCCGCCGAGCAGCTCGCCCGGGGGTCCCTGGGGTCCCCGGCCAAGGTCGCCCAAACCCTGGCGGTGTGGGCGCCGCTCACCTTGTGCGCTTGCGGCCTTTTGTACACCTTCCGCATCGGGCTGTGGAACATCGGGGTGGAGGGCCAGGTGGTGCTCGGCGCCGTGGGGGCCACCTGGGCCCTGCGGGCCGCCGCGGAGGGGGCGTGGGCGCCCGGCTGGCTCGCCCTGGCCCTGGCCGGGGGGGCCGCCCTGGGAGGGGCGTGGGCGCTCCTGGCGGGGCTACTCAAGACCCGGGGGGGGGTCAACGAGATCTTCGCCGGGCTCGGCCTCAACTTCGTCGCCCAGGGCCTGGTGCTGTGGCTGATCTTCGGCCCCTGGCGGCGCCCCGGGGTCGCTTCCATGAGCGGCACCCAGCCCTTTCCCCGGGAGCTGTGGCTGCCCAACCTGCCCTGGGGCCGGGTCTCCCCCACGGCCCTGGTCCTCGCCGCCCTGGCGGTGGTGGCGACCGCGGTGCTCCTCAACCGCACCAAGGTCGGCTTGTGCCTGCGGGCGGTGGGACAGAACCCGGCCTCGGCCCGGCTCTTTGGCCTCGACCCGGCCCGGTGGATGCTCCTGGCCATGGGCCTCGCCGGGGGCCTCGCCGGCCTCGCGGGGGCCCTGCAGTTGACCGCGGTGTACTACAGCTTGATCCCGGCGATTTCCAGCGGCTACGGCTACTTGGGGCTTCTGGTGGTGATGCTGGCCGGCTTTCGCCTCGGGCCGGTCGCCCCCATCGCGCTCTTTTTCGCGGCGCTTAACGTGGGGAGCATCCAGCTCCCCATGGCGCTCGCCATCGACTCCTCCTTGAGCGGGGTGATTCAGGGGACCCTGGTGCTCGGCGCCCTCTTCGTCACCGGGTGGGGGCGGCTGAGAAACCCCGGGGGGAACCGGTGAGCGACCTGAGCTGGATCGCCCTGCTGGCGAGCGTGGTGGCCGCCGCCTCCCCGGTGGTGCTCGCCGCCCTGGGGGAGACCCTCACCGAGCGCTCGGGGCTGATCAACCTCTCCCTGGACGGCACGATCCTCCTGGCCGCCATGGCCGCCTTCGCCACCGCCTACTCCTCCGGGAGCGTCGGGGCTGGCTTTGCCGTGGGGGCCGCGGTGGGCGCGGCGGTGGCCGGGGTGGTGGCGGTGGGGGGGGTGTTCCTGCGGCTGAGCCAGGTGGCGGTGGGGTTCGTCCTCACCCTCCTGGCCCGGGACCTGGCGTACTTCCTCGGGAACCCCTTCTCCCGGCTCCCGGGGCCCCAGGTGCCCCACTGGCCCGTCCCGGGCCTGGTGGACCTGCCGGTACTGGGGCCGATCTTTTTTGACCACGGTCCGGTGGTGTACGCGAGCCTCGCCCTCATCCCCCTCATCTGGGTGGTGGTGCACCGCACCCGGTGGGGTCTGGAGCTGCGGGCGGTGGGAGAAAACCCCAGCGCCGCCTTCGCCCGGGGCATCGATCCGGCGCGCACCCAACTCGCCTGCGCCCTCATCGGCGGGGCCCTGGTGGGCCTCGCCGGCGCCGCCTTCTCCCTGGGGGTGAAGCCGGGCTGGGGCCGGCCCCAGGGCGCCGAGGGGATCGGCTGGATCGCCCTCGCCCTGGTCATCTTCGGGGGCTGGCACCCCCTCAAGGTGGCCCTCGGCGCCTACCTCTTCGCTTTCCTCCAGGTCGTCGGCATCCCCCTCCAGGGGGCCTTCCCGGGGGTGCCGACCCAGCTGTTCCAGGTGGCCCCCTTCCCCCTGATGATCCTCACCCTGGTCCTCATGCACCTCGCCCAGGGGGAAGCAGTGGCGCGCTGGACCGAGGCCCACCCCCGGGCCGGCGGGTGGCTCCGCTGGCTCCGGGCCCCGGCCCCCCGGGCCCTGGGCAAGCCCCTGCGGCGGGGGTGATCCCCGGGGTCACACCACCCGGGCGGTCCGGATCACCCGGCTGAAGACCCCGGGCAAGAAGCGCTTGAGGTACACCCCCAGCACCTCCCGGCCCCCCACCAGCACCTCGTCGCGCCCCCCCTCGGCGGCCGCGACGATGGCCTCGGCGCAAGCCCGGGGGTCCATCCCCGCGGCGGTGGCCCGGTCCATGGTCCCCTGGGGCTCCCCGGCCCCGGTGAGGGCGTTTAGGCTCAACCGGGTGCGCACGAAGCCGGGGCAGGCGATGGTCACCTCCACCCCGTGGCGCCACGCCTCGGCCCGCAGGGAGTCCAAAAAGCCGTGCAGCGCGTGCTTGGAGGCCGCGTAGCCGGACCGAAGGGGCGTTCCGAACTTCCCCACCAGGCTCGTCACCGCCACGATCTGGCCCGAGCCCCGGGCCACCATCCCTGGCAGGACCGCCTTGATCAGGGCCAGGTTGCCGAAGTAGTTCACCTCCATCAGCCGCCGGTCCACGGCGAGGCAGGTGTCAAGGGCCAGGGCCCGCTGGCTGATGCCGGCGTTGAGGACCAGCACCTCCACCGGCCCGAGGTCGGCTTCCACCGCGACCGCCGCCGGGGGCAGGGTGGCCGGGTCCCCCAGGTCCAAAGGCACCACGACGTGACCCCCGCCCCCCGGCAGCGCCGCCCGCACCGCCTCCAGGGCCGCCCCGTTTCGGGCGGACAGGGCGACCCGCGCCCCCCGGGCCCCAAAGGCGTGGCACAGGGCCTCGCCGATGCCCGACGACGCCCCGGTGATCCAGACGGCCTTTTCGCGATATCGGCTCACCCGCCTCTCCTCTCCCCCACCGGGCCGCCATGGTGCCACCGGGGCAGGCCTCTGGGAAGCAGGAAACGGCCGTTGACAGCGGCCCCCGCGCCACGATACACGTAGCCACCTCGCAAACTTCGTTCTACCGAGGCGCCCTTTTGCCTACCCTCCTCGCAGTCGAAGGGGTCTCCCTCTCCTTCGGGGGCCTTCGGGTCCTAAACGACGTCTCCTTTGCCGCCGAGGCGGGGAAGATCACCTCCATCGTCGGCCCCAACGGCGCCGGCAAGACGAGCCTCTTCAACGTGGTCGGCGGGTTCTACCGGCCCTCGGCGGGCACCGTCCGCTTCGACGGCGCCGACATCACCCGCCTGCCCCCCCACCGCCGGGCCCACCTCGGCATCGGCCGGACCTTCCAGAACATCGCCTTGTACAAGGGGCTCTCGGTCTTGGGCAACATCAAGCTCGGGGCCCACGGCCACCTCACCTCGGGCATCCTCGCCGCCGGCTTCCAGCTCCCCCGGGCCCGCCGGGAGGAGCTGGCGCTGCGGGACCGGGTGGAGCGGGAGGTGATCGACTTCTTGGAGATGGAGCACGTGCGCTCCCTGCCGGTGGGGTCCCTGCCCTACGGCCTCCAGAAGCGGGTGGAGCTCGCCCGGGCCCTGGCCCTGCGGCCCAAGGTGCTGCTGCTGGACGAGCCGGTGGCGGGGATGAACCGGGAGGAGACCGAGGACATGGCCCGCTTCATCCTCGACGTGGTGGAGGAGCGGGGCATCACGGTGATCCTGGTGGAGCACGACATGGGCATGGTGATGGACATCTCGGACCACGTGGTGGTCCTCAACTTCGGGGAGGTGATCGCCCGGGGGAGCCCGGCCGAGGTGTCGAGCCATCCCGAGGTGATCCGGGCCTACCTGGGGACCAAGGGTGCCAAGGAGGCGGCCGCGTGGACTTCCTGATCCAGCTCCTGGTGAGCGGCGTCGCCGTGGGCGGGGTGTACGCCGTGGTGGCGCTCGGCTTCGTCGCCATCTTCAAGGCCACCGGCATCCTCAACTTCGCCACCGGCGAGTTCATGATGGCCGGCGCCTACTTCACCCACACCGCGATGACCGCCCTGGGGCTCCCCTTCGTCCCGGCCCTCGCCCTGGGCATGGCCGGGGTGGCCCTGCTGGCCCTCCTGGTGGAGCGCGCGGTGCTGCGACCCCTCTTCGGCGAGGCCTCCATCACCGTGGTCATGGTCACCCTGGGGATCTCCAGCGTGATGAAGGGCCTCGCCCAGGTGATCTGGAGCGGCGACTACCAGACCTTCCCCCCCATCTTCCCCCGCAAGCCCATCGAGCTCGGCTTCGCCATCGTGCCGAGCCGCCTCTTTTACGGCTTTCTGATCGCCGCGGCTGCGGTGGCCGTGGTGGCGGCGTTTTTTCGCTTCACCCGCGCCGGCGTGGCCATGCGGGCCACCGCGACCGACCAGGGGGCGGCCTTCGCCCTGGGGGTGGACATCCGCCGGGTCTTCGGCACCAGCTGGGCCCTGGGGGCGGTGGCCGGCGGCCTCGGCGGGGTGATCGTCGGCACCATCGGCGGCATCAGCCCCCAGCTCGGGGCCCTGGGCCTCAAGGTCTTCCCGGTGGTCATCCTGGGGGGCCTCGACTCGATCCTCGGGGCGGTGGTGGGCGGCATCCTCATCGGGGTGCTCGAGAACCTCGCCGGAGGCTACCTCGACCCCTTCCTGACCGGGGGCTCGGTGAAGGAAGTCATCCCCTTCGTCGTCCTCCTGGGGATCCTGCTCGTCCGCCCCTACGGCTTGTTCGGGACCCGGGAGATCGAGCGACTCTGACAACTGACCACGGACACCCATGCGCATCGGCGACCTGAAAGAGACCTACGCGGCGGACGAGGCTTTGCTCAAGACCCCCACGGCCCGGGCGTGGATGGGGGCCTTGGGGGTGGCTCTCGTGGTGTTTCCCTTCGTGGCGGGGGACTACCTGGTCTACCTGGCGAACCTGGTGGGCATCACGGCCATCGCCGCCCTGGGCCTCAACCTCCTCACCGGCTTCACCGGCCAGGTGAGCCTGGGCCACGCGGCCTTTCTGGGCCTCGGGGCGTACACCACGGCGATCCTCGCGGCCCGCTGGCAGGTGCCGCTCCTCTTGGCCCTCCCCGCCTCGGGGGCGGTGGCAGCCCTGGCCGGGGTCTTGGTGGGAGCCCCGAGCCTGCGGATCAAGGGCCTGTACCTGGCCATGGCGACCCTCTCCTTTCAGGTCATCGCCGAGTTCGTCTTCGTCAACGCCGAGCCCCTCACCGGGGGCATCCGGGGGATCAACGTCCCCTCCCCGTCCCTGCTGGGCATCGAGCTCGCCAACGACCGGGCGCTCTACGCCCCCATCGCCGCCCTGGCGGTGCTCGGCACCTGGTTTGCGGCCAACGTGCGCCGCTCCCGGGCCGGCCGGGCCTTCGTGGCGGTGCGGGACCGGGACATCTCGGCCCAGCTCATCGGCATCGACCTCTTTCGCACCAAGCTCGTGGCCTTTGCCGTGGGGTCCTTTTACGCCGGGGTGGCCGGGGGGCTGTGGGCCTACTTCATGAAGGTCGTCACCCCCGAGCACTTCCCCATCGCCTCCTCCATCCACTACCTGGCGGTGATCATCGTGGGCGGGCTCGGGACGGTGGCCGGCTCGATCCTCGGGTCGGTCTTCATGACCCTGGTGCCCGAGGGGCTGCGGAGCCTCGCCACCCTGGCGCGGCCCTACTACCCCGAGGCCATGGCGATGCTCGCCCCCCTCACCGAGGTGGTCTTCGGCGTCCTGATCATCGGCTTTCTCCTCTTCGAGCCCCACGGGCTCGCGGAGATCTGGCAGCGCGTCCGCCGGTTCTTTCGGCTGTGGCCGTTCCCGCACTGACGGGTGACGGGTGACGGGTGACGGGTGACGGGTGACGGGTGACCAGTGACCA
>JBBIIA010000165.1:0-9135 GCA_037446775.1 Deltaproteobacteria bacterium
GCCGGGCCAGGAGGGGCCCCGAGATGTTGTAGGGGAGGTTGGCCACCAGGGTGAGGGGCCCCCCGGCCTCGGCGGCCAGGGCCGGGTAGTCGGCTTCCAGGGCGTCGGCGAGGCGGACGGTGAGGTGGGGCAAGGCCTGGGCCGCCAGGTGCTCCACCATGCGCGGGTCGGCCTCCAGCGCCCACACCCGGGCGCCCGCCGCCAAGAGCGCCCGGGTGAGCCCCCCCGGGCCGGGTCCGATCTCCAGCACCCGGTCCCCCGCCGCGACCCCGGCGCCGGCGGCGATCTTCTGGAGGATCCCGGGGTCGGAGAGGAAGTGCTGCCCGAGGGCCTTCTTCGCCCGGGGGACGCCCCGGGCCGGGTCCGGCCTCACGTCGCCTCCAGGGGCCAGGTGGCCACCGCCGGGAGGTCGAGGCCGCCCCGGACCCCGAGGAGGAAGCGGTGCCGCCCCGCCCCCGCCACCATGGCCGCGTTGTCGCTGCACAGGGCCGGCCGGGGCACCACCAGGGTGAGCCCCCGGGCCTCGGCCTCCCGGGCGAGGGCGGCCCGGACCCGGGAGTTGCACAGCACCCCCCCGCCCCCCACCACGGCCCGGGCCCCGGTGGCCTCGACGGCGCGCACGGTCTTGCTCACCAGGGTGTCCACCACCGCCTCTTGAAAGGAGGCGCAGGTGTCGGCCAGGTCCTGGGCCGAGGGGTCCGGCCCCAGGGCCTCGCAGTGGAGCCGCGCCGCCGTCTTGAGGCCGGAGAAGGAGAAGTCGAGGCCCCGGCGCATGGGGCGGGGAAAGGGGAACCGGGCCGTGTCCCCCTGGCGGGCGAGCTGGTCGATGAGCCGGCCCCCCGGGTAGCCGAGCCCGAGCACCTTGGCGACCTTGTCGAAGGCCTCCCCGGCGGCGTCGTCCAGGGTCTGGCCGAGGCGGCGGTACCGGCCCCGCTCGGGGCACAGGTACAGGGCGGTGTGCCCCCCCGACGCCACCAGCCCCACGAAGGGGGTGGGCACGTCGGCCTCCAGAAAGGCCGCCGCCAGGTGGGCCTCCAGGTGGTTGACCGGGACCAGGGGAAGGCCCCGGGCCCAGCACAGGGCCTTGGCGAAGGAGAGGCCGACGAGGAGCGCCCCGAGGAGGCCCGGCCCCTGGGTGACGGCCACCGCCGTCAGGTCCCCGAGCCCCACCCCGGCCTCGGCCAGGGCGCGCTCCACGGTGGGCACGATGGCCTCGGCGTGGGCCCGGCAGGCGAGCTCGGGCACCACCCCTCCGTACTCGGCGTGCACGGCGGCCTGGCTCGCCACCACGTCGGCGAGGAGTTCCCGCTCGCCCCGCAACACGGCGGCCGCGGTCTCGTCGCAGGAGCTCTCGATGGCCAGAAGGAGGGTGTCGGTCACGGGTCCTCGCGTCCCCCTACAGCACGTTGGCCGCCAGCTCGGCCAGGGCGCTACGCTCCCCCTTCACCAGGGTGATGTGGGCGGCGATGGGGTGGTTCTTGAAGCGCTCCACGCAGTAGCTCAAGCCGTTGGAGGTGGCGTCAATGTACGGGTTGTCGATCTGGTGGGGGTCGCCGGTGAGGACGATCTTGGTCCCCTGACCCGACCGGGTGATGATGGTCTTGATCTCGTGGGGGGTGAGGTTTTGGGCCTCGTCCACGATGATGTACTGGTACGGGATCGAGCGGCCCCGGATGTAGGTGAGGGGCTCCAGGGCCATCAGGTCCATGTCGATCAGCTCCTGGTAACCCCGGCTCCGCTTCCCGTCCCGCTTCTCGGTGCCCGCGAAGAGAAAGTCCACGTTGTCGAAGATCGGCTGCATCCACGGCCGCAGCTTCTCCTGGACGTCCCCGGGCAGAAAGCCGATGTCCCGGCCCATGGGGAAGATTGGCCGGGAGACCAGGAGCCGCTTGTACACCTGGTCGTCCACCACCCGCTGGAGGCCCGCGGCGATGGCGAGGAGGGTCTTGCCGGTGCCCGCCTTGCCCACCAGGGTGACGAGCTGGATCTCGTCGTCGAGGAGCGCGTCGAAGGCGTAGCGCTGCTCGCGGTTTCGGGGGGTGAGGCCCCAGATCGGCTCCTTGGGGAGCCGCAGGGGCTCCACCTTGCCGGCCTTGGAGCGGTAGCGCCCCAGGGCCGAGTGGGTGGGGTTGAGCTCGTCGTGCAGGCAGACGAACTGGTTGTCGAAGAGCTCGGCCCCCTCGAGCTTCGCGCCGCCGTGCTTGAAGAGGGCGTTCACCGCGTCCTGGGGCACGGTGAGCTCCGCCGCCCCGGAGTAGAACTCGTCGAGCTGCACCTTGCCCCGCTCGTAGTCCTCGGCGGCGATGCCCAGGGCGTTGGCCTTGATCCTAAGGTTGGTGTCCTTGGTGACGAAGATCACCGGCAGGTTCTCGATCTCCTTGAGGGCCAGGCACACCGCCAGGATGCGGTTGTCCCCCTTCCCCACCGACAGCTCCGGGGGCAGCCGGTCCGCGTACTCCAGGCCAAAGAGGACCCGCAGGAGTCCCCCCCGCTCGTTGGGAATGCCCTTGCGGAGGTCCCCGGTAAGGCGCAGGGCGTCCAGGGTGCGGGAGACGTACCGGGCGTTGCGGCCGATCTCGTCGAGGTTCTTCTTGAAGCGGTCGATCTCCTCGATGACGGTGATGGGGATATTGACGTTGTTGTCCTCGAACACCCCCAGGGCTTCGGGGTCGTGGAGCAGCACGTTCGTGTCGAGGACGTAGTTCTTCTGCATCGACTCCTCCGTCGCCGCCTCGGCTCAGAGCCGGGCCAGCTCCCGCAAGGCCCGCACCAGGGCCTCGGCATCCTCCAGGGTATTGAGCGGGCCGAAGCTCGCCCGCACCGTGCCTACCGGGAAGGTCCCCAGGGCCCGATGGGCGTCGGGGGCGCAGTGCAGGCCCACCCGCACCGCGATCCCGTACACCTCGTCCAGGGCGAAGCCCAGGTGGGCCCCGTCCCGTCCCGCCAGGTTGAAGCTGACCACCGCCACCCGCCCCGCCGCCCCCGGCAGGCCGTAGAGCTCCAGGCCCGGCACCCGGGCGAGCTCGGGCAGGAGCCACCGGAGGAGCTCCTCTTCGCCCGCGCGCACCGCGTCCACCCCGCGCTCCCGCAGGTAGCCGACCCCGGCCCCGAGCCCGGCTAGGCCGGGGGCGTTGAGGGTCCCCGCCTCCAGGCCCTCGGGGAGCTCCCGGGGCATCTCCCGCTCCTCGCTGTGGGTGCCGGTGCCCCCCTCCAGGAGGGTCGCCAGCTCCACCCCCGGGGCCAGGGCCAGGATCCCCGTCCCCTGGGGCCCCAAGAGCCCCTTGTGCCCCGGGGCCGCCAGCAGGTGCACCCCGAGGCCTTCCAGGTCCAGGGGCACCACCCCCGCGGTCTGGGCCGCGTCGAGGAGGAACAGGAGGCCACGGCGGCGGCACAGGTCCCCCACCGCCGCCGCGTCCTGGATGGTGCCGACCACGTTGGAGGCGTGGGTGAGGGCCACGAGCCGCGTGGCCGGGGTGCAGGCGGCCGCCAGGTCCGCCGGGTCCACCCACCCCCGGGCATCAGCCCCCACCACGGTCGCACCCACCCCCCGCCGGGCCAGGGCGGCCAGGGGCCGCAGGACGCTGTTGTGCTCCATGGCCGTGGTCACCACGTGATCCCCGGCCCGCAGAGCCCCCTTGAGGGCTAGGTTGAGGGCATGGGAGCCGTTGGCGGTAAAGACCACCCGGGCGGGGTCGGAGACCCCCAGGAGCTCGGCCACCCGGCAGCGGGTCTCGAGCACCGTGCGGGCCGCCTCCAGGGCCGGCCGGTGGCCGCCCCGCCCCGGGTTCGCCCCCACCCGCAGGGCGGCCGCCACCGCGTCGTACACCGCCGGGGGTTTGGGGTGGCTGCTCGCCGCGTTGTCGAGGTAGATCACGGCTTCGGCCCCGGGCAGGAGGGGTCGATCCCGAGGTGGGTCGCCAGCCCCCGGCAGCCCCCGGCGCAGGTGGCGGCCAGGGCGCAGGGGCCGCACGCCGTAGGGGCCTCGGCCAGGGCGGCCCGCAGGGCCCGTCGGGCGGGGCCCGCCCAAGCCGCTTCCAGGGGGTCCCGGTCCAGGCGCCCGAGAAGCACCGGCAGGGTGCGGCACGCCAGCACCTCGCCGGCCGCGGTGAGGTGGGCGAAGCCCTGGCCGGCCTGGCACCCCCGGTACTCCCGCCAGGGGTCGAGCCCCATGGCCTCGGCGAGGAAGAGGTCGTGGACCCGCAGGGCCGGCCGGGGGTCCGGGCTCGCCGCCCAGACGGCCGCGGCCCGGGCCCTATCACCGGCATCGAGGGGGTCGGCGGGCGACCGGGGGTTGAGGACAGCCACGGTCCCGAGCCGGTGCTCGGCGGCCAGGGCAAGCGCCGCCCCGAAGGCCGCCACGCCCCCGGGGGTGGACCACAGGGCCGGCACCACCCGGCGGCCCGAGGCGGCGAGGCGGGCGGCGGCGGCCCCGAAGGGCGGCAGGACCTGGAGCTCCGGCGCGGGAAGGGAGCCTGGGCCGAGGCGACCCAGAGCCAGCTCCAGGGTCTCGGCGTCCCCCGCGAGGGTGAGTCGGGCGCGGTCCCGGAGGGCGCCCAGGGCAGACACGCTCCCCACGGCCCCGGCATCCACCTGGACCTCGACGAAGAGCACCCGCCCCTCCGCCAGGCGCAGAGCCAGGCGCTCGGCCAGGGCGGGGTCGGGGGGCAGGTCCCAGGTCACCCGCAGGGGGGTCGCGAGGTCACGCATCGTACTTGGGCAGGGCCAGGGTAATAAACTCGATCCCGTCCTCCCGCAGGGCCTCCTGCTCCTCGGGGGTGGTGGTCCCCCGGATGCTGCGGGCGTCCGCCTCCCCGTCTTCCATGGCCCGGGCCTCCGCGGCGAACCGGGGCCCCACGTCCTCGAAGTGGGTCTCCAGGAAGCGGGCCATGGCCCGCAGGAACGCCTAGGGGCGCGGGGGTTCCGGGGGCGCGGGCGGGGCTGGGGCGGCCGGGGCCGGCGCCTCCCTCGGGGGCGCGGTGCGCCGGGCCACGTGCACGGCCACCGGCGAGAGGCGCTTCTCGATCCGGCTCGACCCGCACAGGGGGCAGGTGAGGAGACCCCGGGCGCGCTGGTCGTCGAAGTCCTCCCAGTTGCCGAACCACCCCTCGAAGCGGTGGCCCCGGTCGCAGGCGAGGTCGAAGGTGATCACGACGCCCCGGCCCGGCCCCGGGCCTGAACATAGGCTTCCAGGCGGTCCATCCCCTCCCGGAGGTTCTCCAGCGAGTTGGCGTAGGTGAACCGCAGGTACCCCTCGCCCCCGCTCCCGAAGTCGATCCCCGGGGTGCACCCCACCCGGGCGTGCTCCAGGATGTCAAACGCCAAGCGGTAGCTGTCGCTCCCCAGGTGGCGGGCGTTGGCGAAGACGTAAAAGGCCCCGGTGGGGTAGCAGCGAAAGGAGAACCCCATGGCCTCCAGGCGATCCAGGAGGTAGCGGCGGCGCCGGTCGTAGGTGGCCACCATCCGGGCCACGTCCGCCCCGGTGTCGGCGAGCGCCGCGATGCCCGCCCGCTGGACGAAGGCGTTGGCGCAGATGAAGAGGTTCTGCTGGATCTTCTGGATCGGCCGCACGAACTGGGGCGGCACGATCATGTAGCCCAGCCGCCACCCGGTCATGGCGTAGAGCTTCGAGAAGCCGTTGAAGACGAAGGCCCGGTCGGTGAACTCCAACACCGAGCGCTCGCGGCCCTCGTACACCAGCCCGTGGTAGATCTCGTCGGAGAGGACGTACGCCCCCGCAGCCTCGCTCACCCGGACCACCTCGGCGAGGCGGTCGCCGTCGATCACCGTGCCGGTGGGGTTGGAGGGGGAGTTGACCAGCACCCCCTTGGTGCGCCCCCCCAGGGCCCGGGCGAGGTCCGCGGGCACAAACTGGAAGGCGTCCTCCTCTTGCACCGGCACGGTCACCGGCACCCCGTCGGCGAAGCGGATGAAGGTGGGGTAGCAGGCGTAGTGGGGGTTGGTGAGGACCACCTCGTCCCCCGGGTCCAGAAGGGCCGCGAAGGCGACGGCGAAGGCCGGAGACGAACCCGAGGTGATCACCACCCGCTCGGGGTCTACCGCTACCCCGTAGCGGGCCCGGTAGTGGACGGCAATGGCCGCCCGCAGCTCAAAAAGGCCCAGGCTGTGGGTGTAGTGGGTCTCCCCCGCCTCCAGGGCCTGGTGGGCGGCCCGGCGCACCGCTTCGGGGGTGTCGAAGTCCGGCTCCCCCACCTCCAGGTGGATCACCCGGGCCCCGCCCCGCTCCATGGCCTGGGCGGTCTCCAACACGTCCATGGCGATGAAGCTCGGGATCTCCCGCGCCCTTCTGGATACGGCCTCGGGACAACCACCTGCCATCGCCACCGCCTCCCTTGCGCCCGCCCGGCCCGCCCCCGGCAACCGGCGGCGTCATCGAACCGTGCCGCGATCTTAGCAGGGGGCCCGGATACCGGGCAAGCCGGGGGCCGGGGGGGGGCCCGCTGCCCATGCCCATGCCCGATGCTTGACGCCCGGCCCCGGCGCCCCATGCTGGGGAGGACCACGCCCCTCGCCGCCCCGTGGAGGCCCCATGACCCGCCCGCCCGTCGTCGCCGGCCAGTTCTACCCCGCCGCCCCGGACCGCCTGCGGGCGCTCCTGGACACCTACCAGCCACCGGACGCGGCACCCCGGACCGTCCGAGGGCTCATCGCCCCCCACGCCGGGTACCCCTACTCGGGGGCGGTGGCCGGGGCCGCCTTTGGGCGGGCCGTGGTGCCCGACCGGGTGCTCCTCTTGGGGCCCAACCACACCGGGCTGGGGGCCCGGGGCGCGGTCTCCCCCGCCTCCGGCTGGGCCACCCCCCTGGGGGTCGCGCCCGTGGACCAAGAGCTGGCCGGGGCCCTCCTGGCCGCCTGCCCGCTCCTCACCGCGGACGGGGCCGCCCACGCCCGGGAGCACTCCCTGGAGGTGCTGGTGCCCTTCCTCCAGCACCGAAACCCCGGGGTCCGCCTGGTCCCGGTGGCGCTCGCGCTGCGCACGGCCGAAGAGGTCCTAGAGCTCGGCGAAGCCGTGGCCGGGGTGCTCGCCCGCTGGCCCGAACCCGTGCTCCTGGTGGCCTCCAGCGACCTCACCCACTACGAGCCCGACCGTACCGCCCGGGAGAAGGACCGTTTGGCCCTGGAGCGGGTGCTGGCGCTCGATGCCCCGGGCCTTTTGGCCACCGTGGCCGAGCACCGGATCACCATGTGCGGCGCCGTCCCCACGGCCGTGCTCCTGACCGCCGCCAAGGGGCTCGGCGCCGCGGGCGGCGAGCTTGCCCGCTACGCCACCTCGGGGGACGTGACCGGCGACGGCGCCCGGGTGGTGGGCTACGCCGGGGTCCTCATCCCCTGACCCCCCGGGGCGATCCCGGGGCTTCCCCCCTGCCCCGCATCCGCCGTATCCTGTGGCCCTGTCCCACGGCCCCCTTCCCCCGAGCGAGAGGACCCGACCCATGGCCCCCGTCAAGACCCGGTTCGCCCCGAGCCCCACCGGCTACCTCCACATCGGCGGCGCTCGCACGGCGCTCTTCGCCTACCTCTTCGCCCGCCGCCACGGCGGCACCTTTCTCTTGCGCATCGAAGACACCGACCGGGAGCGCTCCACCGAGGAGAGCACCCGGGCCATCCTCGACTCCATGGCGTGGCTCGGCCTCACCTGCGACGAGGGCCCCTACTTCCAGAGCCAGCGCACCGAGATTTACCTGGCCAAGGCCCAGGAGCTCCTGGCCGCCGGCCGCGCCTACCGCTGCGACTGCCCCCCCGAGGTCTTGGAAGCCAAGCGGGAGAAGGCCCTGGCCGCAGGGGGCAAGCCCCGCTACGACGGCACCTGCCGCCGGCGCACCGATATCGACCCCGGGGCGCCCCACGTCTTGCGCTTCGTCAGCCCCGACGAGGGGCAGACCGTGGTCCGGGACCTCTTGCGCGGCGACGTGGTGTTTCAAAACGAGGAGCTCGACGACTTGATCCTGGTGCGCTCCGACGGGGGGCCCACCTACAACTTCGTGGTGGTGGTGGACGACGCCCTGATGGGCATCACCCACGTCATCCGGGGGGACGACCACCTCAACAACACCCCCCGCCAGATCCAGCTGTACGAGGCCATGGGCTACCCGGTGCCCGCCTTCGGGCACCTGCCGATGATCCTGGGGGAGGACAAGAAGCGCCTCTCCAAGCGCCACGGCGCCACCAGCGTGGAAAGCTACCGGGACGCCGGCTACCTCCCCGAAGCCCTGGTGAACTTCCTCGCCCGCATCGGCTGGTCCCACGGGGACCAGGAGGTGTTCAGCCTCGCCGAGCTCGAGGGCCTTTTTGACCTCGACGGCGTGGGCAGCTCGGCCGGGGTGTTCAACGCCGACAAGCTCCTGTGGCTCAACGCCCACTACGTCAAGGAGTGCCCGGCGGACCGCCTCCAGGCCCTGGTCCGGCCCTTCCTCGCGGCCCGGGGCTACGACCCCTCCGACGCGGACAAGCTCGCCCTCTTCGTCGAGCAGTTCCGGGCCCGGGCCCGCACCCTGGTGGAGTTTGCCGACAAGGCCGAGCCGTACTACGGGGAGGGCGTGACCCTGGAGCCCGAGGCCGTGGCTAAGCACCTCAAGCCCGAGGTGGCGCCGGTGCTTCGAGACCTCGCCGCCGCCTTCGCCGCCCTGCCCCCCTGGAACCTGGAGAACCTGGCCGCCGCCTTCACCGCCGTGGTGGAGCACCGGCACGGCCTCAAGATGGGCAAGGCCGCCCAGCCCCTCCGGGTCGCCCTGGTGGGGGGCACGGCGAGCCCCGGCATCTTCGAGACCCTGCTCCTGGTCGGCCGGGAGCACGCCCTGGAGCGGATCGCCGCCGCCGCGGCGATCGCCGAAAAGGCCCCATCTGCCGCTTGACTCGACCGGACTCGTCCGGTATAAGGTCGCCTTCCAACGCCGTTGGGGGATCGTCTAATGGTAGGACTGCGGATTCTGGTTCCGCCTATGAGGGTTCGAATCCTTCTCCCCCAGCCAGGTTTTTCGAGCACGGTCCCTTCGTCTAGCCCGGCCTAGGACACCGGCCTCTCACGTCGGCGACACGGGTTCAAATCCCGTAGGGACCGCCACTCTCAGAAAGCCCCCACGCCAGTAGGCACGGGGGCTTTCGCTTTTTCTTGGGGGG
>JBBIIA010000166.1:0-4158 GCA_037446775.1 Deltaproteobacteria bacterium
GTAGGTCGCGGGGGTCGCCCGCACGGCTACGGGATGGATGCGTTCGTGGCCGGTGGGGTGGCACCGCTTGCAGCGCAGGGCGTCATCGGAGATCCGAAAGGGCGGCGTGCCCGCCGGGGGAACCGGCCGCTGGTGGCACGCCCCGCACGCCGCGCGGTTCCCGTGGGGGAAGCTGGTCCGGCTCTGGTCCGCGAAGGCTAGATACCCGAGGCGCACGGCGGCGGGCCCCGCCTCGCTCTGGTGCATCTCGTGGCAGGTCGCACAGGTCGGCCCCCCCGGGGGGAGGGGCAGGCCGGCGGCGACCAGGTCCTTGCTCGGATCCCCGGTCCCCAGGACCCGCGGGTGGCCACCGACGGGGTCCGGGTGGCACATCCGGCAGAGGTGTTCCACCTCCCCGGGCCCCACCCCCTTCCCCTCCAGGGTGCGAAAGGAGAGGGTGTCCCGGGGCGCCCCGGGCTCCGGAACGACGAGGTGGCAGAAGAGGCAGGCGATGGGCTGGTGGGGGTTTTGCGGTCGCTGGGGGGCGCTGCCGGGACCCGGGCCGCTCGACAGGAGCGCCAGGGCCCGATCGAGGCCCTCGGGGGAGCCGGACGAGACGACGAAGAAGTGGCGCGCGTCGCCCCGGTGGCAGACCCCGCAGGTCTTGGGCAGGAGCTCGTGGGCGGCGCCCGTCGGCAGGACGACCTGAAACGGGAGGGGCTCTGCGGAAACCGGGGCGGCGGTGGCCATCAGGGCCAGCAGGACGAGGAGGGGCACCATCGGGCGCACTCCGGGAGGGGTGAAGCCCCCCGGCCGCGGTGCTATCGAACGCGGCACTTGATGGCGGTGAAGAAGGAACTGGTCGGGACGACTGGATTCGAACCAGCGACCTTCTGCTCCCGAAGCAGACGCGCTACCAGACTGCGCCACGTCCCGATGTCCGTTCCCACGCCTTCCGCCCGGCTAGCCCCGCGGGGGCCTACCGGCACGGAAGCGGCAATGCTACACCGTCGCTCCGGCGCGTTTCAACGCCAAACTCCACCCGCACGGCTTGTATCGTCAGCTCCCCTTCGGTGTCGAGCACCAGGTAGGATGCTCGCGGGTCCCCGTCGGCGGGGCGGCCCACGCTGCCGGGGTTGAGCAGGAGGCCTCCCCCCACCTTCCGGGCCAGGGGCCGGTGGGTGTGACCCACCAGCAAGATGTCGACCCCGGTGCGGTCCAGAAGCTCCCGGAGGCGGGCCTCCGGCGTCTGCTCCGACAGCCCCTCGGTGGGGGAGTCCGGGCTCCCGTGGGCGAGGAGCAGGGAGAGCGCCCCCTCTTGGATGCGCATCTGGGCCGGAAAACCGCGCAGGCACTCCCGGTGGCTCTCCCCCAGCTCCTCCCGGGTGCGCCCCAGGACTGGCCGGGCCGCCTCGGGGGCGACCCCGGCGAGAAACCGGGTCCAGGCCTCGTCGGGGTCGGGGCACAGGACCGCGAGGTCCCAGTTTCCGGCGACCCCCGGTACGCCTTCGGCGTGCACCCGCTCCACCACCGCCCGAGCGTCCGCCCCCCAGCCCACCAGGTCCCCGAGATGGACCGCGCCGTCGACCCCCCGGGCGGCCATGTCTCGCAGCACCGCCTCCAGCGCCGCGAGGTTGCCGTGGACGTCGGAGAGTACCGCGAGCCTCACCCCTCGTCCCCCCCCCGCAGGTAGCGCAGGGCGTCCATGCCCGCCACCGCGCCGTCCCCCACCGCCGTCGCCACCTGGTGGAAGCGCGGCCGCCGCACGTCGCCGGCGGCGTAGATGCCGGGAACCGAGGTCTCGCCGGTCTCCGCGACCGCGGCGTAGCCATCCCCGTCCAGGGTTAGCACGCCCCCGAGGAAATCGGTCCCCGGCCGCTTCTTTCCGGCGAAGATGAAGACCCCCTCCACGGCCAGCTCACGGGTGCCGGGCTCGTCGCGCCGAGCGAGGCGGAGCCCGGTCACCCCCCTCGGCCCGCCGAGCACCTCGACGGGCCGGGCACCGGCCACCACTTCGACGCTCGGGTGCCCCAGCACGGCCCGGCGGAGGTCGTCGCTGGGCCGGGGCGGCGCCCCTGGCACCACCAGGTACACCGGCGCGGCAAACCGGGTGAGGAAATGGGCCTCTTCCAGGGCCCAGTCGCTCGCCCCCACCACCGCCACCGGACGCTGGCGGTACAAGGCGCCGTCGCAGGTGGCGCAGTAGGAGACGCCCTGGCCGAGGTACGCCTCTTCCCCCGGGATGCCGAGGCGCTGCAAGAGCCCGGTCGCCACCACCACCACCCGGGACCGAAACGGAAACCCCGCCACCAGGACCTCCTTCCAGCCGCCGTCTAGGCGCAGCGCCTCGACCCGGCCGAACTGGATCTCCAGGCCGTGGCGTCGCGCCTGCTGCTCGAAGCGCTCGATGAGCGCCGCCCCCGAGAGAGCCTCGGGAAAGCCGGGGTAGTTCTCCACGTGGGCCGTCTGGGCGATCTGGCCCCCCAGGCGGGTGGCTTCCAGAAGGAGGGTCCGCTGGCCCGCTCGCGCCAGGTACAAGCCGGCGGTGAGCCCGGCGGGGCCGCCGCCGATGACGATGGCGTCGTAGGTGGTCTCGTCGCCCAAGGTGCCCTCCTCACGGATTGGGTTGGGGGGAAGTCGGGGCCCCGTCGAGCCACCGGGCCAGCTGGGCCGCCGGGGAGAAGGCCGAGGCCGCGAGGCGGGCCCCCAGGGCGGCCAGCCGCTCCTCCAGGCCCGCGACCTCGGCCAGGGCGTCCGGCCGTGCGCCGCGCACCACCGCCCCCACCGCGGCGCCGGCCCCGCAGAAGTCGTCCGCCTCGGCGCCCACCAGGTCCCAGCCCCCCGGCGTGGCCAACACCCCCCGCACCGCGTCGCAGAGGTACCCGAGGCAGAGGGGCGCTTTGAGCTCTCCCAGCCGACAGCCCTCGGGGGTCAGCTGGGCGCAGCCCACCCCTTGCACCTGCCGCCCGGTCTGGTTCTCCCGCACCCGGTACACCGCCGGGGCCGCTTCGGCCGGAGCCAGGGCGGTTCGGGCGTCGGCCATCGCCCGAAGGAGGTGAGGTGAGAACCGCCCTCCGTCCCCGGCGCCCCGCACCCACAGGGCGTCCCCCACCCCGGCCTGGCAACAGCCGGGAAAAAACCCGTCGATCAGCTCCACATCCGCCCGGGGGTCGCCGTAGTGGTGCCGCCGGGTCACCGCCAGGCAGGCGGCACAAAAGGGCGCGGTCCACTCGGCGAAGAAGCGGTTGAGCGCCCGGGCGGCACGGCGGTACAGCGGCAGCCGCCACGCCTCGTCCCCCGGCGCCTCGGCGCTCAGCGGGTCGCCTCCCGGAGCACGGTTTGGAACGTCTCGGACTGGGTCAGGGCCCCGAAGGTATCGGCCAGGGCGTCGGCGAAGGCGGTAACCACCTGCCGCTCGGGGGCCATGGGCGTCTTCACCACGGACAAGCCCTCCAGCTTCACCCGGCCGAGCTCCTGACCGCGCGGGTCGTTCAAGCGCACCGTGTACCCCACCTTGACCGTCAGCTCGTCCCACATGGGGCCGGGCACCTCGGTGACGCTAAACTCCTCCAGGTCGATGGCGAGGTGCACCCGGGCCCGGCCCGCCTCCGACGCCTCCAAGCCGCGGTGCAGGAGGTAGCGAGCGAGTTGGGCCTTGAGGTAGTCGACCGGGTAGCCGTCCCACAGGGCGTCCTGGGGCGTCTTCTCGAAACGGGTGTACAAGGTTCCCAGCAGACGCCCGGACCGGTCGGCGGGACGCACGTCCTGGGAGGACGCGACCCAGAGAGACCACGCCGTGGGGCCCTCCGCGGTCGCGCCCTCGGGGAGCGGCGCCGAGACCGGGGTGAGGAGAACGGCCTTGGGGGCGCAGCCACCGACGGCGAGGGCGAGGGCGGCCGCGAAGACGAGGGTACGATGCACCATGGGAACCTCCACTGGCTGGAAGATAGGGCATCCTACCCCAGCCGCCCCGGGATGAGAAGTTCGGTCCCCTATGGCCTTCCTGCCTACTCTCCCTAGCCAGCCCGCCCCACCGGTGGCACCCTGCTCCGGCCGGGGGCAGTGGGAGCAGAAGCGATGGCAGGAAGAATTGGGGTGGCCCTGGGCAGCGGTTCGGCCCGGGGCTGGGCCCACCTGGGGGTCCTTCGGGCCCTGGAGGAGCGGGGCATCCGCCCCTCG
>JBBIIA010000166.1:4204-8863 GCA_037446775.1 Deltaproteobacteria bacterium
GTCGCCGGGGCGTCGGTGGGGGCGCTGGTGGGGGGCGCCTACGCGAGCGGCCAGCTCGCGATCCTGGAAGGGTGGGTGACCCAGCTCAGCCGGCTGGACGTGTGGCGGCTTCTGGACGCGAGCTTTAGCGGGGGGGGCGTCATGTCGGGCAATCGCCTGATGGGCGCGCTTCGGGAGCAGCTCGCCGATCCCCCCATCGAGGCCCTGCCGGTGCCTTTCGCCGCCGTGGCCACGGATCTCGAGACGGGCCACGAGGTGTGGCTGCGCGAGGGGCCGATCCTCGCCGCCGCTCGCGCCTCGAGCGGCTTACCGGGCTTGTTCTCGCCGGTCCGCTACCAGGGCCGCTGGCTGGTGGACGGGGGCGTGGTCAACCCGGTCCCGGTCTCCCTCTGCCGAGCCCTGGGGGCCGACTACGTGATCGCCGTCAACTTAAACAGCCAGCTCGTGGCGTACGCTAGCCGACGGCGGCGGTCGGAGCCGCCCCGGACCCCGGAGGGAGCCGAGGGGTGGGGCACCCTGGAGAAGTGGGCGGGCCTGGTAAACGCCTTGCGGTTCGGCAAGGACGAGGAGCCGGGGCTCCTGGACGTCATGGCCACGTCCATCAACATCATGCAGGATCGGATCACCCGCAGCCGCATGGTGGGAGACCTCCCGAGCGTGGTCCTCTCCCCGGCGCTCGGCCACTTCGAGCTGATGGACTTCCACCGGGGCGCCGAGGCGATCGCCCTGGGGCGCCGGGCCGTGGAGCGGGCGGCGGACGAACTCGCGGAGCTCCTCGCCGCCGCCCAGGGAGGGCTGCCCCCGTGACCATCCAGATCAAACGGCCGGATCTTCACCCCCGACCGGGTGCGCAAGAACCCTGCCCAGCGCCGCTTCGAGGAGCGCGACGCCGAACTCGTCCTAGGGCACCGAGGCGAGCAGCAGAAAGCCGTCCTCGGGGATGCGGCCGGACCGCATGGTCTCGCCGATGATGCCGGCGGCCTTGCGCAAGGGGTCAGCGGGCCGGGGTGGGGAGCGGCCTCAGCCGCGGGAGCGCCCCGCTGGCCAAGGCGATGCCGGCCAGCACCAGGACCGCCCCCAGGGTGAACCGCGCGCTCAAGGGGTCGCCCAAGAGCCACACCCCAAACCCCACCCCAAAGAGCGGGGTCAAAAAGGAGAAGACCGCGAGGCGCGCGGCCAGGTAGTGCCGCAGGAGCCAGAACCAGGCGAGGTAGGTCGCAAAGGACACCACCACGGCGTGAAACGCCAGGGCGCCCCAGGTGACCGCGGTGAAGGACACCTGGGCGGCCTGGCCGGTGAGGACGCCGTAGGGGAGCATCACCGCGGCGCCCCCGATCAACTGGTACAGGAGGGTCTTGGTGGGGGGAGTCTCGGAGAGGGCGGTGGTGCGGATGATGACGGTGGTGGCCGCCCAGGCGACCCCCGCGAGCACCCCGAGGAGGTCCCCCAGGAGGGCGCGGGGGCCGGCCTGGGGACCCGCGGAAAAGGCGAGGGCGATCCCCCCGAAGGCGGCGGCGATCCCCAGCCACTGGCGGGGCCGCAAGCGCTCCGCCGGGAGCAGCCAGTGGAGGCCCAGGGCGGTGAAGGCGGGGGCGGTGTACAAGAAGACCACCATGTGGGAGGCGGTGGTGAACCGGAGTCCCTCGGCGATCAGGAGGAACTCGACGCCGAAGAGGCCTCCGGCCAGGAGCCCCGGCCCTAGGGTCCCATCCCCCACGGAAAAGCTCACCCCCCGCCGAATCATGACCAGGGCGACCAGGGCGCCCGAGACGATCGAGCGCAAGCCGAGCTGCATCACCGGGGGGATGTCGCCCGCCGCGACCTTGATCACCACCTGCTGGAAGCCCCAGATCGAGCACAGGACCACCATGGTGGTCACCGCGAACCCGTCCAGGGCCTTTCGGCTCGAGCTCAACCCCTCGCCCTCCTCTGCGCTGCCCGCCCCGGGAGTCCCAGGGTACCCGGTTCCCGCCCCCCGAGGATAGCCCCGAAGCCCGACGATCGGGGGAGGACGGGAGCCCTGCCGCCGTGGTACCCTGCCGACCTTCCGGCCCCAGGGGCGGGCCCGGCGACCGTTTCTTGCGCCCTCAAGAAGGAGACTCCCGATGAACCTCCGCGGCGAAAACCGGCTCGAGTTCCGGATGGACTCGGCCAACCTGTACCGGGAAGAGGTCTTCACCGACCTGAAGGTGGGGACCATCCGCCGCCTCACCCCGGTGACCGGCGACGGCTCCCCGGACCTGGGCCGGCCGGTGGAGTACACCGGGGAGACCCAGATCATGTCCAACATGGGCCCCCTGCCGGTGAACTGCCGCATCGAGGCGAGCTCCCTGGAGGAGGCCGTCCAGGGCTTCCCCGGCGCGGTCAACCGCGCGGTGCAGGAGATGATGGAGGCGGCCGAGGAGATGCGGCGCCGGGAGGCGAGCCGCATCGTCATCCCCAACCAGATGCCCCCGGCGAGCCGCCTGAAGATGCCGTGACCCTGGGGGATCTCACCGACCCGCAGCTCGCGGCGGTCACCCACGGGGAGGGGCCGCTGTTGGTGCTGGCCGGGGCCGGGTCGGGCAAGACCCGGGTCATCACCTACCGGATCGCCCACCTGCTCCGGCTCGGGGTGCCCCCGGAGCGCATCCTCGCCCTCTCCTTCACCAACAAGGCCGCCCGGGAGGTGGCCGAGCGCGTGGCGGGCCTGGCGGGCCGGAAGCGGTGCGAGGGGCTGACCGTCAGCACCTTCCACAGCCTCGGGCTCGCGGTGCTGCGCCAGGACCTGGGGCGCCTCGGCTTCGACCCCCGCTTCACCCTGTACGGCGAGGCGGAGCAGCGCGCCCTGGTTCGGGAGGTGAGCCGGGACGGGGGCGCCCCCCTGGACCCGGCCGAGGTCCAGGCGGCCGTCGGCACCTGGAAGAACCGGGGCGTGCTGCCGGAGGAGGTCGCCGTGGCGCCCGGGGACGCCCGGGCCCGGCGCCTGCGGGACGCCTACGCCTCCTACCAGGGCCTCTTGCGGGCCCAAAACGCCCTGGACTTCGACGACCTCTTGCTCCTGCCCCTGCGGGTCTTCCGGGAGCACCCGGACGCCCTGGCCGCCTGGCAAGCGACCTACCCCTGGATCCTGGTGGACGAGTACCAGGACACCAACCCGGTGCAGTTCGAGCTGTTGCGCGCCCTGGCCGGCCCCCGCCGGAACCTGACCGCGGTGGGGGACGACGACCAGGCCATCTACGGCTGGCGGGGCGCCGACGTGGGCCTCATCCTCGCCTTCGAGGAGCACTTCCCCGGCGCCCGGGTGGTCCTGTTGGAGGAGAACTACCGCAGCACCGCCACCATCCTCGACGCCGCCCACGCGGTGGTGAGCGCCATACCCGGCCGGCGGGACAAGAAGCTGTGGACCCGGCGGGCCGGGGGGGAGCCCCTGGGGTGGATCGAAGCCGACGACGGCGCCGCCGAGGCCGAGGAGGTGGTGAGCGAGGTACTGGCGGAGCGGTTCCGCAAGAAACGCCCGTGGAGCCACTTCGCGGTGCTGTACCGTACCAACGCCCAGTCCCGGCCCTTCGAGGAGGTTCTGCGGGCCCACGCGGTGCCCCATCGGGTGGTGGGGGGCACCCGCTTCTTCGACCGCAAGGAGGTCCTCGATCTCCTGGGCTACTTGAAGGCCATGCACAACCCTCGGGACGAGGCGAGCCTGGTGCGCATCGCCAACGTGCCGAAGCGGGGCCTCGGCCCCCAGAGCCTCCTGCGCCTGCGGGACCAGGCCCACGCCCGGGGCCACAGCTTGCGCCAGGCCCTGGGGGAGGCCGAGGACCTCTCCCCCCAGGCCCGGGCGGGGGCCCGGGTGCTTCTGGGGCTCCTGGACTCCTTCGGGCGGCGCTTTCGGGCCGAGGGGCTCACTCCGGGGGGCCTGCGGGAGTTCGTCCAGGCCTCGGGGCTGCGGGCCGACGTGGAGGCCAACTACGACTCCCCCAAGGTGATCGCCCGGCGGCTCGAGATCCTCGACGAGCTGTGCGACGGGGTGGCCGACGCCCCCCGGGTGAAGGGGATCGTGGAGCTCGGCTCCTTCATCGAACGCCTGGCCCTGGACCCGCCGAGCGCCGACCAGGAGGGGGAGCCCGACGCGGTGACCCTGATGACCCTCCACTCGGCCAAGGGTTTGGAGTTCCCGGTGGTCTTCCTGGTCGGCCTGGAGGAGGGCCTCCTGCCCCACGGCCGGGACGCGGGCGAGTGGGGCAGCGGCGAGGTCCAGGAGGAGCGCCGCCTGTGCTACGTGGGCATGACCCGGGCCCGGGAGCGCCTGATCCTCTCCCGGGCCCGCGCCCGGCGCCTGCGGGGGGTGGCCCGGACCGCCACCCCCTCCCGCTTCCTCGCCGACGTCCCCCTGGCGCTCACCGAACGGGGCGGCGCCCGGGCCGAGCGGAGCCCCGAAGAGGAGCAAGCCCTGGCCGGCAACTTCTTCGCCGGCATCCAGGCCCTCCTCAAGGGGTGATCGGCGCCCGGCGCCTCACCCCCGCCCGATCGCCAGCGTCCAGGCGCCGACCACCGCCGCCAGTCGACCGGGCTATCGGGACGTTCGTGCAGAAGAGCGTTGCCCGGGATTAAGAGCAGGCGAGTTACCTGGCGGTGGCCACCTCCACAGCGAACCGCGGCGGGGGGGTGAGCTGGACCCTG
>JBBIIA010000167.1:0-8658 GCA_037446775.1 Deltaproteobacteria bacterium
AGTTAAAGAAGGTCGTCTTGCCGGCCCCGTTGGGCCCGATCAGCGCCACGATCTCCCCGGGCCGGACCGCCAGGTCCACCCCGTCCAAGGCCCGAAGCCCCCCGAAGGTCATACTCAGGTTCTTGACGTCGAGGATGGGCCCCATGTCAGGCGCCGTCCTTGGCCGGGGCGCGGTAGCGCCGGCGCGCGTTGGCGATCAGCCCCTGGGGCCGAAACACCATCATCAGGACCAGGGTCGCCCCAAAGAGGATCATGCGATACTCCTGGGCCTCCCGCAGGTACTCGGGCAAGAGGATCAAGACCAGGGCTGCCAGGATGACGCCGAGGATCGAGCCCATGCCGCCGAGCACCACGATGGACAGGATGAGCGCCGACTCCATGAAGGTGAAGCTCGCCGGGTTGATGAAGGTGGTCTTGGCCGCGAAGATCACCCCCACCATGCCGGCCCAGGTGGCGCCCAGAGCGAAGGCGGCGAGCTTGGTCTTGGCCCGGTCGATGCCCATGGCCTGGCAGGCGATCTCGTCTTCCCGCAGGGCGACCCACGAGCGTCCCAGACGCGAATCCTGGAGGCGGTTCACCACGAAGATGGTCCCGAGGACCAGGGCGATCATCAGGTAGTACAGGTACGTCGTGGCCTGGGCGAGGGTGAGGTCGATGCCAAAGAAGCCCGGGCGGGGGATGTTGGCGATGCCGCTCGGGCCAAAGGAGAACTCGTTCCAGTTCTCGAGGATGAGCCGGATGATCTCCCCGAAGCCGAGGGTGACGATGGCCAGGTAGTCGCCCCGCAGCCGCAGGACCGGGAAGCCGAGGAGCACGCCAAAGAGCGCCGCGAGCCCCATGGCCACGGGCAGGAGCGTCCAGAAGCCGAGGGCGAAGTGGTGGTTCAAGAGGGCGTAGCTGTAGGCCCCCACGGCGTAAAACGCTACGTACCCGAGGTCCAGAAGGCCCGCCAGGCCGACCACGATGTTGAGCCCGAGCCCCAGCACCACGTAAATGAGGGCCGTGGTCATGATGCTCACCTGGTAGGCCGAGAACACCAGGGGGAAGCCGAGGGCGATGATCCCCGCCACGGCCAGGGAGGCCCAGCGGAACCGCGGGTCGGCGACGCTCTCCCAGAGGCGCTCGGCGAGGTCCCCGCCGACCCTGGCGCCGCGCTTCTGGCGCGCGTGAGCGGCTCGCCAGACGGCAGAGAGGACGAAGGCGCCGACCCCTACGGCGATCAGGTTGCCCCACCGCCACTCCACGGTCTCCTCGACGGTGTTTACCCGAATCACCATCAGGGGGAAGGTGAGGAACATGAACCAGAGGGCCGCCAGGGTGGACTGCTTGAGTTCGCGCACGGCGGCCCCTATACCTTCTGCGCCTTGGTGCGGCCCAGAAGGCCCGCCGGGCGGAAGATCAGGATGAGGACCAACAGGGCGAAGGCGAACACGTCCTCGTAGTCGCTGGAGACGTAGCCGGTGGCGAAGCTCTCGGTGAGCCCCAGGACCATGGCCCCGAGCACCGCTCCCGGGATGCTCCCGATGCCCCCGAGGACCGCCGCCGTGAAGGCCTTGATGCCGGCGATGAAGCCGATGAAGAAGTTGATCTGGCCCACGTGGGAGGCGATGAGGACGCCGCCGAGCGCCGCGAGGGAGGAGCCGATGACGAAGGTGGCGGAGATTACCCGGTTGACGTTGATCCCCACGAGCATCGCCATGGTCTTGTCCTGGGCGGTGGCGCGCATGGCCTTGCCGACCTTGGTGTACTTCACCAGGAGGGTGAGGGCCACCATGGCCACGGCGGTGGTCAGGATGATGACCACCTCGCCGGAACCGATCAGATGGGAGACCGGGGCGAGGAAGGCGAACTCCGGGATCAGGCTCGGAAAGGGCAAAAAGTCCGAGGTCTGGGCCAGGAGGACGTAGTTCTGCAAGAAGATCGACATGCCGATGGCGCTGATCAGGGGGGACAGGCGCGGCGCCTTGCGCAGGGGCTGGTAGGCGATCTTCTCCACGGTCACGCCGTACGCCGCCGCGTACACCACCGCCAGGACGCAGGCGAGCACCAGGACCGCGGGCCCCTCCAGGCCCATCATGGTCAATACGCTCGCGGCGATGAGCCCGGTAAAGGCGCCGATCATGTAGATCTCGCCGTGGGCGAAGTTGATCAGCTCGATGATGCCGTACACCATGGTGTACCCGAGGGCGATCAAGGCGTAGATGCTGCCCCGGGTAAGACCCCCGAGCAGGAGCTCGATGAAGTAAGACATGGGCGGTCGTCCGTGTGAGGTGGCCCTGGGCGAAAACGCAGCCAGGGGAGGGGGCGTGCCCCTCCCCTGGCGCGGTGGTCCGTCGGCGGGTTACTGGGCGGGAACCTCGACGTAGGCGCCTTGCTGAACCTGGTACATGGCGAAGCCCACGCCGATGGCGTCACCCCGGGCGTCGAAGCTGATCTTGCCGAGCGGGGTCTCGACCCACTCCGACCGCAGGGCGGTCTCGAGGGCGGCGTAGTCGGTGGAGCCGGCCTTCTCGATGGCGTTCACCAGGGCCAGGGCGGCCGCGTAGGCGTTCAGGTAAAAGGCGCCGGGGTCGGAGCCGTAAGCCGCCTTGTGGGCTGCCTCGGCCTCCTGGGTCAGGGGGATCTTGGAGGTGTCCATGGGCCCGGTGGCGTAGACGCCCTCGGCGAACTCCTTGGCCACCTTGATGAAGGTGTCGTCCTTGACGCCGTCGGGCCCGATGAAGGCGGCCTTCATCGCTTTCTTCTTCATGCCGGTGACGATCTTCGAGGCCTCGGGGTGATAGCCGCCGTAGATGACGGCCTCGGCCCCGGCCTGCTTGATCTTCTGGACGATGGCCGAGTAGTCCACGGCGCCGGGGGTGATGCCCTCGAAGAGCACCACTTCGCCCTTGCCGCCCGACTGCTCCAGGAAGAGCTTGGCGAACTCCGCGAAACCCTTGCCGTAGTCGCCCTTGTCGTGGATGACGGCGATCTTTTTGAGCGCCAGCTTGTCCAGGGCGAAATCCACGGCGAGCTTGGCTTGGGCGTCGTCCGAGGCGATCGTGCGGTAGAAGTTGGGGTACTCGCCGCTCTGGGTCAGGGGCGGGTTGGTGGCCGAAGGCGACATGGTGACGACCTTGGCGTCCTTGTAGATGCCCAGGGCGGCTTTGGTGGCGCCGCTACAGATGTGGCCGAGGACCACGTCGGCCTTCTCCGAAATGAGCTTCTGGGCGACGTTGGTCGCCTTCTCCGGCTTGCACTCCTCGTCCTCCACCAGGAGCACGATCTGGCGACCCAGGACGCCGCCCTTCGCGTTGACCGCCTGCACCACCAGCTCGGCGGCCTTGACCGTGGGCAGGCCGTAGGACGCGAGGTCTCCCGTGTGGGGGCCGGCCACCCCGAGCTTGATCGGGGGCTTGGGGGCCTCGACGGCCTTGGGGGTCTCGGCGGGAGCGGGGGCCTCCTCCTTCTTGGAACAGCCGGTAATGCACAGCGCCGCTGCCGCGCCGACCACCAGGGGCCATCGGATGATGCGGGTCACCTTCATGGGTTCCTCCTCTCGAAAGACGGTACGGGAAGTGGGTCACTCGGCGGCACCTCCCCGGAAAGCCGCCGACGGGGGTTGTAACAGCCGCGGGAGGCGCCGTCAACCGCGGAGTCTCCTTTCGGAGGCGGCTTACAGCCCCAGGTAGGCGCTGCGCACGGCGTCGTTGGCTGAGAGGTTGGCGGCGCTGTCCACCAGGGTGATGCGGCCGTTCTCCATCACGTAGCCCCGGTGGGCGATCTTGAGGGCGAGGTTCGCGTTCTGCTCCACCAGGAAGACCGTGACCCGGTCCTCTTGGTTGATGCGCTCGATCACCTCGAAGATGCGCCGCACCACCAGGGGCGCCAGGCCGAGGCTCGGCTCGTCCAGGAGCAGGAGCCGGGGGCGCGCCATGAGCGCCCGGGAGATGGCGAGCATCTGCTGCTCGCCGCCGCTCAGGGTGCCCCCGGCCTGGTGCCTACGCTCGGCGAGGATGGGGAAGAGGGCGTAGACGTGCTCCAGGTCGGCCCGGATCCCGTCCCGGTCCTGGCGGAGAAAGGCGCCGAGGTCCAAGTTCTCCGCCACCGTCAGGTGGGGGAAGATGCGACGGCCCTCCGGCACCTGGGAGATCCCTAGGGAGACGATGGCCTCCGGGGCCTGGCCGTGGATGGGCTGGCCCCGAAAGAGGATTTCGCCCTGGCGGGGCGGCGCGATCCCCGAGATCGACATCAGGGTGGTCGTCTTGCCCGCCCCGTTGGCGCCGATCAAGGTGATGATCTCGCCCTCGGCCACGTCGATGGAGATCCCCTTGAGGGCCTCGATCTTCCCGTAAAAGGTGTGGATGTCCTTGATCTGCAGCATGATCGGTCCCGGGGTGTGGGGCGCGGGTCCGGGCCGAGGTGTGTCCCCGGCCTCGTTGGGCGGCAGATGATAGGAAGGCCCGGGCGGCGCGTCAAGCGTCGGCCCCGGCGTCGGCCCCGGCGGGTGTCGGCCCCGGCGGGGAGTGCTAGCGAGGCTCCCCCTTGAGGCCGTCGAGGTACGAGGGGGGGGCTTTTTGACCGGATGAACAGGATGGACAGGGTTTCTCGGGTCGGTCTGCCGCTGGCATCCTGAACCTCCTCTCACTCCCAGACCCCCGTTCGCCGCGCCCGGGGAGCCCCTCCGCGAGGGGAGGGGCTGGTCGGCCGGTGCTTTCGGTTGGGGGTGACAAGGGACGCCCCGCGGCGGCCGAGGAGGCAAGCCGAGGGAGGATGAGGGAAAGAAATTACCCACTGAGGGGAATCGGTTGCCACTTCGAGGTCCGCTGGGTGCGTCCCTTGCCCGAGACGGAGTGCCGGTCTTTCCGTCGAGACGAACCGGGGCGGGCGCCGAGGCAGCCCCAGCCTCGGCAGCCCCTGGGCTGGGGTCGGTTTCGACCGGAGGCGCCCCCGGCTCGAGGGGGGCGACGGAACCCGGCACGAGACTTGCTTTTGGTGCCCCTCCGTGTTCCCCCTGTCCAAGGGACCCCATGCCGACCTCGATCCTCGTCGTCGAACCCGACGGCTACACCGCCGCCCACCTCCAGCAGTTCTTCCGCGGGAACGGCTACGCGGTGAGCCATGCCCGGGAAGGGCGGGATGGCCTCGAGCGGCTCCGCCGGGACCGCCCCGAGCTCGCCTTCATCGACCTGTATCTACCCGACATGGATGGCCGCGAGGTGTTGGCCGAGGTCAACGCCAGCGGGGCCGAGACCCGGGTCCTGATGGTGTCCGGCCGGAAGAACCTCGGAGCCGTGGTCGACTGCATGAAGCTCGGGGCGTTTGACTTCCTCGAGAAGCCGTACCAGCCGGAGGATTTCGCCCTGGTGCTGCGCCGCGCCGAGGATCGCGCCCAGCTGGAGCGCGAGGTGCGGCGGCTGCGTCACGAGGTGGAGGCGGGGTCGCCCTACGGCCAGCTCTTCGGTCGCAGCCGGCGCATGCGGGACGTCCAGGCCATCGTCGACCAGATCGCCGATACCGACATCACGGTCCTTCTGCGGGGGGAGAGCGGGACCGGCAAGGACCTCCTGGCCCGGGCGATCTGGCAGGGATCCTCCCGGGCGAACAAGCCCCTGGTCAAGGTGAACTGCGCGGCCCTGCCCCGGGACCTTCTGGAGAGCGAGCTCTTCGGGTACGAGCAGGGGGCGTTTACGGGGGCGAGCAACGCCAAGAAGGGGAAGTTCGAGTTCGCCGACGGCGGCACGCTCTTTCTGGACGAGATTACCGAGATGCACGTGGACTTGCAGGCCAAACTGCTCCACGTGCTCCAGGACGGGGAGGTGTGCCGGATCGGGGCTACAGCGCCGGTTCCCGTCGATGTGCGGGTGCTCGCGGCCTCCAACCGCAACCTGGAGCAGGAGGTAGCCAGCCGCCGGTTTCGCCGGGACCTGTTCTATCGCCTCAACGTGGTGAACCTCCTCTTACCGCCCCTTCGGGAACGGCCCGAGGAGGTCGAACCCCTAGTGCAGCAGTTCCTCGAGAAGTACGCCGAGCGGTACGGTCGGCCGAAGGCCCAGATTCCCGCGGATCTTCTGGCCGAGATGGTGGCGTACGCCTGGCCGGGAAACGTCCGGGAGCTGGAGAACTACGTCAAGCGCATCGTCGTCGTCGGGGACGTGGAGGGCGTGCGCCGGGAGATCCGCACGGCGCGGCAGCGGGACGCCAGCAGGGGCCCCTCGGCCCACGCCGTCGACCCGAAGAAGTACGAGGGAAGGACCCTCAAGGACGTGGCCCGGGAGGCCGCCCTGGAGGCGGAGCGGGTGGTGCTGGACAAGGTCTTGGCGCGCACCCGGTGGAACCGGAAGAAGGCGGCGGAGCTTCTGGACATCAGCTACAAGGCACTGCTCTACAAGATCCGGGATGCCGGGCTGGAGTGATCCCATGCGCAGAAGGAGACCCCCGATGCTCCACACCGTGAGGAGTCTAGCGCTCGCTGCGTGCTTGACGGCGGCCCTGGTCGGCGGGGCGCTCGGCTCCGACGGCGAAGGCGAGCGGCCCGCGTACCGCATTGGCGTCGAGGACGTGCTCGAGATCAACGTCTGGAAGGCGGCCGACGTCTCCCGCCAGGTGTGGGTCCGGCCGGACGGCCGCATCACCGTGCCCCTGGCGGGCGAGCTGTACGCCAAGGGCCTCACCCTGGCCCAGGTGACCGAGGTCCTCCAGGAGCGCTTCAAGGAGTACTTTACCGAGCCCCTGGTGACGGTGACCCTGCTGGAGAGCAACAGCTACAACGTGTACCTCCTGGGCCGGGTCAAGACCCCCGGGGTGATGAAGCTGCGGAGCCCCCGGACCTTCCTCCAGGTGCTCGCCATGGCCGGGGGGTTTGCCGAGTTCGCGAGCTCCGACAAGGTCTCGGTGATGCGGTGGGACGGGGCCGAATCCAAGAAGCTGCCGGTGGACGTGGAGCAGGTGCTCAAGGGGCGCCAACCGGATTTCCTCCTCCAACCCGGCGACGTCGTCGTGGTTCCCTGAGGGCGGCCGATGGTGCGACCGATTGCCCTAGCCCTGCTGCTGGTCCTGGCGGCGGCCCACGCCCGGGCCCAGGCGGAAGCCCAGGAGGCCGACGCCTTCGCGGCTGACCTCCTGCGCTACCGGTCCTTCTTCGACTACGGGGGGTTCGAGCCGAGCCTCGACACCCTGCTGCCCAAGGGACCGGCGTCCCGGTGGACCCTGCGGGCTTCGGTGGACGGGGAGTACTCGGACAACGTCGACCAAGACGCGGCGCGGCAACGCGGGTTCTCGGTGGCCGGGGGCGCCGGGATCGGCTGGCTGCGCACCTCGCCGCGGCTGCGGGCCAGCGTGGACTACCGCTACCGGACGGACCTGTACCAGAGTTCGGCGGTGTCGGACCGGGACGCCTCCAGCCACACCGCGGCTGGAACGGTCCGCTGGCAGGCGAGCCCGGCCCTCACCGTGTCCGGGGGCGGCCACTGGGCCCAGAACCTGGAACAGGGCCTCACCGGGGCGCTGCCGGGCGCGCGCACGGGCTACGACAACCGGTCCGACGAGTACGGCGCCCGGGCCGAGTACGCCTGGCGGGTGTCGCGGCGGGTGTCCACCGACGGGTCTTACTCCTTTACCTACCGGGACTTCGTGGACGAGGACGCCGACGGGGAGGACTCCCGGATCCACCGGGGCCGGCTGGGTGTGGCCTTCGACGCCGCGGCGGGGGACCGCGTGAGCCTCGCGTATTCGGCGGTGGCCCAGCGGGCCGAGGGGGACGAGGACCGCCAGACCTACGGCGCCGACCTGTCCTGGGCCCACACCTTCGCTTCCTTTCCGGGCAACCGCCGCTCGACCCTCACCGGGTCCTACGGGGCGGAGCGGGGCCTGTACGAGGACGGGGACGACTACTGGAGCCACCGGGTCGGCTTGGGGTACTCCTTCCCGGTAGGGCCCCAGACCGAGGCCGGGCTCGACGCCGGGTACCGGTGGATCTTCCCAGACGGGGGCGGCACCGAGCAGGGGTGGAACCTCGGCGCCCGGGTGAGCCACCGCTTCTCCGAATACACCACGGGGCGCCTGGCCGGGTCCCGCACCGTCGAGTACCTGCCCGAAGTAGGCGACGCGCGAACGGCCTGGAACTACTCGGCCGGGCTGGACCACCGGTTCACCCGCTACACCACCGTGGACCTCTCCGCGTCCCAGGGGTGGGAGTGGGCCCCCTCCACGACCCGGAGCGACGCCGAGACCTTTACCCGGACCCGCCGGGTGGCGGGGCGGCTGCGGTCGCGGCTCGCGGAGCACGTCACGGCCGCCGCGGACGCCACCTACCTCGCGGGGAACCCCGAGGACCGGGGCGCCTACTGGCAGACCGGTGCCGGTGCGTCCCTCACCTGGGAGCCCCGGCCGCGGGAGCTGACCGGGGTGCGCTACGACGCGCTCCGCAGGGGTACGGATGACTCCCCAGAGGACTATCTCCTGCACCGGGGGAGCGTGTTCCATCGCCGAGCGCTGCTGGGATGGCTGGACTTGGAGCTGCGGTACGCCCACGAGCGGCGGGTCTACGACGGAGGGGCGGATAGTCTCGGTGACTACCACGAGAACCGGGTGTCGGGGGGGCTCACGGCGAGTTGGTAGGTCGAAGGGAACAGGGAACAGGGAACAGGGAACAGGGAACAGGGAACAGGGAACAGGGAA
>JBBIIA010000168.1:0-8497 GCA_037446775.1 Deltaproteobacteria bacterium
CCGTCCCGGAAGGGGAAGAAGGCGTCGGAGATCATCGCCCCGCCCCGGAGGCCGCCGCGGGCCTCGGCCGTCTCGGCCCGCAGCTCGTCCAGGGTCGCCGGGTCCGCCTGGCCCCGGGCCACCTGGAGCTCCAGGTCCTTGAGGGGTACCCCGTGGCGCTCGAAGCACAGGTTGTCCGCGTGCTTGGTGTAGGCCTTGAAGACGGCGATCTCGGCCACCCCCACCCGGTCCTGCTCCCCGGTGCCGATGCCCACCGTGCAGCGGTCCTTGACGTACAGCACCGAGTTGGAGGTGACCCCCTGCTCCACGCACCAGCCGAACAAGAGGTCGGCGAGCTCCGCGGGGGTCGGCGCCCGGGCCACCCGCACCTCGGCCCCGCCCCGGGTCGCCACCGCGGGCCGGAAATCCTCCGCCCGGGTGACGGCGTTGAGGGGCGACTGCTGGACCACGAGCCCCCCGTCCTGGAGGGACTTGAAGTCCACAAAGCGCCGGGAGCGGTACTCGGCCAGCCGGTCCAGCCGGGGCACGGCGAGGATCCGCAGGTCCTTGCGGCGCTTGAGGATCTCCACCGCGCCGTCCTCGTAGTCGGGGGCTGCCACCACCTCCAGGTAGTTCCCGGCCACCGCCTCGGCGGTCGCCCGGTCCAGGGCGCGGTTCACCACCAGGGCGCCCCCGAAGGCGGCGATGCGGTCGGCCCGGTCGGCGCGCCGGTACGCCTCGGCCAGGCTCTCGGCTTCGGCCGCGCCGCAGGGGTTGTTGTGCTTGAGGATCACCGCGGTGGGCCGCTCGGTCAGGTACTTCAAGATGTTGAGGCCGTTGTCCACGTCGGTGAGGTTGGTCTTGCCGGGGTGCTTGCCCGCCTGGAGCATGTGCTCCTCGGCGAGCGCCGAGACGAGCCCCAGGCCCGGTTCGATGAAGCGGCAGCCCCCCAGGGTGAGGTTCCCTTCGGCGAGCTCGTACAGGGCCGCCTCCTGGCCCGGGTTCTCCCCGTACCGCAGCCCCTTCTCCACCAGGGCCCCGGCCTCGTCGGCGAGCTTCCAGGCGCGCTTTCGGTACACCAGGGCCTGGTCGCCGAAGCGGATCTCCAGGCGGTCGGGGAAGTGGTCGTCCATCACCGTGCGGTACATCTGCTTGAAGTCGCTCATGGCGGCCTCCTCGGGCAGGGCGGGGGGAGCCCGTGCCTATACCACAGGGACCCCGGGCGCGGGAAGGCTACGGGCACGGGGCGCGGCGGGCAGATCCTTACGGCGCCGACAGGTCGAAGGCGACGAGCCGGGTGCTGGTCTTGGGGAAGACCGTCCCCTCGGACTGGACGAGGGCCGCGTACAAGGTCTGGCCGCCGTGGGGGCCGGGGGCCAGGAGGAGGTCTGGGAGGTACCCGGGGAGCTTGGGGCTTTCCCCGGCGGGGATGAGGGAGAGACCGTCCCACCGCCAGGCGACGATCTGGCCGTGGGAGTACTGGGCGGAGCGGCGAAAGATCCGGCTGGAACCCGCTTCGTTGCGGGCGGTCAGGATCAGGGCGCCGCCCCCGGGGGCGTGCCACACCGCGGTGCGGCCGTGCACGACGAGACGGTCCTCGTCCTGGTAGCCCGGCAGGCGCTCCTGGCCCCGCAGGATCAGGGGGGAGCCCTTGATCGGGTCGGGGCTCTCCACGAGCAGGGTGCCGTCCGGGTCGTACAGCCGGAGCCGATCGTTTTGGCCGGTGACCAGGGCGAAGGGGCGCCCGCCCGGGTCCAGGGTGGCGAAGTCCAGGTTGACGGGGCCGGCGGCCGCTGGCTCCTCGGCAGGGCCGTCGTCCCGGTAGCCATCGTCGGCCCAGGCGAAGCGGCGGAGGCCAGGGGCTGCCAGGTCGCGTCCGACGCCGCCCCGAAGACCGCGGAGGGCGGGGGCGCCGCCCGGCACCGGCACCGCCCGAAGCCAGGCGTCCAGACGCTTGCCCTTGGGCGCCAGGCCTGTCCCGGACCACTCCAGCGCTTGGGTTACCAGCCGGGTGCCGTCCATGCCCGCTACGAACACCTCGGGACGGCCGTTGCCGTCGAGGTCGCCGACGGAGAGGGTGAGGGCGTCGATCCCCCGGGGGGTCGGGCTCCGCCAGGCCGGCACCAGGCCGCCGGTCCCGTCCCGGTAGGCGACCAGCTCTTCCTCCACAAGGACGAGGATCTCGAGGTTCCCCTCTCCATCCAGGTCGGCCGCCGCGAGGCTGGTGGCGGCCCCGGGCAGGGGCGGGGTGCTCCGGTGTCGCTGGAATCCGGCTGGCGGGAGGGTCGGCGAGGCGGCCGCCGGTGCGGCGTCGGGCGTCCGCTGGGGGGGGGCTTCGGCCGGGGGCGCCGGGGACGCGGCGGGCCGCGGCTCGTCGAGATGCTTTCGCAGGTGCGCGGCGACCGCGTCGATGGCCTCCAGGAGCTCCTCCGGAGAGCGGGCGGTCTCGAAGGCCCGGGCGATCCCGGGCTCCAGGGCGACGTCCACGCTGTAGGTTTGGCCGAGGCGGGTGATGGCGGTGTGCACCGACCACTCCCCGGGGCCGGGGGCGTCCAGGGTATGGACCCGGCGGCCGCCCGCCGCGAGCCGGCTCGCCAGCATGGCCCGCAGGCCCGGGGCGAGGGGCTCCACTTCCGGGGCGTTGTACCAGGCGATCGGGAGCACGGCGAGGCGCGGCGCCTGTGCGCCAGCCGAAAGCGGGGCGAGGGCCAGGGCGAGGGCGAGGAGCCGGGACAGGGGGCGGGCCATGGGGCAGTCCTCTCGTGACGGGTTCCCGGCGGGATCAGGGCGGGGCGAGGGCCCCTTCGTCCGCGAAGCTGTAGTGCTGGCCCCGTCCCACGATGACGTGGTCGAGGACCCGGATGCCGAGGACCCGCCCCGCGTCCCCGAGCCGCTGGGTGAGGTCGACGTCGTCCCGGCTCGGGCTCGGGTCGCCGCTCGGGTGGTTGTGGGCGAAGATCACCGCCGAGGCCGCCTCCCGCACCGCGGACCGGAAGGCCTCCCGAGGGTGGACCAGGCTGGCCGTCAAGGTCCCCTCGCTCACCCGGTCTTCCCGGAGCAGCCGATTGCGCGCGTCTAGGAGCAAGCAGAAGAACTGTTCCTTGCGGGCGTCCGCCAACCGGGCCGCGTAGTGCTCGTACACCTGCCGGCTGGTGCGAAAGGGGGCCGACTCCTCCAGCGGGCAGGCGTCGAGGCGTCGCCCGATCTCCAGGGCGGCCGCCACGGCGGCTGCCTTGGCGGGCCCCATCCCCGGCAGCGCGGCGAGCTCGGCGGCGGTGTGCTGGCGCAGTTCGCTCCAGCGCCCGCCGCAGCGTCCCCACAGCTCCCGGGCCACGTCCACCGCCGTGAGGCCCCCCCTGGGATCCCCGGTGCGGATCAGGATCGCCAGGAGTTCCGACGGGGTCAGCGCCCCGGGGCCGAAGGCGGCGAGCTTCTCCCGGGGCCGCTCCTCCTCGGGCCAGGATCGGATGCCGGTGGGCTGACGCTGGGCCATGGGGCGCCCTCCCGGGGGAGTTCGGCCGGATGCCCCGGGGATTCTAGGGGCCTGCCCCGGGCGGTGTCAAACGCCGGGCCGGGTCAGCCGGGATACCACTGGAGTTCGAAGCGGGCCGCCAGGCGGCGGAGGAACCCGGCGACCGTCTCCAGGGCGGCGCGCAGGCCCTCGCGGTCCTGGGGCGACAGCTCCGCAGGGTCCACGAAGTTCGATGGCTCCGCGCCCCGAGCGGTGGCGCGGAGCTGGGCGTCCAGCCGCAACCCCACCAGGGACGAAAAGGCCGTAGAGAGGCGGGGGAGGGCGAAGCCCCCGAGGGACGGCTGGCCGGTCAGGGCCTCGATCTTCTCCCAGGTGCTCCCCCCTTGGATGCCGGCCTCCAGGGCCAACAGGCTCACCCCTTCGGTGATGGCGAAGAGCCCCGCCCGCTTCAAGTTGAGGGTGCCCCGGTGCTCCGGGCCGCGTTCGAGGCGCAGGCGGCCAAACGCCCCCAGGGGGGGCGGAAAGCGGACGATGTTTCGGGCCAGGTGGGGCAGAAAGCGGGGGTTGCACGATACGGCTCCCTGGATGCGATCCTTGAGCGCCGCCTCGAAGCGGGGGCTACCAAAGACCGTCCGCAGGTCCTGGAACATGCCGAACTTGACCATGTGCTCCTGGGTCGGGGTCCCGATCCACCGTTCCACCTCCCGCCCCCAGCGGTCCGCGTCCTGGAGCCAGGCGGGGTTGGCGATGGTGGTGTGCCGCGGGCAGGGGGTGAGGCCGACCGCGGCCAGGGCCGCCACCCCCCGGGTGGCGAGGGCCTCCAGGTCCCGCGCCTCGCGCGGCGACACGCCCGGGTCGTACACCCCGGCGCTGTCGTGGTCGGTGGCCAGGGCTTGCTCCCGGCGGCCGACGCTGCCCAGGGCCAACACGGCCCAACGATCCCCCCAGCCCGGCGGGTCCGGCCCTTGGACCAGCTCCAGGGCCCGGCGGGCCACCCGGTCGTTGATCGCGGAGATCGCTTCGACCGTGTGGCGGGGGCTGGCACCGGTGCGGGCAGCGGCGATGGCCGCCGCCCTCGCCCCCCGGTACGCCTCGGCGAGGGCGGCGAGGCTCGGCGCGGACGAGGCTTCGAGGCCGAAATCGGCTTCCGTCCCGGGGAGCCGAGGGGGGGGCGCGATCGCCAAGCCAAGCTCCTTTCCCGGCGCTCGCCGCCGACGGCCCGAGGGTACCACGGTTGACCGCCGGGCCGCACGGAAAGCGGGGTCCCGGGGCGAGGGCCGGCGCGTGCCGCGGATGACCGTGCTTGTTTGAAACAAGATTCGTGGCGGTTGCTGGCGAAACGCCGGGAAAAGCGAACGCCGAACCGCGCAGAGATGGCACAAAAGAGGTGTAGGGGCAGGCGTTTGGTCTCTCCCGGTGGGGGATAGGGGGCGGACGGGCACAAGGACAAAACGCAGTTTACAATTCGCTTGACGAGGGGGGGCGCTTCCTTTACGCTGCGCCCCAGCGAACCAACCGGAGTTTGGGAGCGGTCCGGGGTAGCCCCAAGCCGAAGGCCGGATCCCGGGGAAGGAGGTGGAGGGCGATAAACGCGGTTTTGAGGAGGCATGAGTAGTCTTGGACAACGAGGAAGGGAGGTTTCTATGGAACGTAAGACGCAGTTGGTTGCTTATTGGAAGGAAAATCTCCGCTATATTACGATACTGTTGAGCATCTGGTTTGCTGTGTCCTACTTGTGTGGAATCATTGTCGTTGATCAATTGGACTCGGTGATGATCGGTGGCTTCAAGTTGGGGTTCTGGTTCGCCAACCAGGGGTCCATGATTACATTTATCGTCCTTATTTTTGTGTACGTCTCTCTGATGAATAAGTTGGATAAGAAGTATGGCGTGCACGAAGACTAGCCGTCCAACGGTTAGAGATAGGAGTCTGTACATATGAGCATTCTTGCTTGGACCTGGATCATCGTCGGGTTGTCCTTCGCGCTCTATATCGGCATCGCGGTCTGGGCGAAGGCCAAGACCACCGGCGACTTCTACGTCGCCGAGAAGGCCGTCCATCCGATCCTCAACGGCATGGCCACCGGCGCCGACTGGATGTCGGCGGCTTCCTTCATCTCCATGGCCGGCTTGATCTCGTTTCTCGGCCGCGACGGCTCGATGTACCTGATGGGCTGGACCGGCGGCTACGTCCTCTTGGCCATGCTCCTCGCGCCCTACCTGCGCAAGTACGGCAAGTTCACGGTGCCCCAGTTCATCGGTGACCGGTACTACTCCAATACTGCCCGCGTCATCGCCCTCCTGTGCGCCATCTTCATCTCGTTTGTGTACGTTGCGGGTCAGATGCGGGGCGTCGGCATCGTCTTCTCCCGGTTCCTCGAGATGTCGATCAACGCGGGCGTTTTGGTCGGCATGGCGATCGTCTTCTTTTACGCCGTGCTCGGCGGCATGAAGGGCATCACCTACACCCAGGTGGCCCAGTACTGCGTCTTGATCGTGGCTTACTTGATCCCGGCGATCTTCATCTCGATCATGCTCACCGGGAACCCCATCCCCTTCCTCGGGCTCGGCTCCAGCATCAGCGCTGGTGGCGCCCAGATCCTCGGGGACGCTTCCTCCCAGGGGCGCTATCTCCTCGACGTCCTCAACGGGCTGCACGTCGAACTCGGCCTGGCGGAGTACACCTCCGGGATGCGGCCGAAGATCGACGTCTTCTTCATCACCTTCGCCCTGATGGTCGGCACCGCCGGCCTGCCCCACGTGATCATCCGCTTCTTCACCGTGCCGAAGATCCGCGACGCCCGCTCCTCGGCCGGCTGGGCCCTGGTGTGCATTGGCCTCCTGTACACCACCGCCCCCGCGGTGGCCGCCTTCGCCCGCACCAACTTCATCAAGACCATCCACGGCAAGGAGTACACGAACGCGCCGAGCTGGTTCAAGAACTGGGAGAAGACCAAGCTCGTGGCGTGGAAGGACAAGAACAACGACGGCATCATGCAGTACGCCAAGGGCAAGTTCGAGGACGACAAGAGCGCGAACGAGCTCAAGGTCGACAACGACATCATCGTGCTCGCCAGTCCCGAGATCGCCCGGCTCCCGAACTGGGTGGTGGCCCTGGTGGCCGCCGGCGGCCTGGCCGCGGCGCTCTCTACCGCGGCGGGCCTCTTGCTCGTCATTTCGGCGGCGATCTCCCACGACCTGATGAAGGGGGTCATCTCGCCGAACCTGAGCGAGAAGGGTGAGCTCATCTGGGCCCGGGTTGCCGCCGGCGTAGCGGTGTGCATCGCGGGCTACTTCGGCATCAACCCGCCGGGCTTCGTGTCCCAGGTGGTGGCCTTTGCCTTCGGCTTGGCCGCCGCGTCGTTCTTCCCGGCGATCATCATGGGGGTCTTCAACAAGAAGACCAACAAGGAAGGCGCTCTGTCGGGCATGGTGGTCGGCATCGTCTTCACCGCTGCTTACATCATCTACTTCAAGTTCGTGAAGCCGCCGTCCTATAACGTTCCAGCCAATTGGTGGTTCGGGATCTCCCCCGAGGGCATCGGCACCCTCGGCATGATCCTCAACTTCATCGTGATGTGGACGGTCTCGAAGCTGACCCCGGAACCCCCGGCCGAGGTGCAGTCCCTGGTGGAGAGCCTGCGCTATCCCCAGGATGCGAAGGGCTGATCGGTAGCTCCCGCGCGGAAGCAAGAAACGGCGGCTGCCCCACGGGGCAGCCGCCGTTTTGTTGCGCCGGTGCGGATGGTTGGGGCTGCTGCCCCCAACGGGTTCTAGCGCGGGGGCGGGGGAGCGCCCTGGAGCTTCTCGATGGCCTCCCGGATCAAGCGCTCGGCGAGGGGGGGCACCACCTCCCACACCACCCGCTCCACCACGGCCTCCACCAGGGGCCCGAGCCGGTCAGCGGCCAGGGTCGTGGTGAGGGCTTGGCGGACCGCACGCTCGGCGGTTCCGGCGATCCGGGCGGCCAGGTCTTCGTCCGGTGCGCCGACGGCCGGTTCCTCCCCTTGGTCGTCGAGGGGGGAGAGGTCCTTCCACAGCGGCACCTCCGGGGGGCGGGTGCCCGGGCCGGCGAGACCCTCGGCGTCGTCGGGGGGCAGGTAGGACTCCGGGCGTTCCTCGAAGGCGTTGCCCTTTGCAGCGTCGGGGAGCACCCCGTCGGGTTCGGGCGCGAGCTCCTCCTCCAACAGGAGCTCCAGGGGGATCTCCTCCTCCGGGGGTTCCTGGGGGCCTGGGGGGGGCGTCACCGGCTCGCCGAAGAGATCCGCGAGGTCGAGGTCGAATCCGGGGGCGGCCGTTGCCGGGCCCCGGGCCTCCTCGGCGACCCTCGGGTCGGTGGGGAAGAGGTCGGCGAAGGGGTCGTCGTCGGGGCCGAGGAGGTCTCCGGAGGGGACCTTTGGCGGCGTCGAGGCCGGGCGAACCGGCCCGATCGGTTCCAGGTCCTCCAAGAGCTCCAGGTCTGCGAAGTCGTCGTCCGCGGACAGGTCGATGATCTCCACGCCCTCCACTGCCTTGCCTGCGCCCGGGAGCTCGCGGACGACCTCAGAGAGGGTGAGGGGCGCGTCGCCTTCCGCCTCCAGTTCGCCGAAATCGAGGCTGAAGCTGCTCTCCTCGACGGCGGCGTGGAGGGTCTCGGCGACCTCCGCGGCCTCGAAGGGCTTGGTCAGGGTCGCCGCCGCTCCTGCCGCCAGGGCGGCCGCGTGGCTGACCCGGGTTCCCATCAGGATCACCGGCAGCGGGGTCCCGGCGGCGCCCCGGAGGGTCTTGCAGGTCTCGTACCCGTCGCCGTCCGGCAGGGTCACGTCGCACAGCACGGCGTCCGGGGCGTCGCTGCGCAGCACGGCCAGGGCCTCTGCCGCGTCGGTCGCCTCCCGGACGATCCAGTCTTCCCCGGTCAGGGCGTGTCGCACGGCCTCCCGGATCGTGGCGCTGTCGTCGACGACGAGAACGGTCTTGGGCATGGGTGGTCTCCCTGGGGAAAAACGAGACGGGACGCAGTTCTCTTCGGCCGGTGTCGGCAGGACTCAAGGGTGGGCCGTGCCCACCC
>JBBIIA010000169.1:0-8402 GCA_037446775.1 Deltaproteobacteria bacterium
CGCACGCGCCACCTCCGCATCGAGCTGCGAGGCATCTCGCAGGTCGGCGAGCTCGTCTACGGCCGGGTCACCAAGCTCGTGCCGTTCGGCGCGTTCGTGCAGGTCGGCGACGGCATCGAGGGACTCGTGCACATCTCCGAGATGGCCGTCCATCACGTGGAGGCCCCCGAGCAGGTCGTCACCCCGGGCGAGGAGCTCTGGGTGAAGATCATCGACATCGACCTGGCCCGCCGCCGCATCAGCCTCTCCATCAAGCAGGCCGCGGAGGGCGGCGAGATCGGCGGGGGTCGCCCCCTCGGGGGGGCTGCGCAGCAGCACCGCCAGGGGCACCACCCGGCCCCGGCCGACGCCCCGGGCCGACTCCCGGTGGAGCCGCCAGGAGACCAGGAGCTCCCACTCCCGCCCCGGGACCTCGCGCAGCTCGAGCCAGTGCACCAGGGCCTGGGACGCCCCGACCCGGGGCGCGGGGCGGACCCGGGGGGCCAGGGCACCCAGGAGGTCCCGCCAGCCCGTCCCCCTCCTGCCGCCCACCGGCTCCACCACCGCCCCTTCGGCCCAGGTGCGGGCCAGGGCGAGCACGTGGGCGCACGGCCAGCGCTCCCCGGCGCAGTCGCACCGCCCCTCCACCCGGGTGGGGGTAACCCCCAGGGACACCCGGTGGCGGGTTCCCCGGTCCTCCACCCCGCCCCGCACCTCGCCACCCTCCCCCACCGCCGAAGTCCGCAACCGGACGACGGCTCCGGCCCGGGCCAAGGCGCGGCTCTCCGCCCGGGCGCCGGGAGAGGCTTCGCCCTCGAGGGCATCCAGGACGGCCACGGGATCGATCCAGGAGCAGGGCATGGGGTCGCAAGGCCTCCGGCGCAGACGGCAAGCGCGCCATGATAGGCCACGGCCTCGGCCGGGGGCAACCCGGGGTGCCGACTATCAGCAGCGGCAGGGGATCGATCCGGGGGGGGTCAACCGGTCGTCGGCGCGCCCTCGGGGGAGGCCTGCCCGGCGGTGGGGCAGGGGGACGGGGGGGCGGCCTCGGGGCTCGCGGTCCGAAACACCGCGAGGGTCTGGCGCAAGGCCTCGGTCTGCCGGGCCAGGGCGGCCAGGGCCTGGGGGATCCCCTCCAGCCGCTCGATGGCGTGGCGTCCGGCTTCGGCCACCCCGCCCACCTCCCGGGTGATGGTCTGCTTTAGGGCCGACTGCTGGACCGAGGTCGCCGCGATCGCCTGGGTCTTCCCGTCCGACGCCTCCAGGTTTCCCAGCAGGGTCGCCACGAGCCGCTCCTGCGCTCCGGTACGCTCGCGAACCCCGGCCATGGCGTGTCGGATGCGGTCCACGTTGGCGAGCACCGCCTGGTTCCCCTGCTCCTCCTCCCGGGTCGCCTCGGTGACCTCAAAGACCCGGCTGGTGATCTGGGTGATGGCGCCCACCACGAGCTCTAGCCCCGCGGTCTGCTCCCGGGCGGCCCCCTGGATGCGGGCCGCCGTCTGGGCGGCCTGCCGGGAGGAACCGAGGATCTCTCGCTGCACACCCTCGGTGGCCGCGACGGCGTGCTTCACCGCCTGGAGGCTCCCGGAGGCCTCGGCCGCCCGCCGCACCACCTCCCGGATCTCCCGGCCGATCTCCTCGAGGGTCGCGCCGATCTCCCGGCTGGACTCGGCGGACTTCTTGGAGAGCGCCTCCATCTCCCCCGCCACGACCCCGAAGGGCTTGCCGTGCTCCCCCGCCTGGACCGCCAGGATCTGGGCGTTGAGGCTGAGCAACCGGATTCGATCGGTCACCCCCGTGACCACCCGCAGCACCCCGCCCACGTCGCCCGACCGCGCCCCCAGACGTTCGACCGCCGCCCCCAGCACCTCCATGAAGGCCTCGATCCGCCCCACCTGGTCCCGGGCCCGAGCCGCCGAGGCCAACCCCTGGTCCGAGACCGCGCAGGTGACCCGGGCGCTGAGGTCGGCCGACTCCCCGACCCGGCTCTCCACCTCCTTGACCGCCGCGAAGACCTGCTGGACCGAGGACGACGCGCCCTCCACGGCACGGGCAACCTCGGCCGCCATGCGGGCGACCTGGCGGGAGGACGCGGTCAGCCGGGCCAGGGTGGCGTGGGAGTCGTCCACGCTGCCGGTGAGCTCCGCGGCGGCGACCGCGATCTCCTCGCTCGCGTCGTGAACCGCGGTGAGGGCCCCGAGGTTGGCTTCGGAGAGGGCCAGCAGCTCCCCCGTCCGCTCCAGGACCTCGCCCTGGAGGGCCGTCGAGGCGCTCAAGGCGCCCGCGACCTCCTCGGTCGCCCCCTGCTGAACCACCGCCGCCCGAGCCACGTCCGCGAAGAGGGCGTCGAGCTGCCCCGACACCTGGGTGACGCTCGCGGCGATCTCCCGGGCCTGGGTCACCGTGTGGTGGAGCCGCTCCCGGAGGAAGTTCACCCCCCGGGCGATCTCGGCGATCTCATCGTCCCGGCCTTCGGGCAGGGGCACCGTGAGCTCCCCCGCGCTGATGCGTCGCAGCGCCCCGGCGATCCCCACGACCGGTCGCCGCACGTAGACCCGGACCAGGACCGAGGAGGCGACGGCGAGCACCGCGAGCATGATCCCTTGGTACACCGGGATCTGCACCAGGCTCCGCGCCACGGAAGCATCCACCGAGTCCTGGCGGTACCCCAGCTCCACCCGACCGATCCCTTCTCCGTTGGCGATGATCGAGCGCACCAGCCCAAACGGCGCCGGCCCGGCGTCGCGGCTCCGGGAAGACACCACCGCGCCGGTGCCGTCCCGCACGCACACCGCCTGGATATCCGGGTCTTTCATGACCTCGTCCAGGTACGGCTCGAGGAACTCGTAGTCCAGGTCCCACAGGGGTTGGGTGCTGACGCCCGCCACCTGAAGGAGGGTCCGGGCCATGCGCTCGTGCAGGGCGGTGAGCCCGGCGGCCCGGGTCGCCCAGAGGTAGGCCACCGCGCCCACGCCCTGGCCGACGGCCAGCACGAGAAACAAGACCGCCGCGAACCGAAAGGAGAGGCTCCGGGCCAGGCGACAGGAGAAAGGCATCCACACGCTCCGCGGCGCGGTTGGGTCAGGGCTGCTGCCAGTCCTCGAGGCCGTAGGCCGCCAGGATCTTGCGCAGCTTCCCCGACGCTCGCAGCTCTTCGACTCCCTTGGAGAACAGCTCGGCGTACTCCCTGGCCTTCGGGTGGGCCGGCGAGAAGGCGAGGTAGAAGGGCGCCGGCTCGCCGTCGTCGCAGCAGTAGATGATCTTCTCCCCCAGCCCCAGGCGGCGCACCGCGTACCGGCCCACCGGGGCGTCTTCGATCACCACGTCCAGCCGACCGGCGGCGAGCTTCTTGAGGTTGATCTCCAGGGCGTCGTCTCCCGAGGCCACCTGCACCCGCCGGGGATCGGCCTTGTGCTGGGCGAAGTACGCGTCGTACTCCGCGCCGTACGCGTAGTCCCGAATCACGCCGACCGTAACCCCGGCCAGGGAGGGCAGCCCTCCGAACTTCCAGGGACTCCCCGCGCGGACGAAGAAGGAGTTGGCCGACGCGCCGAGGGACTGGGTCGGGATCACGAAGTCCGGCACGTCGGCCGGGATGGCGCCGATCACGGCGGTGTACCTCCCCCGGCGGCTCTCCTCCACGCTGCGAGCCCAGTTCATGGTCCTATACTCTACGGTGTGCCCCGCCCGCTCGAAGGCGTACCTGGCGACTTCGACGGCGTAGCCGGGTCGCTCTGCTCCCACGGCGCAGTTGACCGGACACCATTCGTCGGCAACCAGGGTCACCACGTCGGCGCGGGCGGCCCCGGGAAGCAGGCTCCCCCCGCTCAGGGTGGCCAGGAGGACCAAGGCGACGGCGGGCATGGTGGCGCCTCCCTTCTCTCGCTGGGCGCGGGCGTTACGGTGTCCGCGCGCCAGGCGCTTCGCAAAGAACCAGGGCCCACGGGCCACCGAGGCTCCCTGACCACGGCCGGTGGGGCCTCCCCGCCGCGCGCTCCCCGGCCCCCTGATCGGCGCCAGGAGGGCTCGGCTTGAGCCCCGGGCGCGGGCCGGTGCGGACGGCTGACCGCTCGCTTCGTCCCGGTCGGGCGGTGGCGCCCTGGCCCTCCCGCTGCCCCGGAGGTAGGCTCCCCGGGGCGAAGAACCAACCCCAGCCGGGGGGAGAGGAGGATGACCGTGGAGACGAACACCCCGTTGCTCGGCCGCGAGGAGGTGGCCAAGGGAATCTGGGCCGTGCGGCTCGCGCGGCCGAAGGAGTACTCGTTCCGCGCCGGCCAGTGGTGCTTCCTGACCCTGCCGGCGGCGGGCTTCGCCGACGAGCGGGGCCTGGGGCGGCCCCTGAGCCTCGCCTCGGCCCCGGAGGAAGACGACCTCCTCTTCGCCACCAAAGCGAGCACCAGCGCCTTCAAGCAGACCCTCCTCGCCCTGCCCCTGGGCACCCGGATCGCCGTGGACTCCCCCCGGGGCGACCTGAGCCTCCCGGCCCCGGAGCACGGGCCCCTGGCGTTTCTCGCCGGCGGCGTCGGGATCACGCCCTTCCGGTCCCTGCTGCACCACGTGGCCCGGGCCCGCACGGACCACCGGGTCACCCTCCTGTACTCGAACCGGACCCCCGAGGAGACCCCCTTCCTGGACGACCTTGGGGCCCTGGCCGCCGCCCACGGCAACCTGCGGGTGGTCGCCACCATGACCCGGATGGCCGAGTCCACCCGGGCCTGGGACGGCCCCACGGGGCGCCTCGACGCCGACTTGATCCGGCGGGAGTGCCCCGACTGGCCGAAGACCCACTTCATCCTGGCCGGCCCCCCGCCCATGGTGGAGGCCATGGAGAAGACCCTCCAGGAGCTCGGGGTTCCCCCCGAGCGGCTCCGCGCCGAGCGCTTCGCGGGGGGGTGAGGGGCAGCTTCAGTATCTTCTTCCGGAGCCCCGGCCCGGGAGGGCGTCTCAGCCGAGGTCGGCGACGGTGCCCCCGGCCCGGGGGTCGGGGCGGAGGTGGACGGTCCGGCCGACCTGGTTGGCCGCCGTCAACTCGGCGAACACCTCGGCCCGGGGCAGGGTGCGCGCGACGAAGCGGCGCCCGGCCCGGGTGCGGCCGTACACCACGGCGTAGGCCGACGAGCCGTCCCGGGCGTACACCACGGCGTAGGACCGGCTCGTGGGCTTGACCACCAGGACCGCGTCGAGCCGGCCCAGGACCTCCCGGGAGCCCCGGGCGTCCCCGGCCCGGCGGGCCGCCTCGGCCATCAGGCCGAGGGGATCCAACAGGGCCTCCGCCTGCGCCTTGGGCTGGGTCACCTGCCCCCAGCCGGTCACCCGCACCCGGCGCGTCACGGCTGGACCCCCTCCGGAATCGGACGCTCTTCCGCCATCCTCGCCGCTCCCCGTGGCTCGATCCATCCCCCCGAGCCCCTCCCCGCGCCTCCTCCGGGAGGAAGGCGGGGCTTGCCCCGCCCTTCCCCCGGCGCTTGCCCCCCCTCAAGGCCCAGTGGTACACAGTGCGCCCGGCTTCCCCCGCCCCGAGGACCCTGCCCATGCGCCCCCCTCGTCCTCCCCGTCCCCCTCGCCCCATCGCCGTCGGAGACCCCGTCGACGCCTTGTGCACCAAGTGCCGCATGGTGCGCCGCCACGTCGTCGTCGCCCTGGTGGACGGGGTGCCGGCCCGGGTCCAGTGCCCCCGGTGCGACGGCATCCACAACTACCGGCCGACCAAGCCCCCGCCCGCCGAACGGCCGACCGGCGGGCGGGGGACGCCGTCCGGTGCCGTCGCGACCCCGCGGCCGCCCCGGGCACCCCGCCCCCCCAGCGAGTACGACCTCCTGGTCCAAGCTCTGGACCCGGCGACGGCCGTGCCCTACGACCCCGCCGGGGCGTACCGCGCCGGGGACGCGGTGACCCACCCGGCCTTTGGGGTCGGCCTCGTCCACAAGGTGCTGCCCCCGGACAAGATCGAGGTGTGGTTCCCCGGCGGCCCCAAGCGCCTGCGCGCCGCCCCCTGAGGGCCGGAGCGCCGCCACGGGTCTACTCGATGAGTCGGCGCCGCATCAGCACCAGGGCGACGGGGAAGACGACCCCCAGAAAGACGGCCAGGTAGGCGAGGTTCCACCAGAGGGCGACCTCGAGGCGCCCCAGGGCCACGCCGCGCGCCGCCTCGGCGAGGTGGGTGAGGGGCAGGCCCTGGGCGACGACCTGGGCCCAGGGGGGCAGCCGCTCGGTGGAGAAGAAGGTGCCGCCGAAGAGGAACATCGGGGTGACGAAGAGAAAGGTGGGCAAGTTGAACACCTCGATGCTCGGCAGGGTCGCGGTGAAGACCATGCCGACGGCCCCAAAGGCGAGGCCGCCCAGGAGCGCCAGGGGCAGGATCAGGAGCCCTTCCGGGTACTGGATGAGGCCGAAGGGCGTGATCACCGCCATCATGATCGCCGTCGCGATCACCGACTTGGTCGCCGCCCAGGCGATCTCCCCCGCGATCACCTCCTCCACCGAGAGCGGCGTCGCCAGGATGGCGCCAAAGGTCTTCTGGTAGACCATCCGGACGAAGGACCCGTAGGTAGTCTCGAAAAAAGCGTTCTGCATGATGTTGATGGCCAGAAGCCCCGGGGCGATGAACTCCAGGTAGGGCACCAGGGTCCCCCGGTGGGGCATGGCGCCGACCAAGCCGCTCAACCCGACCCCGAAGGCGGCGAGGTACAAGAGGGGCTCCAGGAGCGGCGGCAGCAAGCTGATCTTCCAGATCTTCCGGTAGACCGTGAGGTCCCGCTGCCACACCCGGACGAAGCGCCAGGTCAGCCGTCTCCCGCTCATTCCCGCAGATCCCTCCCGGTAAGCTTGAGAAAGACGTCCTCCAGGGTCGCCACGCGCAGGGCGCAGCCCCCGCGGCCGCACGCCTCGCCGAGCCGCCGGTACACCTCCTCCCCCGCCCCGGCGTAGACCACCAGCCGGTGGGGCAGCTCCTCGTGGGACCACCCCTCGGCCCGCACCCGGGACACCAGTTCCGGGTGCGGGTCCTCGATCTCGATCACCTCCTGGCCGACGTGGGTGGCCACGAGCTCGGCCGGGGGCCCCTCCACCAGCACCCGGCCGTGGTCGACGATGAGGAGCCGGTCGCACAGGCGGGCGGCCTCGTCCATGTAGTGGGTGGTCAGGAGCACGGTCAGGCCCCGGCCCTTGAGCTCCTGCACCTTCCCCCACACCTGGTGGCGCGACTGGGGGTCGAGCCCCGTGGTGGGCTCGTCGAGGATCAACAGGTCCGGGTCGTTGATCAGGGCCCGGGCCAGCACCAGTCGGCGCATCATCCCCCCCGAGAGTTGGGAGACCGGGGCGTGGCGGCGGTGCTCCAGGGCGATGAAGGCGAGCAGGCGGTCGGCCCGGGCCCGGGCCTCGCGCCGAGGGAGGTCGAAGTAGCGGGCGAAGACCTCCAGGTTCTCTTGCACCGTCAGGTCCGGGTCGAGGTTGTTGTCCTGCTGGCACACCCCGATCCGGGCCTTGATCGCCCGCCCGTCGGTGGCGAGGTCGAGCCCGAAGACCCGAAGGCTCCCGGCGGTGAGGGGGGAGAAGCCGTGGATGAGCCGAACGGTGGTCGTCTTACCGGCGCCGTTGGGCCCGAGGATGCCGAAGCACTCCCCCCGTCGGACCCGGAAGGAGACCCCGTCCACCGCCCGCGCACCCCCAAAGGCCTTGACTAGCCCCTGGGCCTCGACCACCACGTGCCCCGGGGGCTTCTTGCCCCCCGGGCCCTCCACCCGCCACGACCCGCCCATGCTCCCTCCGCCCGCAGCCGCCTCCGGCGCCCCAGGCTACCAGCGCTCTTGGCCCCGGGGAAGCGCGCCGTGGGCCTCAGCCGCGGTTCCACCGAGAACCCGAGGAGCCGCACCGACTGCATGGACGCCTGTCGTGGGATGCCCTCCCACGGGGCTCTCCCCCGAAACGGCCGCGGCTCGAGGGGTTGCCTCGAGCCGCAGGATGGGTCGGGGATAGGGCAGAGGGCGTCCCCTCTGCCGACCGGTCAGTCGTCGTCGACGGGCTCCACGAGCCCCTTCTCCTCGAGGTACAAGATGTGCTCGTCGAGCACCTCCTCGATGGAAGCCGGCTCAGCCCCGGTGAGGCGGGCCACGAAGGTCACCAGCCGGTCGTCCAGGTCCTCGATGTCGTCCACCGCGGCGTCGGCCGCCGGGACGACGTCGGCGTGGGCCTCTCGAAGCCGCCGGATCTCGTCGAGGAACTCCCGCCCCTCCTCGTCGTCCGGGACCTCGAACGCCCCGAGGGCCGCCTGGAACAGGAACTCCGCCTCCAGGATCTCCTCCACCAGCTCGAACTCCTGGCCGGTGCGCTCGGCGACCTCTCGGGCCGCTTCTTCCACGTCGTATTCCAACACGTCCTCTTCTTCCATGATGCACTCCTTGGCTAGCAACCCTTGGGGGGCAGAA
>JBBIIA010000170.1:0-8398 GCA_037446775.1 Deltaproteobacteria bacterium
GCCCAGCAATGGGCGTTCCTACTCCGACTCAAGAAGACCTCCCTCTCGTACCTCGGCGGTCTGAGGAGGCGCCTCGTCAGCTCCCGTGGCAGTCGGCGCACTTGAGCTTCTGGGGCGCGTCCTTGCGGGTGTGGCAGGCGAAGCAAGCGCCGCCGTCCTTGCCGTGCATGGCGTCCCTGATCTTGGGGGCCTTCTCCCCGGCCTCCCCCAGGTGGCAAGTGCCGCACCGGTACTGGCCCCCGGTCCCCTCGTGGTGGCAGGAGGCGCAGGTCAGCTCCGGGCCCGCGTGCTTGCCGTGGTCGAAGGTGGTCGGCGCCTTGGCGCCGAAGTTGGTGACCCGCACCGGCGCGGCCGGGGCGTCTGCCGCCTCCGGGGCCGGCCCCGAGGCCGTGGCGGCCCCCAGCCACAGGCCGGTGGCGAAGATCGACGAGGTGACGAGGCGGCGGGCGATGCGGTTCATGGCGATCCTCCGGAAGAAGGGTTCGGGTGCCCGGTGCTCCGGGCCCACACCCTTCCTGTACGACCGCTTGCCGCGCCACACCATCCACATCGGGGCGAATCCGCCCCCGAACCGGGCCGCATCGGCCCGACATCGCCCCCACCCCGCCCCCCCGGGGGCTCCGCGCAGGAGCCCGCGGGGCACAGGCACAGGCTTCTTGGAGCGCGGTGATGTGGACGAGCGTCGCCAGGATCGCCTCGAGGAGAGTGCAGTCCTCGGCGCTCAAGGAGGCGCGGGCCCGACCCAGGAGCCCCGAGGTGCCCCGGAAGCGGGTGGGGTCAACGGAGGTCTCGAGGAAGTGGACGGGATGGCCCGCCGACAGGACGCGGGCACACGCCCCCAGGAGGTGGGACGCGAGGTGAGGGATACGCACCCAGGCCAGGATCAGGAAGCAGGTATGGTAGGCGAGCCAGGGGAGGTTGCCCAGGATCTTGACCGCGGTGGCCCGCCGGTTGCGGAACACAAAGAAGCCCCCGGAGAACGGATCGGCGCCGAGCCACTCGCGGCACAGCCGCGCCAGCGCGGCGCAAGGAGATCCAACGGGTGGGCGGTCGGCGGGTGCTCAGGGGCGGTCCTCCTGGGTGCGACGGCGTTGCCGCCGACGCACCCAGAACCCCCGCCGGGGTCACTCAGCGCTACCGGCAGGACACCCTCCTCGCGCTCCCGGTCAAAACGCCTCTCGAAGCATGTTGGGAAAAGGGGTGGGCCGCTGTAGACTGGTGTTAGAAGCGACGGCCTCTCAAACACTGGGAGGAAAGCACTGGGAGGCGGAGCGGTGGGCGTGGTGGAGACACGAAGGCGTCAGCTCGAGACAGAGCTCGATCGGATCGTCGGGATCCTGGTGCGGGAGTACCGCGCCCAGGCAATCTACGTCTTCGGGTCGCTGGCCCGGGGCGCGGTCACCGAGACGAGCGACCTTGACCTGGTGGTGGTCAAGGAGACCGACGCCCGGTGGCTCGACCGCGCCAAGGAGGTGTTGCTCCTGACACGCCCGAGGGTCGGGGTGGACGTCTTCGTGTTCACCCCCGAGGAGTGGGAGCGCGCGCGGGTCGACGATCCCTTCTTTGCCCGCGAGGTCGCCGGGCCCGGTCGGCAGGTCCATGGCACCCACTGAGCGCGTCGCGGCCTGGCTCCGCTTCGCTCGCGAGGACCTGCTGATGGCGCGCCTCGCCCAGGAAGCCGGCGTCTGCAACCAGGCGTGCTTTCACTCCCAGCAGGCAGCGGAGAAACTCCTGAAAGCCTTCCTGGAGGCGAGAGGCGGCCGCGCCCCAAGGGTCCACGCCCTCGCCGAACTGGTGAGCCTCTGCACCGGGGTGGACCCGGGCTTCCGGGAGATCGTCGACTCCTGCGTCGCCCTGGATCGCTTCTACATCCCCACCCGGTATCCCGAAGCCGTGGTCGGGAGCCTGCCGGACCGCCTCCCCAACGAGGCAGACGCCCGCGAAGCCTTGGTCACCGCGGATGAGGTGCTGCGCCACGTCTCGGCGCGGCTGTCTGAGGCCTGAGTCGACTTCTCTGGCGGCGGCTGTGTGCATGGATCGGGGGGACGCTGGCGCACAAGAGCACTGCCCCCCATCAGCCGTGTCCTTCCGGTAAAGCTGCGTGGCGCGTCCGGGCCCCGCATTTTTTGGGGGGCCCGGGCTGGAGTTACGCCGGAGCGGACGCCGGACGCGGGGTGCCGGGGGCGTCGTCGGGGCGACGCCGAGCCGGTGCAAGGAGATCCAACGGGTGGGCGGTCGGCGGGTGCTCAGGGGCGGTCCTCCTGGGTGCGACGGCGTTGCCGCCGACGCACCCAGAACCCCCGCCGGGGTCACTCAGCGTTGCCGGAAGGACACGATGATCTGCCGCCACCCAAGACCGCGGGGCGGCATCCCATGGCCCCCTTCGCCCCAAGGGCTTGGGCGCGAGGCCCAAGCCCTTGAAAGGACTGGCGGAGGGGGTGGGATTTGAACCCACGGAACCTCTCGGTTCGGCGGTTTTCAAGACCGCTGCCTTCAACCGCTCGGCCACCCCTCCGGAAGGGAAGATGGGGGATCAGCCTACCCGGTCGGCCCCCACGTAGCGCCGCAGGGCTTCGGGGACGAGGACGCTGCCGTCGGCCTGCTGGTAGTTCTCGAGGATCGCCACCAGGGTCCGCCCCACGGCCAGGGCGGAGCCGTTGAGGGTGTGGACGAGCTCGGTGCCCTTGCCGCCCGCCGGCTTATAGCGGATGTTGGCTCGCCGGGCCTGGAAGTCCTCGAAGTTCGAGCAAGACGAGATCTCCCGGTAGGCCCCCTGGCTCGGCAGCCACACTTCGAGGTCGTAGGTCTTGGCCGACGAAAACCCCAGATCCCCGGTGCACAGGCTCACCACCCGGTACGGGAGGCCGAGCTGCTTGAGCACCTCCTCGGCGTTGGCGGTGAGGGTTTCGAGCTCCTCGTAGGAGCGGTCGGGGTGGGCGAACCTGACCAGCTCCACCTTATCGAACTGGTGCTGTCGGATCATCCCCCGGGTGTCCCGGCCGGCGGCGCCGGCCTCTGCCCGAAAGCACGGCGTGTAGGCGGTGTACCGGACCGGGAGATCCTCCTCGCGGAGCACCTCGTCGAGGTGGAGGTTGGTCACCGGCACCTCGGCGGTGGGCACCAGGAAGTAGTCGGTGCCCTGGAGCTTGAAGAGGTCCTCCTCGAACTTGGGGAGCTGCCCGGTGCCCGCCATGGCCCGGGAGTTGACCATGAAGGGCGTCCACACCTCGGTGTAGCCGTGGGCCCCGGTGTGCAGGTCGAGCATGAACTGGATGAGCGCCCGCTCGAGCCGGGCCCCGGCCCCCTTGAGCACCACGAAGCGCGCCCCGGCGATCTTGGCGGCGCGCTCGAAGTCGAGGATGCCGAGACCCTCCCCCACCTCCCAGTGGGGCCGCGGCGCGAAGTCGAAGACCCGGGGCTCGCCCCAGGTGCGCACCACCGGGTTGTCGTCGCTGGATTGCCCCACGGGCACCGAGGCGTGGGGCACGTTGGGGATGCGGAGCAAGCGGTCGTCTAGGGCCGGCTCCACCTCCTTGAGCTCCGCCTCCAGGGCCTTGATCCGCTCCCCCACCCCCCCCATCTCCTCGACCAGGGCCGAGGCGTCGCCCCCCGCGCGCTTGGCTTGCCCGACCTCCTTGGAGATCTGGTTGCGGCGGCTGCGCAGCGCCTCGAGCTCCTGGAGGATCCGCCGCCGACCGTCGTCGAGGGCGAGCACCCGGTCGAGGTCGAAGTCGCTGTGGCGATCGGCCAGGGCGCGGCGCAGGGCCTCCCCGTGATCGCGGACGAACTTGATGGCCAGCATGAACGGGCTCCGGGCGCGGGTGGGCGAAACGACGCCCGGATTATAGGAGTCGGCGTTTCAGCCCGTCAACCGGCCCGTCCAAAGGCCGTGGGGGTCTCGATGCCGGTTGCTGTCGCCCTGACCCCTGACCCCTGACCCCTGACCCCTGATAGCTGCCCGCCCCCCGTTGCGTTTACCCACCGCCTCCGCCACAATCCGCGCCCATGCGCGCTCCCCCCGCTCCGAGCACCGGCAGCCTGGTCGCCCAGCTCGCCGTGGCGACCCTGGGCCGACTGTTTCTCAATACCGCCCGGCGGTTCCCCTACCCCTTCGCCCCCGCCATCGCCCGGGGCCTCGGGGTGCCCCTGCCAGCGGTGACCTCCTTGATTGCCCTGAGCCAGGCCACAGGGCTCCTGAGCCCCCTCTTCGGCCCCCTGGGTGACCGCTGGGGCTACCGGGCCCTGATGCTGGCCGGCCTGGGCCTTCTGGCCGCGGGGATGCTCGGCGCGTGGGCGGTCCCGGTGTACGGCGCGGTCCTCGTCGGCGTGTTCATAGCCGCCACAGGCAAGGCCGTCTTCGATCCCGCCGTACAGGCGTACGTCGGCCACCGGGTGCCCTACCACCGCCGGGGGCTGGCCATCGGGGCGATCGAGCTCGCCTGGTCGGGAGCGACGCTGCTCGGCATCCCCGCCGTAGGGCTGCTCATCGAGGCTTTTGGCTGGCGCGCCCCGTTTCTCGTCCTGGGGCTTCTGGCCTTAGGGGCGGCGATCGCCCTCGCGCTCGCCATCCCCCCCGAGCCTGCCCGGGTGGCGGCCCCCCGCGCCGCCGGGGGCATCGCCCGGGGCTGGGCAGCCGTCGTCGGGCGCCGGGCCCCCCTGGGTGCCCTCGGCTTTGGCTTTTTGGCGAGCGTCGCCAACGACAACTTGTTCGTGGTATACGGGGCGTGGCTGGAGGGGTCCTTCGGCCTCGGGGTGGTCGCCCTGGGGGCCGCCACCACCGTCATCGGCCTGGCCGAGCTCGGCGGCGAAGGGGGCACGGCCGCGTTCGCCGATCGGCTCGGCCTCCCCCGGGCGGTCGCCGGGGGCATCGGGGCCTCGGCCCTGGCCTACGCGCTCCTCCCCTTCGCCTCGGGCTCCCTGCCCCTGGCGCTCCTCGGCCTCGCCGCGGTATTTGTCACCTACGAGTTCGCCATCGTCAGCTCCTTCTCCCTGGTCACCGAGCTCCACCCCGGGGCCCGGGCGACGCTCTTGTCGGCGTACGCGGCGGCCCTGGGGGCCGGCCGCATGGTGGGAGCCCTCCTCGGAGCCCCCCTGTGGCTCGCCGGAGGCCTCCCCCTGACCGGCACGGTCTCGGCGGCGGCGAGCGCGCTGGCCTTCGGGTGCCTGGCGTGGGGGCTGCGGGGCTGGAGACCCGGGGAGGCGATAGGCGATAGGGAGTAGGCCGCATCGCGTATCGCGAACCCACAGGATTTCCCGTGCTCCTGGCTTGGGGGTCCCCTACACTGGCGAGGAGACCCCTCATCCCCCCCACGAGGACCTTGGCACCGTGTGCACCCTCCACCTCTTCTTCCAGGTCTTTTCCGAGGCCCCGGTGCTCTTCGCGGCCAACCGCGACGAGTACCTGGACCGCCCGTGGCGGGGGCCGGGGCCCCTGGCGACCACGCCCCGGGTGTACGGGCCCAAGGACCTCGGTGCCGGGGGCACCTGGCTCGGGGTCAACGAGGCGGGCCTTGTGGTTAGCCTCGCCAACCACCACGGCACCCTCGCCACCGGGGGAAGCCTGTGCAGCCGCGGGACGGTGGTCTTGGAGACCCTGCGCCACGGCAGCGCCGACGAGGCCCGCCGCTTCGCCGAGTGGGTGGCGCCCGCGTGCAAGGCGTACACCCTGCTGATCGCCGACCCGGATCGCGCCTACGTGGTCGACCACGCCCCGGGGGGCACCCTCGCCTACCGGCTCCTGCCGGGCTGCCACGTGGTGACCAACGCGCGCTTTCGCGACCCCACCGACGCCAAGGCTGCCGCCTCCCGGGCCGCCATGGAGCTCCTGGTCGCCCGGGGGTCCGCCCCGGGGCCCGGGGACCTGGCGACGCTCCTCGGGGAGCACCGGGCCGCCAGCCCCGATACCACCCCCCTGTGCATCCACCCCGGCCCCGGGGACCGGTTCGGCACCTCCTCCGCCAGCGCCGTCCAAATCGACGGCAGCGGGCGGGTGGACGCCTTCTGGTTCGCCCCGGGCCCCCCCTGCGCGACGCCCTTCGCCGACCTCACCCCGTCCTTCGCCCCCTGACCCCTGCCAGCTCGCCGGGCAATCGCGCATAAAAACCTTAGCCGGTGAGGACTTTGAGCCGGTACTGGTCACTCAAGGCGGCTCGATACCGTTTGGCCTTGAAGCTGCCTTTTGTGGACTTCTCCCGATTGATGAGATTCAGGGTGATGTGGCGCAGGACAGCGAAGTTCTCCGGCCCATGGCCTTTGCGGACGCGGCAGTCGTCCTCAAGGAAGACGACATCGAGTCGCCAGTGAAGGTTGTCGGCAGGCTTCGCCGGGTCCGGCTCCTTGGCTCGCTGGCGACGGTCCTTCTGGGCAGGGGAATCCGAAGTAGGCGGTCGGCTGGAGTTTCGGGAGTTCCGGTTGAGACGAGCCGTGAGCGCCGCGACGGTGGCCTTCAATTGGCGGTTCTCGTCCCGGTGTCAATCGGCTTCCAATTTTGACCCACCATCGGCGTCCAAAATTGACCCACCCCAGGGGTGGGCGGTCAGTTGGTGGTGCGGGTGCGAATCCTCCAACTCTCGTTGCCGGTTTCCAGGATCGAGCAGTGGTGTGTGACCCGGTCGAGTAGGGCCGTGGTCATCTTGGTGTCGCCGAAGACCTGGGGCCACTCGCCGAAGGTCAGGTTGGTGGTGACGACGAGCGAGGTGTGCTCGTAGAGCTTCGAGATCAGGTGAAAGAGCAGTTGGCCGCCGACCTTGGAGAAGGGCAGGTAGCCGAGTTCGTCGAGGACGACGAGATCGAGGCGCGCCAGTTGTGCGGCGAGCCGACCGCCGCGGCCGTCGAGTTTCTCCTGTTCGAGTTGGTTGACGAGGTCGACGAGGTTGAAGAATTTCCCCTTGGCGCCGGTCTTGATCGCCTGCCGGGCGATGGCGACGGCCAGGTGGGTCTTGCCGGTGCCGGTGCCGCCGACCAGGATCACGTTGCTTCGGGGGGCCAGGAAGCTGCCCTGGTAGAGCGAGCGCACGAGGGGTTCGACCGAGCACGGAAGAGGAGCGACAGGCGCGCCAGGAGACGACCCTGGATCACCTGGCGGTGCTGCGGGGGAAGCTGCCGTGGCTGCTCCAGCGGCTGGCCCGCATCCCCGACCCTCGGAGCCCCCAGAAGATCAAGCATCAGCTCACGGTGGTGTTGCTCTACGGCCTGTTGACCTTCGTGCTGCGCAAGGCCTCGCGGCGCGAGGCCAACCAAGAGCGGAGTCGGCCGATGTTCCTGGAGAACCTGCGGTTGCTCTTTCCGGAGCTCGAGACGCTCCCGCTGATGAGCGAGTTTTTGGACAACGCCGAGGACGCCGGGGGCGGGGACAAGCAGGACTGCGAGCTTCGGGCCTTTGATCGGATGGCGAAGCGGCTCAAGGAAGCGTTTCCGAAGCTGCCGATCCTGCTGCTCTTGGACGGGCTCTACGCCAACGGGCCGGTGATGGACGCGTGCCGTCGCAACGGCTGGCAGTTCCTGATCGTGCTCCAAGACGGCTCCCTGCCGGGGACCTGGGACGAGTACCGGGGTCTGGGTCGGCTCGAGAAGGAGAACGGCAAGACCCACTACTGGGGCGGGCGGCGGCAGCAGTTCCGCTGGGTCAACGGGATCGAGCGGGAGTACGAAGACCCGGGCAACCGGCGGCGGGCCCGGCACCAGGTCGTCCACGTGGTGTGCGAGGAGAGCTGGGAGGAGATCGCCCCCGGGAGCACCGAGCGCGTCACCAAGCGGTCCAAGCACGCGTGGCTGTCCAGCGAGCCCCTGACCGCGGGCACGGTCCACGAGCGCGGCAACCTCGGCGGGCGCCATCGCTGGGGGATCGAGGAGGGGTTCTTGGTGGAGAAGCACCACGGCTACCAGTACGAGCACTGCTTCTCGTGGAACTGGCAGGCCAGGAAGGGCTATCACTACCTGATGCGCCTGGCCCACGCCCTCAACGTGCTCGCGCTGTACACCACGGCCCTGGCCCGGCGGGTGCGTGAACTCGGCGTACGGGGCGTGCTGCGGCTGGTCTACGAGACCCTCACCGGGCCCTGGTTCGACCCCGAGGTCGTGCGGGCCCGTTGGCACCAGGGCCCGTTGCAGCTTCGGCTCGAATCGCAAGGCCGCCGGCACCACGGGGGAAATCGACGGCGGGTGAGGAGCCCTGCGCCCGGGCGGCGCCCCGACGGCGGGGACGCAGCGCCACCCAGAGGCGCCGCCCCCGGTTCGTACGACCAGGGCCCGACCGACGCGCCCAGCCGCCCCCCCATCCTGTCACCCAGGGGGCACGCGCGGTGGTCCCGATCGGTTCCCCCGGAGGTCGTGCGTCAGCGCTGGGGAAGGGCTTCCCGCTTTGACCCTGGCGCGACCGGCCCCCTATAATCCCGCCCCG
>JBBIIA010000171.1:0-3433 GCA_037446775.1 Deltaproteobacteria bacterium
AACGGGCTTCGCCGCGCAGCGCCGGGCCATTGGCCTCGATGTCAAGGAACTCGATCGCCTCGACATTGCGGCGCTTCAGGGCCTTGATGGCCGCCATGCCGCCCTTGATCCCCGGCGCGGTGAGCCTCGTCGCGGCCTACCCCCGGGGGGCCGATACCCGCCTGGTGGTGGACCTGCGCGAGCCCACGCCCTTCCGGGTGGAGCGGGACGCCCTCGCCTTCGTCCTCGCCTTCGACGGGCCCGCCGAGGCGGCCCGCGCCCCGGAACCCGGGGTGGCGGCGGTGCAGCGGGGAGCCGGGGAGGTGGTGGTCATCGAAGGGAAGGCGCCGGCCCCTGCCGCCAGGCCGGCAGCGGCCCCCGCCCCGACCCCGGCCGCCGCCAAGCCTGCCGCCGCGGCGCCCGACGCCAAGGTGGCGGCGGCTCCGACCCCCGGGTACGCCGGGCGCCGGCTCTCCATGGACTTCGTCGACGCGGACATCCGCAACGTCTTGCGGCTGATTGGCGACGTCAGCGGGCTCAACGTGGTGGCCGGGGACGACGTCCAGGGACGGGTCACGGTGCGCCTGGTGGACGTCCCCTGGGATCAGGCCCTGGAGGTGATCCTCAAGACCCGAGGGCTCGACCAGGTGCGGGAGGGCAACGTCATCCGCCTCGCCCCCGCCGAGCGCCTGGCCCAGGAGAAGACCCGGGCCCGGGAGGTGGAGAAGGCGGCCGAGGTGAAGCCGGCCCTGGTCAACGACATCGTCCCGGTCAACTACGCCGGCGCCAAGGACCTGGCGGACAAGGCCAAGGCCCTCTTGACCGAGCGGGGCACGGTAACCGTGGACGAACGCACCAACGCGCTCCTGGTCAAGGACGAGGGGCCGGTGCTGGAGGACGTGCGCCGCCTGGTGGAGCGGCTCGATACCCAGACCCCCCAGGTACTCATCGAGGCCCGCATCGTCGAGGTCTCCTCGAACCTCGGCCGGGACCTGGGCATCCAGTGGGGCGGGCGGTTCACCGCCGACGCCGCCCACGGCAACGCCACCAACTGGGCGTTTCCCCACTCGGGGAGCGTCCAGGGGGCGACCGGCTCGGGGAACTACGCGGTGGACTTCCCCGCGGCGGTCGGCGCCGGGGCCGGCGGCGCCCTGGGGCTCACCCTCGGCCACGTCAACGACATCTTGAGCCTGGACCTGCGGCTCTCGGCCATCGAGAGCTCGGGCCGCGGCCGGGTGGTGTCGGCGCCCCGGGTGACCACCCTAAACAACAAGCCGGCGGAGATCAGCCAGGGCTTCGAGGTCCCCATCACCACCACCACCGACAGCCAGATCAGCGTCCAGTCCATCGACTACAAGCTGCTCCTGAAGGTGACCCCCCAGGTGACCTCGGACCGGTCCATCGTCATGAACATCGAGGTGACCAACGACCGGCCCAACTTCTCGGTGGCCGCCGCCGACGGGACTCCCGGCAAGACCACCCGGGGCGCGCGGACCGAGGTGCTGGTCAAGGACGGGGAGACCACGGTGATCGGGGGCATCATCACCGACACCCAGGAGGACTCCGAGGCGGGGATCCCCTTGCTGTCCAAGCTGCCGTACCTGGGGGCGCTCTTCCGCAAGAAGGCGGCCACCAGCCAGAAGAACGAGCTGATCATCTTCATCACTCCCAAGATCGTGAGCGCGGGGAGCGTGGCCCGGAGCCGCTGATGTCTTTGACCTGGCGCACCGCCGGCGAGTCCCACGGCCCCCAGGTGACCGCCCTGGTGGAGGGCCTGCCCGCCGGCCTCGAGCTCGACCCCAGGCGGCTCGACGCGGACCTCGCCCGGCGGCAGGGGGGGTACGGGCGGGGCGGGCGCATGGCCATCGAGGCCGACCGGGTCGAGTTTTTGGCCGGGGTGCGCTGGGGGCGGACCACCGGGGCGCCGGTGCTGGTGACGGTGCGCAACCGCGACTGGGAGAACTGGCGGGCGGGGATGGGCCCCGGGGCCGAGCACCGAGGCTCGGTGCGGGCGGTCACCGAGGTGCGCCCCGGCCACGCCGACCTGCCGGGGACCCTCAAGTTCGACCTGGCCGACGCGCGGGAGGTGCTGGAACGGGCGAGCGCCCGGGAGACCGCGGCCCGGGTGGCCGCCGGGGGGCTCGCCAAGGCCCTCCTCGGGGAACTCGACATGGGGGTCGGTTCCTTCGTCACCTCGGTGGGGACCGTGGAGAGCCCCTGGGACGACGCCTTTCCGGCGCTCCACGCCCGGGCGGAGGCTGCCGCCCTGCGGCTACCGGACCCCGCGGCCGACCGCCGCGGGGTGGCGGAGGTGGACGCGGCCCGGGCGGCGGGAGACACCCTGGGGGGCACCTTCGTCTGCTTCGCCACCGGGGTCCCGGCGGGGCTCGGCTCCCACACCCAGTGGACCGATCGCCTCGACGGCCGCCTGGGCCGGGCCTTCCTGTCGATTCCGGCGGTGAAGGGGGTGGAGGTGGGGGTTGGGTTTCGGGGGGCGGCGCTGCGGGGGTCCCAGGCCCACGACGAGATCCACCCCGGGGGGGCGGGGGACGGGCGCCGGGGCGGGGTGCGGCGGCTCACCAACCGGGCCGGGGGGGTCGAGGGGGGCATCACCAACGGCGAGGAGCTGTGGGTGCGCGCCGCCATGAAACCGATCCCGACCCTGATGTCCCCCCTGCGGACCGTGGATCTCGCCACGGGGCAGCCGGTGGCGGCTTCCCGAGAGCGCAGCGACGTCTGCGCGGTGCCGGCGGCGAGCGTGGTGGGGGAGGCGGCCCTGGCGCTGGAGCTGGCGGCCGCGGTCCGGGAGAAGTTCGGCGGCGACTGCCTCGGCGACCTGCGCCAGGGATGGGCGGCGTACCTCGATCGGATCAACCGCCGGTGGGCCGCACCCTGATCCTCACCGGCTTCATGGGGGTCGGCAAGTCGGCCACGGGTCGCCTCCTGGCGGAAGACCTCGGCTGGCGGTTCGTGGACCTGGACGAGGCGGTCGAAGAGGCCGCCGGCCGAAGCGTGGCCCAGATTTTCGCCGAGGACGGGGAAGACGGGTTTCGGGAGCTCGAAGAAGCGGCCCTGGCCCGGGCCCTGGCCCTGGATCGGACGGTGATCGCCACCGGGGGCGGGGTGCTGGGGCGGGAGCCGAACCGCCGGCGCCTGGCGGGGCGGCTGGTGGTGCAGCTCGACGCGCCCCTGGCGGAGTGCCTGCACCGGGCGCGGGGGGGCCGGGCGGTGCGGCCGCTCCTAGCGGCCGGGGAGGAGGCGGTGGCGCGGCTGTACGAGGCGCGGCAGCCCTGGTACCGGGCCGTGGAGCGGCGGGTGGACACGGCGGGGAAGAGCCCCCGGGAAGTCGCCCGGGAGATCGCGACGCGCTTTCTCGGCGCCGACCCCGGAGGGCCGGGGTGAGGCGGGTTTCGGTCGGCCTCGGCGAGCGCTCCTACGAGGTCCTGGTGGGGCG
>JBBIIA010000171.1:3460-8395 GCA_037446775.1 Deltaproteobacteria bacterium
CCTGGGGGCGGTGGCGCCGTTTTTTGAAGGGCGCCGGGTGTTCGTGGCCTCGGACCAGGTGGTGGCGCCCCTGTACGGCCCTGCCCTCGAAGCGAGCCTCGGGCGGGTGGGGGCGACGGTGGTGGGCCGGGTCGCCATGCCGGCCGGGGAGGCCGAGAAGACCCTGGCCAGCGCGGTCCGGTTCTGGGAGGGGTTTCTAGCCGCGGGGGTGGAGCGTAGGGACTGCGTGGTGGCCCTGGGGGGCGGGGTGGTGGGGGACGTGGCGGGCTTCGCCGCGGCAACCTACCTCCGGGGGGTCGACGTGGTGCAGGTCCCCACCACCCTCTTGGCCATGGTGGACTCCAGCGTCGGGGGCAAGACCGGGGTCGACCTGCCGGCGGGCAAGAACCTGATCGGGGCGTTTCACCAGCCCCGGGCGGTGGTGGCGGACCTGGACACCCTCAAGACGCTGCCCGAGCGGGAGCTGAAGTCGGGTTTCGCCGAGGTGATCAAGGCGGGTCTGATAGGGGATGCGGGCCTCTTTGAACTGCTCGAAACCCGGGGGCCAGGCATCGCGGAGGACCCCGGGGCCCTGGAGGAAGCGATCGCCCGGGCGGTAGCCCTCAAGGCGCGGATCGTGGCGGCCGACGAGAGGGAGGGGGGCGAGCGGGCGCTCCTGAACCTGGGCCACACCCTGGGGCACGCCGTGGAAGCCGCCGCCGGCTACGGCACCTGGACCCACGGGGAGGCGGTGGCCCTGGGGATCGGCTTCGCGGCCCGGCTATCTGGGCGGTTGGGGATGCTGTCGGAGTCGGAAGAGGCGCGGATCTTGGGCCTTCTGACGACCTGGGGCTACCCTCGGGGGGGCAAGGCCGTAGACGTGGGAACGGTAGGCGCCCGGCTGCGATACGATAAGAAGAGCGTCGGCGGCCAGCCACGATGGGTCCTCCTGCGCGGCATCGGGCAGGCGGAGTGGGGGGTCCCGGTGGGCTCCGGCGCGGTTGAATCCCTTCTCTCGGATATGCAGGAAGGTTGCCCATGACCTGTTGTGTGCAGCGTGTCCTTCGTGGTGTCGCCCTGGTGGGCACTGTGGCCGCCCTGTTTTTCGCGGGGTGCGGCGGCGGCGACGAGTACTCCCCGGGACCAGCCCGCCCAGGGACCCCGGCGGCCGGGGCTTTGGATTTGGGATACCGCGACCCGACCGATACCGCGGTGACTTCGATTCGCCTCAGCAGCAGCGTGGAGTACGTCGCCGCCGATGATCGGGTCAACGTCTTCATGCGAGTCAGAGACCAGGACGGCAACGCCCTGCAGCACCTCAACGCGCACAACTTCTCGGTGACCCTGAACCCGGGTACTGCCCCCCGCAGCATCGACGCGGCTCGGACCGAGTTGGACCTTCGATCCACCCCCTCGCGGGTGGTCGCCCTCGTGATCGACTCGAGCGGTTCCATGCAGGCCTCGATCGGTGCGGGGCGCACCCGGATGCAGGTGGGCAAAGACGCGGCAAAGCTCTTCGTGAGCTTAATGGCGCCCGGAGACCTGACCGCGGTAGTGGACTTCGACGACGAGGCGCGCACCGTCCAGCAGCTTACCGCCGACGGAGCGACCCTCGGGGCCGAGATCGACAAGCTCACTGCCTCGGGAGCGACGAATCTCGGGGGAGCCCTGTTCGAGGCCGTTCGGGCCGTCGGCACGCGACCCGGGCGCCGGGCGGTGGTATTTATGACGGACGGCGATGACACGGTGGACGGGGTCGTTGGGGGACACGAGGTGTGGATGGCCGATCCGACCAGCACCCGGTACCAGGGCTTGAAGCTGGCGAAGGAGAACGACCTGGTCGTGTACACCGTCGGGCTGGGGTCGGACCTCTCGGAAACGGGCCTCGGCGACCTGCGGACCTTCGCCGAGGAGACCGGAGGGAAGTTCTTCCAGGCGGTCACCGCCGAAGGGCTGCTGACGGCCTTTGGGTCCACCATCCCGCAGGAGGTCGACAGCCTCGTGCCGCTGGAGACCTATGTCCTCAGTTTTTTAAACGCGGTGCGCCCGCCGGCCGGAAAGCGCTACGAAGTTGCGCTGCGGACGGCGGTGACCTATCGAAACGCCAACGGGGCGCAGCGCGCGTTCTTCGACGGTACGTATACGGTCGATCGGTAAACGCCGGCAACGGAGCGGATGGAATCATGCGAAACGGTAATACGCTCGGCTTGGCCCTCTTGCTTGGTGCCCTGGGGCTCACGGGCTGCGGCGTCGCGGACGACGACTTCCAGGCGGGCAACCGCCTGATCGTCGACGGCGTCACCGACGTCAGCGGATCGACGGCGCCCGTCTTTGCGGCGGTCGAGTGGACCAACGATGGGGGGCCGGACAACGACCCGGCGACGCTCGACGACAACAACCCGGGGTTTCCGGATCCCGAAGAGGAGATCCTCGCGGGCGGTGAACTCCGGGACGATTTGGGAAAAGTGGCACTCCGCAACCAGCCGCGGCTCGGCGTGTCGCCCGGCGTGGATCTGCATGTGTACCGGGTGGATGTGACGTACTACGACGACAACGGGGCGTCCCGATTCTACGCGCCCCGAGTGACCTACTGGCCGACCCTACGCGTGCCCAATGACGGCACCGCCACCCTGGACGTGATTCTGGTGCCCGTGGCGATGAAGCAAGGCGGGCTTCGGGACGCCTTCCTCTTCGGCACTTCGGCGGAGAAGGCTGCCGCGCGCAAGTGGACCGCCGTGGTCGACGTGTACGCCCGGGACCTCCTCAACGGCGACGGGGTGCACGCCGGAGGGTCCATCACGATCCAGTTCATCAATCCCCTGGTGGAAGGAGCGCCCAAGTGAACCCCTCCGGCGACGCTCGCTTCTCTGCTGCTCCCTCTCGCGACTTGACCCAGGAGGCACCGATGCGACTGCGGCCTCGAGCACGTGGTTTGACCCTGCTCTCGACGCTGTTTGCGGCGATCCTCGCGCTGACCCTGGCGGGTTGCGGTTCCGAAAGCGGCGGCGGCCCGCCGCCGCCGGCCTCCGGGGTGCCCGAGACGCCGGGAACGGGTGGGCCCGGTCAGGCTAGCGTGACCCTCCAGGCGGACCGGTCCGTTCTAGCGGCTGGTTCGGGCGAGGCGGTGCTCACCGTGACCGTCAAGGACGCCCAAGGGCAGCCGACGGCCGCGGCGGTGACCTTCGAGACGACGGCTGGGGCCACCGTGACCCCGGCCACGGTCACGGCGGTCGGGGGAGCGGCGACGGCCATTCTGAAGGCCACCCGGGCCGGGTCGGTCACGGTGAAGGCCAAGGCGCTCGGGGTCACCTCGGCCCAGCGGAGCTTCACGGTAACGGCCGGGGCCGCAACGGCGATGGCCTTTTCGGCCCCGTCGCCGGCCTTTCTCAAGGCCAACGGAATCGATACGGCCCAGTTGCAGGTGGGCTACGTGGACGAGTTCGGAAACCCGGTCACCAAGCCAGCCGGGGGGACGGGCGGCGGCCAGACCCGCGTGGCCTTCACTACTGATCTCGGCACCTTCTCTCCCGGGGGCCTGCGCACCGCCCTGGTCGACACCCTGAGCGGGGTAGCCAAGATCAGCCTGACGGCGGGCCCCGTGGGCGGGACGGCCACGGTGTTCGCCGATGATGGGATCTTCCGGGCCCAGCTTCGGGTGCCGGTCGTCAAGGATCCCGCCGTTCTCCTGTTGACGAGCGCGCGCTCCATCGCGGCCGGGAGCGAGACGGCGACCCTCACCGCGGTAGTGGTGGACGCGCTCGGGGCCGTCGTTCCGAGTGCGGGGGTGACCTTTACGACCACCCGCGGGGCCCTAAACGGGAGCAGTGCGCCGGTCACCGTGACCACGGGGCTGGACGGCCGCGCGACGGTCGCCCTGTCGGGGGTTACGACCGACCCCGGGGATGCCCTGGTGGTGGCGAGCGCGCACGTCGGAGGCGGCGCGGTCGCGTCGGCCCCCCTGGCGGTCACCGTGGTGGGGCCGTTTAGCCGCCTCGCCTTGAGCGCATCGTCGGCCGCGGTCCCGGCCAACGGCCGGTCGGTGGTCGTCCTGATGGCCACGACCCTGGATGCTGCCGGGAACGTGGTGAAGGCGCCGACCAACGTGACCTTCGTCAGTGACCGTGGGGCTTTCCCCGGATTTTCGAGCACCGTGACCGTCGCTACATCGGAAGGCGTCGCTCGGGCCAATCTGCTGGCTCCGGCGGATGTGGGCGTGGCCAACGTTTTCGCGTCTTCGGGGAGCGCCATCCCGGTCGCCTTGCAGGTCTCCTTCACCGAGCCGCCGAGCATCGTGCTCGGCGCGTTGGACGTCTCGATCGCCGCCACTTCCATCGTCGCGGACGGGGTGAGTCGGCTCCGGCTTCGGGCTCGGGTCACCAACGAGGCGGGGGATCCGCTGCCCGACGTGGCGCTCGAGTTTCGGACCGACGCGGGGACGCTCTTTGCAAGCTCGGATGGGAACGTGCGAGTGGGGACCGGCTCCGCCGGAATGGTCGTGACCGACGGCCAGGGCGTGGCGCTTGCGTACCTGCAGAGCCCGACGCTCATGGGTCAGGGGAAAGTCACGGTCTCCGCCGGCGGCTTTCAAAAGCAAGCCGAGGTCCGCTTCACCCCCGGAGCCACGAGCGTGGTGACGGCGACTCCCGCGGTGACTGCCCTGACCGCGGATGGTACCAGCACTTCCGTGTTGACCGTGCTTTCTAAGGATCGCTTCGGCAACCCGACGGACGACTCCTTCGTGGTCACCGCACCGTTCAACGGGGCGGTAAGCAGCACCGCCGTCACCACCGTCCGCGGGGTGGGGAGCTTCACCTACACCGCAGGGCGGACGGCCGGGGACGTGGAACTTGGCGTGACCGCCAGCAGCGGGATTTCCGGGACGGCGACGGTGACGCTGATTTCGGTGCCGGTGGGGAGCATCACCCTGACCAGCGACAAGGCGACGATCGTGGCCGA
>JBBIIA010000172.1:0-8352 GCA_037446775.1 Deltaproteobacteria bacterium
GGCTGCACCGCCCCCCGCCCCGCCCCAACCGACCCGGCCCTGGGTCTCCCCGGCGCCTACGCGCAGGCCCCGGACCCGGGGGAAGCGGCGCCGCCCCCCGGGCCGTGGTGGAAGCGCTTGGGGGACCCCGCCTTGGATGCCCTGATGGAGCGGGCCTTCGCCGGCAACCTGGACCTCGGCCAGACCCGCGCTCGCCTCGCCCAGCGCCTGGCCGCTGCCCGGGCGGCCGACGCGGCCCGGGGGGGCCACCTCGCCCTCAAGGGCCAGGGTAGCGCCGAGCGGCAGCCCGGCCTGGTGGCCCCCGCCGAAACCTGGGGGGCCCGGCTCTCCCTCGAGGCGAGCTACGAGGTGGACCTGTGGGGGCGGCTCGCCGATCGCAGCCGCGCCGAGGCCCTGGACGCCCGGGCCGTGCGGGAGGAGCTCAAGGCGCTGTACCTCGCGGTCTCCGCTCGCCTCGCCGACCTCCACTACCTGGCCGCCGAGGTCCAGGCCCAGCTCGCCCTGGTGGATCAAGCCGTGGCCGTGCAAGCGGACGTTCTGGAGCGGGTGGAGGGACGGTACCGCGCCGGCCTCGCCCCCGCCGCCGACCTGTACCAGTCCCGCCACAGCCTGGCCGCGACCCAGGCGCGTCGCCCCCCCTTCGAGGCGGTTTTGGCCGAAGCCCACCACGGCATCGCCGCGCTGATCGGCGCCTACCCCGGGGCCTACGCTCCGCCGGCCGCCGCCCTCCCCCCGGCGCCCCCCGAGCTCCCCCCGGGACTCCCCGCCCAGCTCCTCACCCGCCGGCCCGACCTGGTGGCCGCCCTGGCCCGCCTCGAGGCCGCCGATGCTCGAGCCGCGGCGGCCGTCGCCGACCAGTTTCCGTCGGTGAACCTCCTCCTCGGCTTCGGCTCGGTGCGCACCTGGCTCGAGGCGGGCACGGTGACCGGGGCCTTCGTCGCCCTCTTGGGCGGGCTCACCGCGCCCCTGTGGGACGGGGGCCGGCGCGAGGCCGAGGCCGACCGGGCGCGGGAGACCGCGGCCGAAGCCGCCCTCGCCTACCGCCGGGCGGTTCTGGAAGCGGTGCGCGACGTAGAGGACGCCCTGGCCCGGGGGCGCGCCACCGACGCCCGCCTCGGCGCCCTGGCCGATCGCGTCCAGGCCGCCGGCGACACCCACCGCGCCGCCGTCGAGCGCTACCGCCACGGGCTGACCGACTACCTGCCGGTGGCCCTCGCCGAAGCCGCCCTCCTGGACGCCCGGGGGCAACACCTCGGCGCCCGGCGCCAGCTCCTGTCGGACCGCATCGGGCTGATGCGCGCCCTCGGCGGTGACTGGATGGAGGACGCGATCAGCGGCGGACGCTCCGCCCCGGGAGAAACCCGATGAAGCCCCTGCGCCTCGCCCTTCGGATCGCCCTGCCCCTGGCGCTTCTCGCCGGAGGCGCCCTGGGCCTACGGGCCCTACTGGTCAGCCGCCAGCTTCCCCAGCGGGAGGCTCGACCGACCCCGGCGCCCCTGGTGGAGGTGTGGACCGCGACGGCCGAGGCCCGCGCCGTGACGGTCGCCGCCACCGGCACCGTCCGGGCCGCCCGGGAGGTGGCGGTCGCGCCCCAGGTCGGCGGCCGGGTGATCTGGCTCGCGCCCGAACTCGTGGCCGGGGGCTTCTTCGCCGCCGGAGCCCCCCTCTTCGAGCTCGAGAAGGTGGACTACGCCCTCGCCGTGGAGCGCGCCCGGGCGGGCCGAGCGACGGCGGCCGTCGAACTCGCCAAGGCCGAGAGCCAGGCCCGAGTCGCCCGCCAGGAGTGGGAGCGCCTCGGCCTCCCCGGGCCCGCTCCGGACCCCCTGGTGCTCCACGAGCCCCAGCTCGAGCAGGCTCGGGCTACGGTGGCGGCGGCCGAGGTGGCCGTGCGCCAGGCCGAGATCGACCTCTCCCGCACCGTGGTCCGGGCCCCCTTCGCGAGCCGGGTCCGGGCCGAAGACCTGGAAGTGGGGCAGCTGGTGCGCCAAGGGGTGCCTGCCGCCACCCTGGCGGGCACCGAAGCCGCCGAGGTGCTGGTCCCCCTGCCCCCGGAGGACCTGGCGTGGCTGCGGGTGCCCCGCCCCGGGACCGGGGAGCGCGGCTCCCCCGCCGTGATCCGCGCTCCCGGAGGCGGCCCGCCGTGGCGGGGCCACCTGGCCCGCTCCCTCGGGGAGGTGGACCCGAAGACCCGCCTCGTCCAGGTGGTGGTCCTGGTCCCCGACCCCTACGGCCTCGCCCCCGGGGCGCGGGCGAACCAGCCGGCCCTCGCCCCGGGGCTCTTCGTCGAGGTGGAGTTCGCCGGGCGGCCCGTGGGGGCGGCGGTCTTGGTGCCCCGGGGGGCCCTGCAAGAGGGCCCAGCGGTGTGGGTGGCCGGGCCCGGCGACGCCCTGGAGATGCGGCCGGTCGCGGTGGCCCGCCGCGAGCGGGACCACGTCCTGGTCACCCGGGGCCTCGCCCCCGGGGACCGGGTGGTGCTCACCCCGCTGCCGGGGGCCACCGACGGGATGCCGGTGCGGATCGCCCCGGGGGCGCCCCCGCCATGAGGGGAGCCCTCGCCTGGATGGCGGGCAACCCGGTGGCCGCGAACCTCCTGATGGGGGTCTTCGTGGTGGGCGGCCTGGTCCTCGGTCCCCGGGTGAAGCAGGAGGTGTTCCCGGAGGTGACCCTGGATCGGGTGCAGGTGTCGGTGGCCTACCCCGGGGCCGGTCCGGCCGAAGTCGAGGACGGCATCCTGCGCCCCGTCGAGGAGCGGGTGGCGGGCCTCGACGGGGTCAAGGAGCTCCGGTCCGTGGCCCGGGAAGGGGTCGGCGTGGTCACCCTGGTCCTCGCCGAGGGCCACGATCCCCATCGGGTGCTCCAGGACGTGAAGGGCGAGGTGGACCGGCTCACCTCCCTGCCCCGGGACGCCGAACGGCCGGTGGTGGCCCAGGCGGTGAACCGCCGGGAGGTGGTGTCTCTGGTGGTGTACGGCGAGGTCCCCGAGGGGACCCTTCGCCACCACGCCGAAACCATCCGGGACGACCTCCTGGCCCTGCCCGGCATCACCCAGGTGGAGCTCGGCGGGGTGCGACCCTACGAGATCTCCATCGAGGTCCCCGAGGCCAACCTGCGGCGCTACGGCCTCACCCTGGAAGGCATCGCGGCCCGCGTGCGCCGGGGGTCCCAGGACCTCCCCGGCGGCACCGTCAAGGCCGCGGGAGGCGAGGTCCTGCTGCGCACCACCGAGCGCCGCACCCTGGGCGCCGAATACGCCGACATCCCCGTGGTGGCCGATGCCGGGGGCGCCCGGGTGCGCCTGGGGGATCTCGCCGAAGTCCGCGACGGGTTTGCCGAGACCGACGAGTTCGCCCGCTTCGACGGTCAGCCGGCGGCCATGGTGCGGGTCTTTCGGGTCGGCGACCAGAAGCCCACCGAGCTCTCGGAGGCGGTGGCGCGCTACGCCGCCGAGAAGGGGCCGGGGCTCCCTCCGGGGCTGTCGCTGGCGAGCTGGAATGACACCTCGGACCTCTTCCGCAGTCGGCGCGACCTCCTGCTCAAAAACGCCGCCCTCGGCCTGGTGCTGGTCTTCGCGGTCCTCGGCCTCTTCCTCGAGCTCCGCCTCGCCGTGTGGGTGATGCTCGGCATCCCGATCTCCTTTCTCGGGGCGCTGCTCTTGATGCCGGGGCTCGGGGTCTCCCTCAACATGATCTCGCTCTTTGCCTTCATCCTGGCGCTCGGCATCGTGGTGGACGACGCCATCGTGGTGGGGGAGAACGTCTACGACCACCGGCAGCGGGGCGCCCCGTACGCCGAGGCTGCGGTCACCGGGGCCTGGGAGGTGGGGGGGCCGGTGGTCTTTTCGGTCCTCACCACGGTGGCCGCCTTCGTGCCGCTCCTCTTCGTCACCGGCACCCTCGGGAAGTTCATGGGGGTGATCCCGGTGGTGGTGATCTCGATCCTCCTGGTATCCCTGGTGGAGTCCCTCTTCGTGCTGCCGGCCCACCTGGCGGGGCGGGGACGGGATCTCCCCCTGCGCGGCCCCCTGGCCCTGGCCGAGCGGGTCCGCCGGGGCTTCGGGGCGGGGCTCGCGTGGTTCATCCGAGGGCCCTACCGGGGGCTTCTGGCGCTCGCCCTGGAGCACCGCTACACCACCGTGGCCGCCGCCGTGGCCCTGCTCCTGTTGACCGTCGGCCTGGTGGGGAGCGGGCTAATCAAGTTCCGGTTCATGCCCGAGGTGGACAGCGACGTAGTGACCGCCACCCTCCAGCTGCCCCGGGGCGCCCCGGTGGCCGAGACCGCCCGGGTGGCCGAGCTCCTTACCCGTCGGGCTCAGGAAGTGGTAGCGGCCCAAGGGGCCGGGGTGGCGCGACACCTCTTCGCGGTGGTGGGGTCCACCCTGGCCCAGGGAGGGCCGGTGGGGGGCGGCGGGGAGGCCGGCACCCACCGGGCCGAAGTTGCCCTGCTCTTGGCCCCGAGCGAGCGCCGGGGGGTCCCCTCGGCCGAGATCGCCGCCCAGTGGCGGGAGGCCGTGGGGGAGGTGCCGGGGGTCGAGACCCTCACCTTCGCCTCGAACCTGGTCCGGCTCGGGGCCAACCTGGACGTGCGCCTCGCCCACGCCGACCCCGTCACCCTCGGCCGCGCCACCGACCGGCTCCGGGCGGCCCTCGCCGAGTACCCGGGGGTGCGAGACGTGGCCGACAGCCGCGCCCTGGGGGCCCGGGAGCTGAACCTCACCCTGAAGCCCGAGGCGGCAGCCCTGGGGGTGACCGAGGAGGACCTGGGGCGCCAGGTGCGGGGGGCGTTCTTTGGCGCCGAGGCCCTGCGCCTCCAGCGGGGCCGCCACGAGGTGCGGGTGATGGTCCGCTACCCCGCCGCGGACCGGCGCTCCCGGCACGCCCTGGAGACCCTCCGGGTGCGCACCCCCGGGGGTGGCGAACTGCCCCTGGCCCAGGCCGCCCACTGGGCCGAGGCTCGGGGCCCCGGGGAGATCCACCGCTCGGACCAGAAGCGGGTGGTCAACGTCACCGCTAGCGTCGACGACCGGGTGGCCAACGCCGAGGCGATGCTCGCCGAACTCAAGGCCGACCTCCTGCCCCGCCTGCTCGCCGACCACCCGGGCCTCTCCTTCGACCTGGAGGGGGAGGAGAAGGAGCGCCGGGACTCCCTGGCCAGCCTACGCACGGGGTTCGGGCTCGCCCTCTTCGCCATCTACGCCCTCCTGGCGGTCCCCTTTCGGAGCTACAGCCAGCCCCTCCTGATCATGGCGGCGATCCCCTTCGGGGCGGTGGGCGCGGTGCTCGGCCACTGGGTCCTGGGCTTCTCCTTGAGCATGCTCAGCGTGTTCGGCCTGGTGGCCCTCTCCGGGGTGGTGGTCAACGCCTCCCTGCTCCTCATCGACCGGGCGAACCAGGCCCGCCGGGACGGCGCCACCGCCGTGGAAGCGGCGCTGGACGCGGGGCAGCGCCGCTTCCGCCCGATCCTTCTGACCTCCCTCACCACCTTCTTTGGCCTCGTGCCGATCCTCGCCGAGCAAAGCGTCCAGGCCCAGTTCCTGATCCCCATGGCGATCAGCCTCGCCTTCGGGGTGCTCTTCGCCACCGTGGTCACCCTCGCCCTGGTCCCCGCCCTGTATCTGGTGCTGGAAGACCTGCGCCGACTCCTGGGACTCCCCTCGCGCCGGTCGCCCCCGACCGGGTGAAGGACCGACCCGGGACTCAACTCCGGGTCGGCCGACGCCGAAAAGGCACCGTGCCGGTCCTTTGCGCACCCACCGAGACGCAGGAGCCCATGACCTCCCTCCCTCCCCTCGGGGCCGTCCTAGCGCTCCTCGTCCTCGCCACCGCCCTCCCCGACCGGGTGGCGGCCCGCACGGTGGTCCTCCACCCCGTCGCCGGCTCGGTCCTGGCCGACGGCGGCGGCTTGGTGGTCGGCTTCACCAAGGACCCGGGCCGCCGAGACGTGGACGTAACCCTCAACGGGAAGACCCACCGAGTGCGCTTGTGGGACGGGGTCTTCGACATCGACCTGGACTGGGCCAAGGGGGACAACACCCTCCAGATCGCCGACCAGGAGATCAAGTTCCGCTACGACCCTTACGCGGAGACCCTGCGCGAGCCGTCGGTCCACGGGGCGATGCTGCAAAACTGCGGCAACTGCCACCTGCTCGGCCCCGACCGGGACCTCGCCCTCAAGGACCAGACCGACGCCCTGTGCCTCGGCTGCCACGGGAAGAAGCTCTCCTTCGCCCACCCCGGGGCCACCTGCCGGGGCTGTCACGAACCCCACACCTCCTGGCGCCCGGCCCTCGCCAAGGGAGAACCCGACGACCTGTGCCTCGGCTGCCATCGCCAGCGCGTCCTCGCCGAGGGCATCGGCCACCGGGGGGAGTGGGCCGGCACCGGCTGCACCCCGTGCCACCGCCCCCACCGACCCCGACCCCAGGACGGGGGGAGGGAGTGCCGCCGATGCCACCAGGACCGGGCAGCCGCGGTTCCCGCCCACGACGCCGCGGTGCGCGGCGCCTGCCCCACCTGCCACGAGGTCCACCCCCCGACCCCCGCCCGGAGCCACCGTCCCCCCGAAACCGCCTGCGGCGGCTGCCACGTCGGCCGGGCCGACCCCGACCACCAAAAGCCCCTGCAAGCGTGTGGCTCCTGCCACGGGCTCCACGCGGCGCGGCCGGTGGAGGCCGTGGGGGAGAGGTGTGCGCCGTGCCACGGGGCGATTACCGCCAAGAGCCGCCTACACGGCCCGGACGCCCTCGGCCAGTGCCAGGAGTGCCATCCCCTCCACGACTTGAAGAACCGATCTCCCGCGGTCTTCTCGTGCTCCGGGTGCCACGGCATGGAGAAGATCGCCGCCGGCCACACCGGGGCGGTCCTCGGCTTTCACACCTGCGTCCTGTGCCACCGCCTCCACGACTCCGACGCGCCGTTCTTCCTGCCGCCCGAGCAGCACGAGCCGTTTCGGGCGAAGCAGTGCGCTGCCTGCCACGGGGAGGCGGGGTTTGGCCGGGATCGGAAGTACCGGGGAGCGTGGGGGAACCTGTGCCGGCCGTGCCACGAAGAGATCGGTTCCTCCCACGGCCCGACCCGGGAGGGGGGCTGCAACGCCTGCCACGACCCCCACGGGAGCCGCTGGAAGGGGCTGCTCAAGGCGGAGTCGGCCGCGACCTGCCGCGCCTGCCATCCGACCGTGACGGTGGCCCCCGAGACCGGCGCCGCCCACGGCAAGAAGGTCCCCTGCACCCGCTGCCACGCCCCCCACGGGAACGGCGCGCCCCACCACCTCAAGGCCGCCGGGAACGCCCTGTGCGTGGGCTGCCACCCCGACCCCACCCTGGAGCTCGGCGGCGTGCTCAAACCCTACGTGCACGGCCCCCTCAACCTGGAGGGCTGCGGCTTGTGCCACCGAGCCCACGGCGACGGGGCTGACCGGCACCTGGTCACCCCCGCCGCCGAATTGTGCGCCGGGTGCCACCCCGAGTTCGCCCCCGCCGCCCTGGCGCGGCCCGGGGTATCCGTGCATCAGCCGGTGCGGGAGGGGCGCTGCGGCGCCTGCCACGACCCCCACGCCGCCCGGCACGAGGCCCTGCTCCGTCGCCCGGGCAACGCCCTGTGCACGGGGTGCCACGAGGGGAAGAGACACCGCCACCCCCTGGCGCCGGTGGCCGGCAGCCGCCACGCCACGATTCCCGACGCCTGGCCCATGGACGGCAACCGGCTCGCCTGCCGGGGCTGCCACGCGCCCCACGCGGACCCGAACCCCAAGCTCCTCCTGCGGGGCCGCCCGGCCCTGTGCCGGGAGTGCCACCGAAGCCTCTGAGCCGCCGCGGAGCCGACGGCGCCCTCTTCAGGGGCGGGCGGCCAGGTAGGGGCTCAGGGTCGCCAGGGTCTTGGGGCCGATGCCCTTCACCCGGGTCAGGGAGTCGACGGTGGGGAAGGGCCCCTGGGCGGCCCGGTCGGCGAGGATGGCCCGGGCCAGCCCCGGCCCGATCCGCGGCAGCGCCTCCAGGTCCTCCTGGGTGGCCCGGTTGAGGTCGAGGGGGTGGCCGAAGAGGAGCCCGGGCCACCCCGCCACGGGTTCCCGAGGCGCGCCGTCGGGGCCCAGGACGCGGCCGTCCCGGGGGTCGGCCCCGACCCCGGCGCCCCCCGGCCCCGGAGCCCAGCACAGGACCGCCCCCGGGGCCGGAGCGAAGAGCGCCGCCGGGGGCGGCGCCACCGCCTCGCGCCCCCGGGAGAAGAGCATCGGCAGGCCCCAAGCGAGGCCCGCCAGGGCCCAAAGGCCCAAGGCAGCGCAACGGTCGGGCATGGCAGGCAGTGAACGGTGAACGGTGAACGGTGAACGGTGAACGGTGAACGGTGAACGGTGAAC
>JBBIIA010000173.1:0-2177 GCA_037446775.1 Deltaproteobacteria bacterium
GGCACCCAGGGTACCCCACTTCCGGGTCCCGGGGAACTCTCAGCCTTTTCCAACGAGACATGAGCCTGAACGGAGAGCCTTTTCCAACGAGACATGAGCCTGAACTCCCCCGGGAGGACCCTCGAGGAGCTGCGCAACCGGGGCGGCCGGTCCGGGAAGACCGGCGGGGGACCCGGGAGGCGGGTGTCCCGTCTCCAGCCCACCCCTGTCCTTTTTGAGTGGAACCCCGTTTCTCTCTTGGGTATGGTACCCGGGCCGGGGGGACCTGGACCTCGTTCCAGAACGGAAAAGGAGGGTGCTGTGGAGAGAAGCGCACGGTGGTGGGCTCGGGTGGGTCTCGTGGCCGTCCTCGCGGGGATGGCCCCGGGGATCGGCGGGGCGGGGATCGTGGGGTCCAAGCACGACCTGTCGGGGAGCGCGTTTTCCGGCGGCGAGATCTGCGTGATTTGCCACGTGCCCCACAAGGCCAAGACCACGGTGTCCAACGCGCCCCTGTGGAACCACAAGGTGACCGAAACCACCTTTGCCGTGTACTCGACGCCGACCATGGAAGCGACGGTGGGGCAACCGGGTGGCGTCTCCAAGCTGTGCCTCTCCTGCCACGACGGAACCGTGGCCCTGGATGCGTTTGGGGAGCGGTCGGGTGGAGACTCCCGGGTCACCGCCGCCAGCCGACTCGGCACCGACCTCAAGGACGATCACCCGATCAGCATCACCTACAACGCGGCGCTGGCGACTGCGGACCCGGGGCTGTACGACCCGGCGTCCAGGACCGTGACCATCGGTGCGGGGGAGTGGACGAAGGCCGGCACCATCGCCGACGTCCTCCTGGTAGACGGCAAGCTGGAGTGCTCGTCCTGCCACGCGGTGCACAACGACTTCATCCAGGACGACGACGACCCGCTCCTAAAGATCACCAAGGCCGGGAGCGAGCTGTGCCTGGCCTGCCACAAGAAGTAAGCCGGGTGGCGGTGGGAACTCCCCGAGGGGGCTGGCGCCGCCAGGGGGCTGCGGCGGCGGGGGTCCTGGCGCTGGTCGTCGGCTGCGCCGGGGCCCCCCAGCGGGGCGCGCCGACGGCGCCGACCTTCTACCCGCCTCCCCCGGCCGAGCCGCGGCTCCAGTACCTGACCACCCTCTCCACCGCGGCCGACCTCGGCGCCGTGCGGGGCGCCTTCGCCCGCTTCGTGCTAGGCGAAGAGCGCGAGCAGGACGGACTCCGCAAACCCTACGGTGTCGCCTTCTCGCCGGGCCGGGTCCACGTGGTCGACGCGGGGAGCGCCGGAGTAGCCACCTTCCACCTGGGGGAGCGGCGCCTCCAGCTCGCCCGGGGGCCGCTGCGCAAACCGATTCACGTGCAGGCCTTTCGGGGCGGCGAGCTCCTGGTCAGCGACGCCGCCCTGGGTGAGGTCGTCGCCCTGGACGCCGCCGGGCGTAAGGTCGCCGCCTGGCGGGCCCCGGCGCCGTTCCGGCCCGGGGGGGTGGGGGTGGCCGACGGCCGGCTGTACGCCACCGATCTCGAGGGGCGCCGGGTGGTGGTGTTGGACTGGGACCGGGGGGTGCTCCTGGGGGCGTTCGGCGGCCCCGGCCAGGGGGACCTCCTCGGCCCCACGGCCATGACCCTGGGGCCCGACGACCACGTCTACGTCTCGGATGCCATCAACGGTCGCGTCCAGCGCTTCGCGCCGGACGGGAGGCTCGTCCAGACCATCGGGTCCCTGGGCAGTTCCCCGGGCCAGTTCGCGCGGCCCAAGGGGGTGGCGGTGGACCGGGAGGGGCGGCTTTACGTGGTGGACGCCGCCTTCGAGAACGTGCAGATCTTCGACCCCGAGGGGCGGCTCCTGCTCTACTTCGGCGGGCCCGCCGCGGGGCCCGGGCGGTTGAGCCTGCCGGCCGGCATCGCCATCGACTACGAGAACGTAGACCACTTCCAGCGCTACGCCGCGCCTGGGTTCGAGCTGGAGTACCTGGTGGCGGTCACCAACCAGTTCGGGGGCGAGAAGGTCGTGCTCTTCGGGTTCGGCCGGCGCCGGGGCGGTACGTGAACAAGGGGCGCCCCCCGGGGGTGGCGCTCCTCGCCGTAGCCCTCGCCCTGGGGGGGTGTGAAGCGGGCTTGCGCCATCGGGTGTTGAACACGCTCTTCGACGGCGTGCCGCCCCTCGCGGCGCCTACCCCGGCGG
>JBBIIA010000173.1:2277-8270 GCA_037446775.1 Deltaproteobacteria bacterium
CCCCGGCGGTGCCTGCCCCCGCCTCTGCCCACGAGCCCTTCGCCGCCGGCGCCTGTGGCGACTGCCACGACCGCCGGGCGGGCAACCGCACCGCGCAGGTGCCGGGGCTGTGCTGGGAGTGCCACGACCCCGATGTGGTCCGGGGCGAGGTGGTCCACGAGCCGACGGGGGGGGGCGAGTGCCTCGCGTGTCACGACCCCCACCGCGGCAAGGCCGCCCCCCTCCTGCGCCGGGCGGGTGCGGCGCTGTGCGCCGACTGCCACGACCAGGGAGAGGTGGCTGGGGTCGCCGCCCACGCCCGGGGCTCCGGCGAGGCCCCGTGCACCGCCTGCCACCAAGCCCACGCCGCGGACGCCTTTGCCCTGCTGCGACTCGGCCCGACGGGCGAGCCGTGCTTCCGGTGCCACGCCGCCGAGGGGAGCCTGGCGCCGGACCGGCTTACCCACGGCCCCGCGGCGGGGGGACAGTGCGTGGAGTGCCACGTCTCCCACCGCGGGGGGGGCCAGAAGCACCTGGTGGCCTCCGGTCGGGACCTGTGCGGGCGCTGCCACGACCTCCCCGGGGCCGCGGTCCCCCACGAACCAGTAGCCGACGGGGACTGCCTCGCCTGCCACGACCCCCACGGTTCGCCGTTTCCGGGGCTGCTGCGCCAGGCCCTGCCGGGGCTGTGCTGGGAGTGCCACGACGCGGCCCTGATGGGCGAGGCCGTCCGCCATGACCCGGCGACCGGCGGCGGCTGCCTCGAGTGCCACCGGGTGCACGGGGGGGGCGAGGAGTCCCTCCTCAAGGCGGGGCTCCTGGTCCTGTGCGGGGAGTGCCACGGAGGGGGGAGCTCCCACGTGGACCGGATGATCGAGGACCGGCGCGGCTGCACCCGCTGCCACGAGCCCCACAGCTCGGCCAAACCCAAGTTGCGGCGGTAGGCCGGTGGTCGGGCGACGGGGAACGACCGGAAGGGGGGTGGGGTGGGGGGCGATCGCCGCCGTGCTCCTGGCCGGTCCGGGGCGGGCCGCCGAGGTCGCCCCCTTCCGCCTGACCTCGGTGACGGGTTTCGCCGAACTCCGCTCCCTGACCGAGACCGACCGGAGTCGGCTGTCCGGGGCGGGGGCGGCCGCGGCGCGCCGCTCGGTGGCTCTGGAAGAGGAGGTCGGGGTCGCGACCCGCAGCTACTTCTACCATCCCAACCTCGCCCAGCTCGAGCTGGGCGCCGGGCTCACCCTGGCCCAGGAGCAGGCGCGGGGGCCCGGGAACGACGAAGGGGGGGCAGGGGCCTTCACCCGCCTGTCGGCGCGGCTGTCGCTCCTGGAGGCCAACGCCTTCCCCAGCGCGCTCTACTACGTCCGGTCTACGCCGCCGGTGGCCCTGGCGGTAGCCGAACGCTTTCGGGTCACCGACACCCGCTACGGGGCGTCCGCGGCCGTGCGGGCGCTGTCGCCCCTGGCGGTCGAGGTCCAGGCCTACCGGCACACCCAGGAGGGGAGCGGGGCCCGGCACGTTACCGACGAGACCGTCGACCACCTGGGCGTGGTGGTGCACGCCCCGCTCCACTCCCTGGCGAACCTTCGGGCCTCTTTGACTCGGGAGGAGCGGCACTCGGCGAGCGGCGCCACCGACCTGCCGATTCGCCGGACCGACCGCACGGTTCAGGTGGCCGAGCTCGCGTCCTCCCACCGCCTGGGGGCGAGCCGACCGGTGCGGCTGCAGAATCGGGTCGCCGGCACCTGGGAGTCGGGGGAGCCCGAGCGGCGGGAGCTACGGGTCTCCTCCTCGGGGTTCGGGCAACTCGCCGAGCGGCTCCAGGGCTTCGGTCGGTTCCAGTGGCGCGACGTTACCACCGACGGCGACGAGACCGCCAACCGGGGCCTGCGCCTGGGGCTGTCCCACCAGCTGTACGAGAGCCTTTTCTCCCGGCTCGAGGGCCGGGTCGAGGAGAGCGAGGTGCCGGGGTTGTCGGCGGACGAGCGGGGGATCGAAGGCGATCTCGCGTACCGCAAGCGGCTCCCGGTGGGGCGCCTGGAGGTCACCTACCGGGGCGACTACTCCCGGGGGGAGCAGCGGTCGACGGCGCCCCTGGTGAGGGTGGTGGGGGAGGAGGTGACCCTGCCCGGGTTCGACCCGGTGCGGCTCGCCCGCGAAGGCGCCGAGCTCGGCTCGGTGCGGGTCTTCAACGCGACGCGGAGCCAAGCGTTTGCCGAGGGGATAGACTACCGCGCCTTTGCGCTGGGGGCGGTGGTTTCCCTCCAGCGCCTGGCCGGGTCGCGCATCGCGGCCGGGGAGGCCGTGCTGGTGGACTACGCCTACGCGCCGGCCGGCTCCTTCGGGTACGGGGCCGTGGATCAGACCCTGGGGCTCTCCTGGTCCTACCAGGGCCTGGTGACGGCGTACGCCCGCTATCGCGACCTGGACCGCCGCCGACGCTCCGGGGAGCCGCTGCGGGCGCTCAACTCCGCCGAGGTGGCGACCGCCGGGTTTTGCGTCAGGGCGCCCCTAGGCGAGGGCGCCTGGGGCGTCGAGGTCGAGGGGGAGGACCGGGACGAGGAGCTCTCGCCCGCCCGGCGTCAGGCCTACGGGGCGTACCTGGAGGGGAGGGGAGCCGGGGAGCACGCCTGGCGGGTGGGACTGCGGCGGACCGTGGTGGACTACGGCGCCTCGGCGGAGGACACCGACCTGTGGGGGGCGACCGCGCGGCTCGACGCCCGCCCCTGGCCCCGGGTGGTCCTGGGGGCCGAGGCGGGCTACGAAGACGACCGGGGCCCCACCCTGGGGCGCCGCGCCTGGTTCGCGCGCCTGCGGGGGGAGTGGGGCCTGGGGCAGCTGCGGGCGGGGGCCGAGGGGAGCTGGCGGGCCGAGGCGCAGGGGCCGGCGGAGCGGCGGCTCTTGGCCGCCTCGGCCTACCTGCGCCGGGAGTTCTAACGAGGCGTCGCCTCGGGCCGCCGAGGCACGAGGGGGGGCTTTTTGACAGGATGGACAGGATGTTGGGTTTTCCAAAAGGCATCAGGTTTTGTCCTGTGATCCTGTCGAAGGACCCCTGTTCCCCGAGGCGCCCGGCAGGAGGGTGACGCCTTGTCCAAGACCCTTGCTCCTCGACTGCTAGCGGTGCGGTGGCTGGTCCTGGGTGCCCTGGCGGCGGCCGGGTGCGCCGGCGCGCCCCGGGCCCCGGCCGCCCCGCCGCCAGGCCTGGTCTGGCCGTCCCCGCCGGCGGTCCTACGCATCGCTTACGCCGGGGCGGTGGCGCGGCCGGCGGACCTCGGGATCGGTCGCGGCTTCTGGGCAGGGCTGGGAGACTGGCTCGCCGGCCGGCCCGAGCCCCGCCTGGTGCGCCCCATGGCGGTCGTCGCGACGCCGGCCGGCGTCCTCTTCGTGGCCGATCCCGGGGCTGCCGGGGTCCATCGGCTCGACCCCGGCGCCGGGACCTACCGACTGCTGGCGGGGCCTGGGGCGAGCCCCCTGCCTTCCCCGGTGGCCCTCGCCCTCACCCCGGACGGTACGGTGCTGGTGGTGGATTCGGCCCTGGCCCGGGTCTTCGCGATCCCCCCGGGCGCCCCGGAGGCCCGCCCCTGGGGCGGCGGAGCCGTCCTGGTGCGGCCGGCGGGGGTGGCGGTGGCGCCCGACGGGAGCCGGGTGTACGTGGTCGACGCGGGGGCCCACCGGGTGCTGAGGTTCGACGCCGCCGGGGATGGTCAGGGGAGCTTCGGGGGCCGCGGCCGCGGCCTGGGCGAGTTCAACCACCCGACGGCGGCGTGGGTCGATCCGGCTGGGCGCCTCCACGTGGCGGACACCTTGAACTTCCGGGTTCAGACCTTCGGGGCCGACGGCGCCCCCCTGGGGGCCTTCGGGGAACTCGGGGACGGCGGCGGGGCCCACGCCCGCCCCAAGGGGTTGGCGGTAGGCACCTCGGGCCGCCGGTACGTGGTGGACGGGCTCTTCCACGTGCTCCAGGTGTTCGACCCCGAGGGGGGGTTCCTGCTCGCCCTGGGCGGCCTGGGCCAGGCCCCCGGGGAGTTCTGGCTGCCCGCGGGGGTGTTTTTGGCCCCCGGGGGGGTCTTGTACGTGGCCGACACCTACAACGGGCGGGTGCAGCGGTTTCGCCTCGCCGACGAGGAGTGACCATGGGACGCCGGATCGCCGCGGCTGCCCTCGCCTCCCTGATGGGCCTCGCTTCGGCCCGGGCGGGGATCGAGACCACGGCCCACAACCTCTCCGTCCGCGGCCCCGGGCCCGTCCGGGCCACCCGGGAGAGCGGGATCTGCGTCTTCTGCCACATCCCCCACCGGGCCTCGACCCGGGCGCCCCTGTGGAACCGGCGGGCCTCCACGGCCGCCTACCAGCCCTACGGGAGCTCTACCCTCAAGGCGGCACCCGGCCAGCCCACCGGCGCGTCGATCCTGTGTCTCTCCTGCCACGACGGGACCATCGCCTTCGGGGCGGTGCTCAGCCGCACCGTCCCCTTCCCCATGGCGGGGGGGGTGTCGACCATGCCCGCGGCCCGGGGCGGGCTTTTGGGCACCGACCTCAGAGACGACCACCCCGTCTCCTTCGCCTATGCGGCGGCGGTGACCGCGGGCGGTGCCGATCTCCTCTCCCCCGAACTCCTCACCGGGGCGGTGCGCCTCGACGGCGCCGGGCAGCTCCAGTGCACCAGCTGCCACGACCCCCACGACGACACCTACCCGCCCTTCCTGGTCACCGCCAACGGGGATTCGGCCCTGTGTCGGCAGTGCCATCGGCCGACCGGGTGGGAGCTCTCGGCCCACGGGACCTCCGGGGCGAGCCTCGCGGCGGCCAGCGAGCCCCGATGGCCCCACGCCGCAGCGACCACGGTGCGGGGTGCCGCCTGCCTCGGGTGCCACAAGGCCCACACCGCCCAGGGGGCGGCGCGGTTGCTCCTGCGCGCCCGCGAGGAGGACAACTGCTTGATCTGCCACGACGGCACGGTGGCGACCAAAAACGTCAAGGCCGACTTCCAGAAGGGTTCCAGGCACCGGGTGGATGGCTTTCTCGGAAGCCACGATCCCGCCGAAGCCGCGGTCGTCCCGACCCGGCACGTGGAGTGCACCGACTGCCACAACCCCCACGCGGCCCGCGGCGGCGACGGCGTGGACGGTCCCCTGGCAGGAGTGCGCGGGGCGAGCGCCTCGGGGACCCCGGTGCCCACCGCGACCGCCGAGGTCCAAGTCTGCTTTCGATGCCATGCGGCCTCCCCGGGCCAGCCTGCCCCCCGGGTGAACCGCCACCTCCCCGAGCCCAACCTGGGTCTTCGGTTCGGCCTCGGGAACGCCTCCTTCCACCCGGTGCTCGGGCCCACGGGTCGGACGATCCCGAGCATCGAGGCGGCGTGGCGGGGCAAGGTGCTCGCTTGCAGCGACTGCCACGGCAGCGACCAGGGGCCCGCAGCCGGGGGGGCCGGACCCCGGGGGGTCCATGGGTCGATCTACCCGTCCCTCCTGGCCCGCGCCTACCAGACCGCTGCCGGGACCGCCGAGGGCGCGGGCGCCTACGCCCTGTGCTACGGGTGCCACCGCCGGGACAGCATCCTCGCCAACGACAGCTTCCCGCGCCACCGACGGTACGTGGTGGAGCGACAGGTCCCGTGTAGCGTCTGCCACACCCCCCACGGGGTAACGAGCGGCGCCTGGCTGGTCAACTTCGATCTCGGGGTGGTGGCCGCCAACGATCAGGGCGAGCTGCGCTTCGCGAGCACGGGCGCCCGCGAGGGCTGGTGCTCCTTGCGTTGCCACGGAGTCGAGCACCGCCAGACCCCCTACCCGTTGTAATCGTCCCCGGGGGGGGATTGGTGAAGGCCAGGGAGGGGCAGGGGGGGATCCTGCCGGCGGGGAACGGGTCAGGCAGCGGCGGGAAAGGTCGGCTGTCTGTGGGGCAGGAAGGGTAGCCACGGGACATCCTCTCCTTTCCCAGCATCCTCTACACCACTCGAAAGAAGTGTCCCGCGAAAAGCGACGTTGTCCTCGGCCCACGGCGGCGCGACCGACCCC
>JBBIIA010000174.1:0-8257 GCA_037446775.1 Deltaproteobacteria bacterium
CCTCCCATTCCAGGGCCCCATCCCCCTCGCGCCGAGCCTTATGTCGAATATCCAGAGCCCAATCCGATCCTTGCGGAGACCGGCGCTCGGGTGATAACCTCCCGCGTTTCCTGACCATCCCCGTGGGCGGCGGCGGCCGTCCGTTTTGTAGGAGAGAGCCATGAAGGACGGTATCCACCCCAAGTACAACGTGACCAACGTGATCTGCACCTGCGGCAACACCTTCGAGACGCGGTCGACGAAGAAGGAGATCAAGACCGAGGTGTGTTCCGCCTGCCACCCGTTCTACACCGGCAAGGAGAAGCTGATGGACACCGCCGGCCGGGTGGAGCGGTTCATGCGCAAGTACGGCATGGCCGCGAAGTAGGGGACCGTGGCCCCTCGGGTGGAGGTGCTCAGCCACACCCCCGAGCCCGAGCGCACCGTGGCCCTGGCGGCGCGGCTGTGCTACTCGGCCCGGTCGGTGGGGGAGCTCAAGCGCGACCTGTCGGAGGACGAGGTCGCGTCGCTCCTCGCCAAGCTCCTCTCCATGGGGCACCTGTCGGCCCTGGAGCACGCCCAGTTCAGCCTGGGGGTCGAGGGGGTCAGCCGGGCGTGCTCGCACCAGCTGGTGCGCCACCGGCTGGCCTCTTACTCCCAGCAGAGCCAGCGGTACGTGCGCCTCAAGGAGGTGCAGGCGGTGGTGCCCCCCTCGGTGGACGCCCACCCCGACCACGGGCCCCGGTTTCGCGCCCTGCTCGACGAGCTGTGGGCCCGGTACGCGGCCATGGTGGACGACGGGGTGCCCGCCGAGGACGCCCGCTACCTTCTGCCCAACGCCTGCGAGACCCGCCTGGTGATGTCGATGAACGCCCGGGAGCTCCGGCACTTCTTCGCCCAGCGGACCTGCCGCCGGGCCCAGTGGGAGATCCGGGCCCTGGCCCTGGCCGTGCTCGGGGCGGTGACCCCCCTGGCGCCCCACTTGTTTCGGGGCGCCGGCCCGGGCTGCGTCGCCGGCGCCTGTCCCGAGGGCGCCTACTCCTGCGGCGAGCCCGCCGCGGCGCGGCGCGAGGTCGCCGCCGCCCTCTCCTCCTAGGCACGCCATGGCCCAAGCCGCTTCCCAACTGCTCGCCAAGCTCGGTGAGGTCGAGGTGCGCTTCGAGCGCGTCACCCGCGAACTCTCCGACCCGTCGGTGCTAACCGACCTGGACCGCTATCGCAGCCTCACCCGGGAGCACAGCGAGCTCCACGAGGTGGTGGAGGCGTTTCGCGAGTACCGGGACCTCTTGCACCGGGCCGCCGAGGCCCGGGGCCTGTTGGGCGACCCGGAGATGGGGGAACTGGCCCGGGAGGAGCTCGACGCCGTCGAGGCCCGCCTCGGCGAGGCGGAGCGTCAGGTCCAACTCTACCTCCTGCCCAAGGACCCCCTGGACGAGAAGAACGTCATCCTGGAGGTGCGGGCCGGCACCGGGGGCGAAGAGGCCGCCCTCTTTGCCGCCGAGCTCTTCCGCATGTACGTCCGCTACGCCGAGGAGAAGGGCTGGCAGGTGGAGGTGTTGAGCACCAACGAGACCGGGATCGGCGGCTTCAAGGAGGTGGTGGCGCTGATCCGCGGCAGCCGGGTGTACAGCCGGCTCCGCTTCGAGAGCGGGGTCCACCGGGTGCAGCGGGTGCCGGAGACCGAGGCGTGCGGCCGCATCCACACCTCGGCGGTGACCGTGGCGGTGCTGCCCGAGGCCGACGAGGTGGACGTGGACATCCGCCCCGAGGACCTGAAGATGGACGTCTTCCGGGCCGGGGGGGCCGGGGGCCAGCACGTCAACAAGACCGAGTCGGCGGTGCGCATCACCCACCTGCCGTCGGGGATCGTGGTCGCCTGCCAGGACGAGAAGTCCCAGCACAAGAACCGCGCCAAGGCCCTCAAGATCCTCCAGGCCCGGCTCTTCGAGCAGGCCGAGCGCGAGGCGGCCAGCGAGCGGAGCGAGGAGCGCAAGGCCCAGGTGGGGTCGGGGGATCGCAGCGAGCGCATCCGCACCTACAACTTCCCCCAGACCCGGGTCACCGACCACCGGATCAACCTCACCCTGCACCGGCTGCCCGAGATCATGGAGGGCCGCCTCGACCCCCTGGTGGACGCCCTGGTGGCCCACGTCCAGGCCGAGGTGTTGGGCCGGGGCGAGGGGTAGGCGCCGTGGCCCGCACCCCCCTGGAGCTGGTGCGGCTCGCCGCCGAGTTCCTGGGGCAGCGGGGGGTCCCGTCGCCCCGACTCGACGCCGAGGTGCTCTTGGCGCGGATCCTCGGGGTGCCCCGGATCCGGCTGTACGTGGACTTCGACAAGCCCCTGGCCGAGGCGGAGGTCGACGCCTACCGGGAGGCCCTGCGCCGCCGGGCGCGTCGGGAGCCCACGGCCCACATCACCGGGGTGCGTGAGTTCTGGTCCCTGGAGTTCGGGGTGGACCGGCGGGTCCTGGTGCCCCGACCCGATACCGAGGTGCTGGTAGAGGCGTGCCTGGAGCGGATGGGGGACGCCGGGCGCCTGGCGGACCTGGGGGTGGGCTCCGGGGCCATCGCCCTGGCGCTCCTCTCCGAGCGGCCGGGCTGGACCGGGGTGGGGGTCGATGCCTCCCTCGAGGCGCTGGCGGTGGCCGGGGTCAACGCGGCGAGGCTCGGGCTGGCCCCGCGCCTCGATCTCCGCCACGGCGAGTGGTGCGGGCCCCTGGCCGGGGAGCGGTTCGACCTCCTGGTGTCGAACCCCCCCTACATCCCCACGGCGGAGCTCGCGACCCTAGAACCCGAGGTCGCCCGGTTCGACCCGCGCCTGGCCCTGGACGGCGGCCCCGACGGGCTGGCGTGCCTGGGGGAGGTGATCGCCGCGGCGCCGGCCCACCTCGCCCCCGGGGGGTGGCTGGCGGTGGAGTTCGGCGCCGGCCAACAAGACGCGGTGGCCGCCCTGATCGAGGCCACCGGTGCCTTCGAAACGCCCCACCTGCGAAGCGACTACGGGGGCCACGTAAGGGCGGCGTGTGCCCGTAGGCGAGTAGGGCGTAGGGAGTAGCGAGTAGGGGGGGTGGCTGCCCTGCGGGGGGATTGCAGGTCCACCACGGACCACGGACCACGGACAACGGACCAACTCCCAGGAGAACATGGACGCAATCGTCATCGAGGGGGGTAGGGAACTGCGGGGCACCGTGACGGTGAGCCCGGCCAAGAACGCGGTGCTGCCGCTGATGGCGGCGGCGCTCTTGGCTCCCGGCGTAAGCCGGCTGGAGCGGGTGCCGGGGCTCGCCGACGTGCGCACCCTGACCCGTCTCCTGGGTCACCTCGGGGTGCGGGTGGAGGCCGGGGGCGGGGGGCTCGCCATCGACGCCGCCGAGGTGCCGGGCCGCGAGGCGCCCTACGAGCTGGTCAAGACCATGCGGGCCTCGGTGCTGGTACTCGGGCCCCTGGTGGGCCGCTTCGGCCAGGCCCGGGTGAGCCTGCCCGGGGGGTGCGCCATCGGCGCCCGGCCCATCGACCAGCACCTCAAGGGCTTGGAGGCCCTGGGGGCTCGGGTGCGGCTCGAGCACGGCTACGTGGAGGTGGAAGCCGAGCGGCTCAAGGGCAACCGGTTCGTCTTCGACCTCCCCACGGTGACCGGCACCGAGAACCTGATGATGGCGGCGGCCCTGGCCGAGGGGTCCACGGTCCTGGAGAACGCGGCCCGGGAGCCCGAGGTGGTCGACCTGGCCGAGTGCCTCAACGCCATGGGGGCCCGCATCCGGGGCGCCGGGTCGGCGGTGGTGGAGATCGACGGCGTCGAACGGCTCGCTCCCTATGCCTTCGAGCCGATCCCCGACCGCATCGAGGCCGGTACCTTTTTGGTGGCGGCGGCCCTGTGCGGCGGCGACGTGACGGTGGAGAACCTCCGCCTCGAGCACCTCGACGCCCTGGTGGAGAAGTTGCGGGAGGCCGGGGCCGGAGTCGAGGACCTGGGGGGCCGGAGGGCGCGGGTGCGGGGGCGCCCCGCCCGCCGCAGCGTCGACGTGCGCACCAGCCCCCACCCGGGGTTTCCCACCGACATGCAGGCCCAGTTCATGGCGTTGATGACCCGGGCCCGGGGACTGAGCGTGATCAACGAGCGGATCTTCGAGAACCGGTTCATGCACGTGCCCGAGCTCACCCGCATGGGGGCCGACGTGCGGGTGGAGGGGGCGACCGCGGTGGTGCGGGGGGTGGAGCGCCTGTCGGGGGCCCGGGTGATGGCCACCGATCTGCGGGCCAGCGCCGCCCTGGTGCTCGCCGGCCTCGCCGCCGAAGGCACCACGGTGGTCTCCCGGGTCTACCACCTCGACCGCGGCTACGAACGGCTCGACGACAAACTCGCCCGCCTGGGAGCCCAGATCCACCGGGTGAAGGAGTGAGCGATCGATGCTGGATATCCGGCGCCTCCATCCAACACGGTTCGCGGCCGCCGGCCTCTCCTACAGGGACCCCCGACCCCTGACCCCTGACCCCTGACCCCTTCCTGAGGCCCCCATGCCCGACGGCTTGACCCTGGCCCTCCCCAAGGGCCGGATCCTGGAAGACACCCTGGACCTCTTGGAAGCCGGGGGCGTGCGCTGCCGCCACGTGCTGGCCGACTCCCGGCGCCTCGTCCACGAGGTGCCCGGGTACCGGTTCCTGGTGGTGCGCAGCCAGGACGTGACCACCTACGTGGAGCACGGCGCCGCCGACCTCGGGGTGGTGGGCAAGGACGTCCTGTTGGAGCAGGAGCCCGACGTGTACGAGCCCCTGGACCTCGGCTTCGGGTACTGCCGGCTGGTGGTGGCCGAGCCCCGGGACGTGCGCAGCCGGGGGGGCGCCGCCGGGTGGTCCCGGGTGCGGGTGGCCACCAAGTACCCGCGGCTGGCCGAGGCCCACTTCCGCAAGAAGGGGGTCCAGGTCGAGCTGATCAAGCTGTACGGCTCCATCGAGCTCGCCCCCCTGGTGGGCCTGGCGGATCAAGTCGTCGACCTGGTCAGCTCGGGGGAGACCCTGCGGCAGAACGGGCTGGTGGAGGTGGAGACGATCCTCGAGTCCACCTGCCGGCTGATCGTCAACCGGGCCAGCATGAAGACCCGCACCGGGCCCGTGGCGGATCTGGTGCGGGGCTTCAAGGCCCGCCTGGAGGGCACGCCATGAAGCCGATCTGGGTCCAGGGGCAGCCGGGCTTTGCCGCGGCCTTCGGGCGCCTCGCCCGCCGGGAGGTCGAGGGGGCCCCCGACGTGGAAGCCCCGGTGCGGGCCATCGTCGAGGACGTCGCCCGCCGAGGGGATGAGGCGCTCCTGGAGTACACCGAGCGCTTCGACGGGGTGCGGTGGGCCGCCGGGGAGCTCCAGGTGCCCGAGGCGGAGCTCGAAGCCGCCTGGCGCTCCCTGCCCGCCCCGGACCGCCGCGCCCTGGAGCTCGCCCACGGCCGGATCCGCGCCTTCCACGAGCGCCAGCGGCCCCAGTCCTGGTTTGCCGAGGAGCCGGGGGTGGTGCTGGGGCAGCGGGTCACCCCGCTGGCGGCGGTGGGGCTGTACGTCCCGGGGGGCAAGGCGAGCTACCCCTCCAGCGTCTTGATGAACGCGGTGCCCGCGGTGGTCGCCGGGGTGGAGCGACTCGCCCTGGTGAGCCCGACCCCCCGGGGCGAGGCCAACCCCCACGTGTTGGGGGCGGCCTGGCTGTGCGGGGTCCGGGAGGTGTACCGGGTGGGGGGCGCCCAGGCGGTGGCGGCGCTCGCCTACGGCACGGCCACCGTGCCCCGGGTGGACAAGATCGTGGGGCCGGGCAACATCTACGTGGCGACCGCCAAGCGCCTGGTGTACGGCCGGGTGGACATCGACATGGTGGCGGGACCGAGCGAGATCCTGATCGTGAACGACGGCTCCGGCGACCCGGCCCACCTGGCGGCGGACCTTCTGTCCCAGGCCGAGCACGACGAGATGGCGACGGCCATCCTGGTCACCACCGACGCGGCCTTTGGCGCCCGGGTCGCCGCCGAGGTGGAGGCCCAGCTCGGTCGCCTGCCGCGCCAGGAGACCGCTCGGAAGAGCTGGGAGGACCGGGGCGGGGTGTTCGCGGTGGCGACCCTGGCCGAGGCGTGCCGCCTGGCCGACGACTTCGCCGCCGAGCACCTGGAGTTGGCGGTGGAGCGGCCCTGGGACCTCCTGGGTTCGATCCGCCACGCCGGGGCGGTGTTTTTGGGCCACCACACCCCCGAAGCCCTGGGGGACTACGCGGCGGGCCCCAACCACGTGCTGCCCACGGCGGGCACTGCCCGCTTCTTCTCGCCCCTGGGGGTCGAAGACTTCGTCAAGCGCACCAGCGTGGTCTCCTACGCCCGGGAGGCCCTGGAGGCCCTGGCTCCCGAGGTCCTCCACCTGGCGCGCCTGGAGGGCCTGGAGGCCCACGCCCGGGCGGTGGAGGTCCGGGTGGCGCCCAGGGGGTAGGCGTCTATCCCCGTGCCCTGTCCCAGGAACACCCGGTGAGGGTTGCCCCAGCTCTTGGCAGGCCGGGTTGACGCGTGTTCTCGGATTTGCTAACTTTTCGCCATGCCGTACTCCGTCGACTACTTCAACCGCCGGGTGCTCGAGGAGGTCGAATCGTGGCCGCCCGGCATCGGAGGATGAAGGAGGTGCACGATGGCTGATCTCGAATGCGAGCCCGTCCCCCACGACCACGACGCGTTTCTCGAGAACGCCCGGGGGCGCAAGGGCTTTGCCGAGGCGTACGACGCGCTAGCGGACGAGTACCTGCTCGTCCGAGAACTCCTTGGCGCGCGCCGCCGGGCGGGGCTCACCCAGGAGGAGGTCGCGGACGCCATGGGGACGACCAAGAGCGCGGTCTCGCGCCTGGAGGCCGCGGGCAAACACTCGCCGTCGGTGGCGACGCTCAAGAAGTATGCGCGGGCGGTGGGGTGTGAGGTTGCGATCCGTCTGGTCCCGTTGTCGCACGAAACCGACGCCTCAAGGACACGGCAGAAGGCGGTCGGCTGATTGGTCTCTTTCTCCCGACCCGCCGCGGCGTCGCCCGCGACCGCTGGTGGAGAGGGAACAGGTTAATCAAGGTGGTGGATGGTGCTGTCGACGGTTGAACAGTCCAGATTGCAGCTTTCACGGAACACCGCGGCGGCGAAGAAGTCGCAGTACGGTCAGTTCTTCACCCCCGAGCGCACCGCGGCGTTCATGGCCAGCCTCTTCCCGGCTGCCGAGGGCAGTTGCCGATTGCTCGATGCCGGGGCCGGCATTGGTTCTCTTTCCGTGGCGTTCTTGGAGAGGTGCCGGACGGGTAGCCTTCGGTTCGAGCGAGTAGAGGTGGACGCCTTTGAGATCGATGGCTCTCTGCGCGCATGCCTGGGACGGACTCTAGCAACTTATGAAGGGCAGCCGGGGGTTTCCATGACTCTCCGGGAAACAGATTTCGTCCGTGCGGCCGTTGACGGGCTTGCCGGAGATCTGTTTGCGGAACCGCTTCCAAGGTATACGCACGCTATCCTGAACCCTCCTTACAAGAAGATCAGTAGTAGATCGACGCATCGCCTAGCCTTGCGCAGCATCGGTATCGAGACGGTGAACCTGTACTCTGCCTTTGTGGCGCTCTCTGTTGCTTTGGCAGCAGAGGGTGGCCAGATTGTCGCGATCATTCCTCGCAGTTTTTGTAACGGGCCATATTATCGTCCGTTTCGTGAGTTCGTTCTGGATCGGGCAGCGATCCGGTACATGCATCTGTTTGGGTCTCGTAGTATGGCGTTCAAGGACGACGATGTTCTGCAAGAAAACGTCATTGTTAGGCTAGAGCGTGGTGGAAAACAAGGGCCTGTGATCGTCTCTACGTCAACCGATGACACCTTCGCTGACCTAGTGATACGGGAGCATCCATTTGAAAGGATTGTGTCCCCAACTGACACCGAGCGGTTTATCCACGTGCCGACGTCGCCCAAATGCGCCATCGACGCGTCGCCGACGATTCGGTACACGCTGAGCGACCTTGGGCTAAGGGTGTCTACGGGTCCGGTCGTCGATTTTCGCCTCAAGAAATACCTGCGCGCGACACCGGAGGCTGGCACGGTCCCTCTGCTTTATCCCGGCCATTTCAGCGGCCTCGGAACGCTGTGGCCCATGGCGAAGACGAAGAAGCCGAATGCCATCGTCCGCAACGAAGACACGGAGAAGTGGCTGTATCCAAGCGGTTTCTACTGCGTAGTTCGTCGGCTCTCTTCCAAGGAGGAGCGCCGCAGGATTGTGGCGAGCGTCGTTGATCCCCGATCGTTTGCCGG
>JBBIIA010000175.1:0-7918 GCA_037446775.1 Deltaproteobacteria bacterium
CGGTGGGGTGGGGGGTTTCGGAGGCTTCGGTGAGGTCGAGGGGGAAGCCGGTCTCGGCCTGCACCGAGGTGGCGGTCTGGCCGGGGTGGAAGGACGCCAGATACGGCTCCCGGGTGCCGGGGCGGAAGCGCAGGACCCCCAGGGTGGTGACCACCGCGGCCGGGCCGCCGCCGGGGATCCCCGCCCGCTCCCGGGCGTCGGCGCCGGTGAGCCAGCCGGGGCTGGTGAGGTAGTCGACCCGCTCCACGAACCGGCGCTTCTCGTGCCGGGCGATCACCACCGTGCGGCCCGACAGGGCTGCCACGTCGGCGGAGCCGCCGCTGCCCGGAAAGCGCACCGCGGGCCGGCGGTAGTCCCCGAGCGCGGTGGAGTTGAGGTTGCCGTAGCGGTCGATCTGGGCCCCGCCGAGAAAGCCCACATCGACCCGCCCTCCCTGCAGGATGTAGGTGAAGACGTCGAAGAGCCCCGACGCCTGGGCCGCGCCCACCAGGGTGCGGGAGTCCCCCACGCTCATGGGGAGGTGAAGCATCTGGGGGGCGACGCCCCCGGCCTCGAAGACCACCGTGAGGTCCGGGGCGTGGGTGCGCTGGGCCAGCATCGCCCCCAGCATGGGCAGGCCGGTGCCCGCGAAGACCACCTCCCGGTCCCGGATCTCCCGGGCCGCGGCCACCGCCATGATCTCGAGGGTGGAGAACCCTTGGGTCGGCACGCCAGCCTCCTCACCGCCGCTTGAGGTTCGGGTTGTAGCCGAGCCCGGAGCGGGCCCGCAGCTCGTCGAGGCGGGCCTCGCCGCCCACCGCCGCCAGGTACCCCGCGTGGTCCTTGGGGCCGAAGACGAAGCGCTCCAGGTACTCTCCAAAGGAGGCGTCGGAGCGGGCCAGGCGGGCGTACAGGGTCAGGTGGTCGGGGTCGTAGTCGTAGTAGTTGTGCACGCTGTGGGGGTGGGAGCCGAAGGGGACGTGGACCACCGCGTGCACCGCGAACGGTGGGAGTCGGTTACGCTCGGGGTCCCGCCGCAGCTCCTCGTCCTCCACCACCTCCTCGCAGGTGACCACCACGGTCCGGGCGGCCAGGGCCTGCTGCACGTCCAGGAACTCCTGGCCCTCGATGCGAACCAGGCCCCGGGGGCTCGCCTTCTGCACGTGGAGCAGGCAGAGGTCGGTGCGAATCGCCGGCACCAACACCACCGGCTGGCCGGTGAAGGGGCAGTCGAGCACAGCGGCCTTGCGGGGCGCTGCGCTCGGGTCGGCTTGCCGCCCCGCGGGGTCCAGGCCCTCCCGGGCCAGAAGATCGGTGCCGAGCATGGAGCGGGTGGGGAAGAAGGGGAGGCCCATGGCCCCGGCGGCGAAGCGGGCCATCATGGCGGCGTTGGAGTAGTCCTCGAAGGCGAGGCGGCCGGCCTCCACGAAGCGCCGCCAGTTGGGCGCGATGGGGCTAAAGACGCCGTCGGCGAGGTAGGCGCCCTCCAGCCGACGCACGCACCCGGCGCCGATCCAGAGGTCCACGTCGCTGCCGGCGGAGTGGCAGTACACGGCCAGGTCCCGGACCCCCCGGCGCACCACGGCCCGTAGTAGCGCGGTCGGGTGGCGCTGGCTGGTAAAGCCGCCGATCGAGAGCGACGCCCCAGACGGGACCAGCGCCGCCGCGTCTTCCAGGGTGACGAGCTTCGAACTCACCTACGGTCTCCTCCCCGTCGAGGGGGAGCCCCGCTACCCCTTGATGATCCGGGGCAGGATCATCTGGTGGTGGGCGCAGATGCTCTTGGGGTTCTGGTACGCCGCGCCGGCAAAGGCCACCAGGTAGGAGCGCAGGTCCGGCAGGTTGACCACCTCGTCCACGTAGCCGTGCTTGGCGCAGTACAGGGGCCGGCTCTTGTCGTGGTAGGCCTGCACCAGTTCATTCATCTTCTCCATCACCGGCCCCAGGGGCTTGCCGGCGTCCTTCTCCTTCACCAGGCGCCGGGCGTAGCTCGCCGCGGCCGCGGTCTCGCCGTGCATGACCGCGATCTCGGTGGTGGGGGTGCCCAGGGTGAAGGCGTTGTGGTTGTTGGCGGTGGGGCCGCCCATGACGTAGTGGGCGGCCGCCGTGCCCTTGCGCAGCACCACCAGCATCTGGGGCACGTCGGTCTGCTCGATGGAGTAGATCAAGCTCTGCCCCAGGCCCAGGAGTTCGGCCTTCTCGGCGATGTCGCCGACGTCGATCCCGGAGGTGTCCTGGAACCAGACGATCGGCAGCCGGTCGCGGCCGCACAAGGTGACGAACTCGTTCATCTTGATCAGGCCCCGGCGGTACAGCTTGCCGCCGATGCCCGGGTAGGTGGCGTACTCGGGGTAGCCCTTGGGCAAAAAGCCCTGGTTGTTGCCGATGACGCCGCACAGAAAGCCGTCGATCTTGACCAGTGCGCAGTAGATCTCGGGCCCGAAGTCGGGCTTGAACTCCATATGCTCGCTGCCGTCCACCAGGCGGGCGACGACGTCGGGGAAGGAGTAGGTTCGTTTGGGGTTCACGGGCACCAGCCGGTCGAGCTCGGCGGGGCTAAAGCGCGGGGCCCTGGGCTCGGCCACCCGAAAGAACGCCGGGTCGTAGGCCGGGAGCTTTCGCATGTACGCCTTGACCCCGTCCAGGACCTCCTTCTCGCCCTCCAGGACGAAGCGAAAAAAGCCGGTGACGTCGCCGTGGATCTCGACCCGCCCCGGGGCCTCTTCCTTGAACTTGCGGGTGGCCTCGATGAGGGCCTCGCAGCCGGCCTCGTCAAAGGACCCCTTGGGGCTCATGCCGCTGACGATGCCGCCGCCGCCCACCGCCATGTTGGCGTCCTTGTGGGCGAAGAGCACGGTGGGGCTGATGGACTGGTAGCCGCCCCCCGCCGGGTTGGTGCCGTAAATCGCCGCGAGGATCGGCACCCCGAGCTTTTGGAGCTCGGCGTGGCGGAAGAAGGTGGCGCCGCCGCCCCGGCGGTCGGGGTAGACGAGCTCCTGGTTGGGCAGGTCCACGCCGGAGCAGTTGACCAGCCACACCAGGGGGACGTTGAGGCGCTTGGCGAGGTCGGTGACCCGGAGGATGTTGTCGGACTGCCCGGCGATCCACGCCCCGGCCATCACCTTGTTGTCGAAGCCGATGATCACCGCCCACTTGCCCTGGATCTGGCCGAGGCCGTCCACCACGCCGGTGGTGCCGTAGTCGTTGCTGGCGGGGTCGTAAATGGTGTGCAGCGGGCACCAGGTGCCCGGATCCACCAGGTACTCCAGTCGCTGCCAGATGGTGAGCTGGCCGCGCTCGTTGATCTTCTTCTCGGGCAGGCCGACGCCCTTGACCCGGGCGACCTCGGCGGCCAGGGCCCCGGCGAAGGCCTCGAGCTCGGCCGCGCTCTCGGCGGCGCCGGCCAGCTGGCGCTCGGAGAGGGGCTGGCCGAAGGCGGGCATCGCGCTGAAGTACGGTCTCATGGGGTCCTCCGTTCAAAAGAGAGTGGCATCGCAGCAGGTGCTCCCCCCGGCCATGCAAGAACCGTCCCACGGAAAGGGGAGCCGTTTTCAGGGAAACCGGGGTGGAAACAGGGGAAGATTCACCGCGCCCCGGCGAAACTCTGTACCGTGCCGACCGGGTTCACGCAAGACGCCACCGAGGGGAAGGACCGGTCTTACGCGAAGCCCCAACGACGCCACGCAAGGCCCGTGGGGCCGGAGGCGACCAGGTCTACGTTGCGCCGGGTTCGTCCTCTGGAATCCACCCGGCTTTCGGGAGGGGCCGGGGCTCCCTGACCCTGTCGCCGCCCGTGCTGGCGGAGCCGGGCCCCCCTTTGACACCCGCGGCCCTCTCCCGGTATGAAGGGTGCTCGGGGCCCGGCGGGGCACCGGCTACGATGCACCGGAGGAGGCGTGGCATGGCGTGGTTGACGGTAGACGAAGAGGCGTGCCGACGGGACGGGTTGTGCGCGGCAAAGTGCCCGCGGCGGATCATCGACCTGGGCGGGGCGGGGGGCTTCCCCGCCGTGGCCCCGGAGCGCGAGGCGTCCTGCCTGCGGTGCGGGCACTGCGTGGCCGTCTGTCCCCAAGGGGCGGTAAGCGTCCAAGGGGTGCCGGTGGGGGCTTGCCCCACCATCGCCCCAGGCCTCGCCCCCTCCTGGGAGGCGGCGGTTCAGTTTCTGCGGTCCCGCCGCTCCATCCGGGTGTACCGGGACCGGGAGGTGGAGCGGCCCGCCCTGGAGCGGTTGATCCGGATCGCCCGCTACGCCCCCACCGCCAGCAACTCCCAGACCGTGTGCTGGACCGTGGTGAGCGGTCGGGAGAAGCTCGCCGCCCTCTCCGCCCTCACCATCGCCTGGATGCGCGGGCTCTGCGCGGCCCGGCCCGACACCCCGGCGGCGGGCTACTTCGCGCCCCTGGTGGCGGCGTGGGACGGGGGCTACGACGGGATCCTGCGCAACGCCTCCACCCTGGTGGTGGCGTCCGCCCCGCCGGAGGCGTCCAACGGCCTGGTGGACTGCACCATCGCCTTGACCTACCTGGAGCTCGCTGCCCTGCCCCTGGGGCTCGGGACCTGCTGGGCGGGGCTCTTGCAGGCGGCGCTCCTGGCCGCGCCGGGGGCCCGGGAGGCGGTGGGCCTGCCGCCGGGCCACCTCGCCCACTACCCGATGATGATCGGCTACCCGGTGCACCGTTACCACCGCCTGCCCGCCCGCCAGGAGCCGTCCATCACCTGGCGCTAGGGAGCGCCTCCGGCCCGGGAGCGAAGACCGTGGTGGACAACGCCCCCCCCGCTACATCTCGTACAAGTAGAAATACCCCCGCAGCGGCCCGTTGTTTAGGGGCTTCTTGATCCGGGGCCGGCCGCCGAAGGCCGCCTCGAAGCCCTCGTTGGCCACCAGGAACCCCGCCCGCCAGCCCGGGAACTGGCGGCACCAGCGGCCCAGGTCGCGGTACAGCGCGGCCAGCTCCCCCGGGTCGAGGCGCTCGCCGTAGGGGGGGTTGCTCAGGATCACCCCCTGGTCCGGGGCGAAGCCCCGGCGCCGGGCCGCCCCCCGCAGCTCCCCCGGGTCCAGGCGCCGGAAGTCCCCGAGGCGGTTCTCCACCCCGTCGGCCACCCCGGCCCGGGCGACGTTGACCCGGGAGAGCTCGTGGGTCGCGGCCTCCAGCTCGTTGGCGACGATGAAGGGCGCGGTGTCCCCGAAGAGCGGCTCCGCCGGCTGGCGCAACGCCTCGGTGAAGGGGGGCAGGTGCCGGGCCGCCGGCTGGCGGGGCGCCACCCACACCGGCCGACCCTGGGCCATGCACGCGGCCTCGATGGCGAGGGTGCCGGAGCCGGCCATGGGGTCCACCAGGGGCTCGCGGCGGGCGTCGTAGCGGGCGAGCATCACCAGCACCGCGGCCAGATTCTCCCGCAGGGGCGCCAGCCCGCCGTCGGCCCGGTAGCCGCGCTGGTTCATCGGCCGACCGGCGAGGTCCAGGGAGACGGTCACCCGGTCGTCGTGCATGCGAACCTCCAGGTACAGGTCCGGGTCCTCGGGGTCCACCGTCAGCCGGACCCCCTGGTGGGCGGCGCCGTCGATCACCGCGTTCTTCACCACCCCCACCAGCTGGCGGCCGCCGGCGGCGAAGCTGTGGGTGTTGGCGGGGGAGACGCTCAGGGTCGCCCCGTCCCAGAACCACGGCCGGGACTCCCGGCGCATGGCGGCGAGGAGGTCGGCGTACAAGGGCTCGAGCCGCGGCGCCCGGCTCTGAAACAGGCCCCACAGCACCCGGGAGGAGGTGCGGTGGTAGCGCACCGCCAGGGCCGCGGTCCCGGGGTCGAAGGGGTACACCTGGGCCCCGAGCCCCTCCTTGTGGGGCTCGGGGAGGCGCCGATCGTCGAAGGCCCGACGAGCCAGGCGCGAGAGCTCCCCGGCCATCACCTTGTTGGTGCCGGGGACCCCCAGGAGCCGGAGGTTGTCGATGGCGGTGGGGTCGGTCATGGGCGCTCCACGGGAGGGGAGGGGGGCTGCCGGGGATGGTAGGGGAGGCCGCCCCCGCGCGCAATGCCCGCCGCGGGCGTCCTGTGCTACCCTCGTCGCCACGGCGGCCGGGGGGTGACGGGAGCGGCGATGGAACGGGCAAGGCAGGAGCGGCGCGGGGCGGGGTTTGGGGAAGCCTCCCTGGACCGGCTGGCGGAGCGGCGGCGCGACGCTACGTGGGTCGAGGGGGCCCTGGGGGCGGCGGGCACCCGGTTTGCGGTGTCCTGGCGGTCGCGCTGCCTCCTGAGCCGGGGCGGGGAGCCCCGGGCGGGGTTCCTGGGCCCCCGGGAGGTGGCCGACCTCCTCGGGGCGGCGGCCTCGGTGGCGCTCTTGGGCCGGGTGGACGGGGCGGTCTGCTTCGGCGTCGACCTCGACCCCGGGGACCCTACGGTGCCGGACCGCCTTGCCCCCTGGGGCGAGCTGGGGGACCTGCGGGAGGTCGCCGCCGTCCTCGACGCCCGGGAGGTGTCCTTGCTGGCCCAGGCCCGGGGGCTCGCCCACTGGCACCGGCGCCACCGGTTCTGCGGGAGCTGCGGCGGGGCGACCCGCAGCGCCGAGGCGGGGCACGTGCGGGTGTGCCAGGCGTGCGGCGAGGAGCTCTTCCCCCGCACCGACCCTGCCGTGATCGTCCGGGTCGGCTCCCCCCCGGGGACCGAGGACCGCTGCCTCCTGGGCCGGCAGGCCGCCTGGCCCGGGGGCCGGTACTCGGTGCTCGCGGGCTTCGTGGAGCCGGGGGAGAGCCTGGAGGCGGCCGTGGCCCGGGAGGTGCGGGAGGAGACCGGGGTGGAGCTCGCCGCTACGGCCTACCACTCCTCCCAGCCCTGGCCCTTTCCGAGTTCGCTGATGGTGGGGTTCACGGCGGTGGCGGCCACCGAGGAGCTGCGGGTCGACGCCCAGGAGCTCGAAGACGCCCGGTGGTTCTCCCGGCCTGAGCTCCGCCGGGCCCTGGAGGCGGGGGAGGTCTCCCTGCCCCCCGCCTTCTCCCTCTCCCGCGCCCTGATCCAGGGGTGGTTCGACCCCGGCGCCTAGCCTGGCGGGTCCTCGCCCCCGGCGGCCCGGGCCACCCGGGCGCCGAAACGGGCGCTCTTGGGGAGCCAGCGGGCGAGCACCTCGGCGCGCTCGGCCGGGGCGAGGAGCCCCCCGTCCGGGCGCTCGGCCCGGGCCCGGCGGGTGACGTCATACAGGCTCACCGCGGCCGCCACCGAGACGTTGAGGCTCTGGACGAAGCCCGCCATGGGGATGGTGTAGGCGCCGTGGCACCGGGCCCGGGCGGCGGGGGAGACCCCGTCCTTCTCGTTGCCGAGCACCAGGGCCACCGGTTCGGCCACCGGGACCTCTTCCAGGGGCACCGCGGCGGGGTCGAGCATGGCGGCGTACAGCCGAAACCCCGCGCCCGCGAGCTCGTCGGCGCAGGCGCCGAAGGCGCGGTGGCGGTGGACGGTCAGCCACTTGTGGGCCCCCATGCTGATCCGCCGGCTCACCTCGAAGTGCCCGGGCTCGTCTACCACGTGGACGTGCTGGATCCCCAGGGCCTCGGCGGTGCGCAGCACCGCGCTCATGTTGTGGGGGTGGTACAGGTTCTCCACCACCACCCGCACGGCGCCGAGGCGTTGGGCGAGGACGGCCTCGAGGCGGGCCCAGCGGCGGGGCATCAGGGCGGCGCGGATGATCGCTTCGGCACTGTCCATGGGGGCGGAGGATAACAGAAGGGGGCGCCGGGGCGAAGGGCGCCGGCCCCAGCAACCCTAGAGGGGCAAAGACCCTCGACGATGCGTTTCAGTCGGCGCCTCGGGGAACGGGGGTCTTGACAGGATAACAGGATAAAATCTGATGCGTTGGGGTCGCGGCGGTATCATCCGGTCCGGTTGCCCAAGCCAAACATCCTGTCCATCCTGGTGCGCCGGTGAAACCGGCATGGTGTTATGGTGAAAG
>JBBIIA010000176.1:0-7886 GCA_037446775.1 Deltaproteobacteria bacterium
AGACCCATGCCACACAGCGTCAACCCCCCGCCCCGCCCCCCGCCCCGCCGTTCCCGGTGGCCTCGATCCCCCTTGACCCGCCTCTCTCCCCTGGTCTACACAAAGCTCCTCGCAACCCCTGCCCCAGGTGCCCCATGTCCGAGATCGTCCGCTTCGGCGTCTCCATGGACGACCGCCTCCTCCAGCGCTTCGACGAGCTGATCGAGCGCAAGGGGTACGTCAACCGCTCGGAGGCGGTGCGCGACCTGATCCGCAACACCCTGGTGGAGGACCAGTGGACCCGGGGCGACGAGGAGATCGTCGGCACCGTAACCCTGGTGTACGACCACCACACCCGCGACCTCTCGGACAAGCTGACCGAGCAGCAGCACAGCCACCACGGCTCGATCATCTCGGCCCTCCACGTCCACCTGGACGAGCACAACTGCCTGGAGGTGGTGGTGGTGCGGGGCCGGGCGGCCGAGGTGCGCCGCCTCGCCGACGAACTGGTGGGCACCAAGGGGGTGAAGCACGGCAAGCTGGTGACGACCACCACCGGCAAGGGGCTCCTGTAGGCGCCCATGGCTTCCGTCGACGCCTCGTTTTTCGACGTCGGCCGCCTGGACCGCCTCGCCGCCCAGGACACCGCCGTCCACCGCCTCGACCCCCGGGCGAAGATCCTCACCACCGTCGTCTTTTTGGTGGCCGTGGTGTCCTTTCACAAGTACGAGATCGCCGCGCTCCTCCCCTTTGCCCTGTACCCGGTGACCCTGGCTGCCGTCGGCCGCATGCCGCTCGGCTACCTGGCCCGGCGGGTGGTGGCGGTGGCGCCCTTTGCCGTCCTGGTGGGCATCGCCAACCCCTTCTTCGACCGGGAGACCGTGCTCCGCCTCGGCGCCCTGGAGGTGAGCGGGGGCTGGGTCTCCTTCGCCTCGATCCTGGTGCGCTTCTGCCTCACCATCGGCACCGCCTTCGTCCTCATCGCCACCACCAGCTTCGCCGGGCTGTGCTTTGGGCTCCAGCGGCTCGGCGTCCCCCGGGTGTTCACCGTGCAGCTCTTGCTCCTGTACCGCTACCTCTTCGTCCTCGGCGAGGAGGCGGTGCGCCTGGTGCGGGCCCGGGCCCTGCGCTCCTTCGGGCGCCGGGGCCAGGGCCTCCGGGTCTACGGGAGCTTGATCGGGCACATGCTCTTGCGCACCCTGGACCGGGCCCAGCGCATCCACCTGGCGATGCTGTGCCGGGGCTTCACCGGGGAGCTTCGGCTCCTGCGGCCCCTGCGCCTGGGGGTGCCCGAGGCGGTCTTTGTCCTCGGCTGGTGCGGGGTCTTCCTGGCGCTTCGCGCCGTCAACTTGCCGCAGCTCCTCGGCGGCCTCGTCCTGGAGCTTGCCCGGTGAGCCACCACATCGTCGAGGTCGAGGGCCTTGAGTTTTGCTACCCGGACGGCACCCGGGCCCTGGGGGGGCTCTCCTTCCGGGTGGTCCACGGGGAGTCGGTGGCCATCGTGGGGGGCAACGGCGCCGGCAAGTCCACCCTGCTCTTGCACCTGAACGGCTACCTCTCCCCCGGCGCGGGGCGGGTGCGCATCGGCGACTTCCCCCTCACCCGGGAGACCCTGCGGGACGTGCGCCGCTCCGTCGGGATGGTGTTCCAGGACCCCGACGACCAGCTCTTCATGCCCACGGTGTACGAGGACGTGGCCTTCGGGCCCCTCAACCTCGGGCTTCCCCCGGCCGAGGTGGCGAGCCGGGTGGAGGAGGCCCTGGCCCGGGTCGGCGCCCTGGGCTTGCGGGACCGGCCGCCCCACCGCCTGTCCGGCGGCGAGAAGCGCGCCGTGGCCATCGCCGCCGTGCTCGCCCTGGGGCCCGACATCCTGGTCATGGACGAGCCGAGCTCCAACCTCGACCCCGCCGCCCGGCGTCGGCTGATCGAGTTGCTGCGGAGCTTTCAGCACACCAAGATCATCGCCACCCACGACCTGGATATGGTGCTCGAGGTGTGCAGCCGCACCATCGTCATCCACGGGGGCACCGTGGCCGCCGACGGACCCACCGCCGAGGTGTTTCGGGACGACGCGCTCCTCGCCCGCACCAACCTGGAGAAGCCCTTGAGCCTCCAGGGCTGCCCGGTCTGCCAGGGGCGACTCGCCCCGCCCCCGCCGCCCCACGACCACGATCACGACCACCACCACTGACCCCGACCACCGGCGGCGAAGCGGGCTTGCCCGTCCATCCTTCGCCGCGGTGGCGACCGACCCGTTCCCGGCCAAGGCCGCTCTGCCGCGGGTCCGCCTTGGGGGCAGAGCTCTTCGACGGCACGAGCGGCAATGGCATCGGCGAAGACGGAGGTGGCGATTTGGGTATGGCTCGCGGGCTCCTGGGCGACGCGAAGCAGACGCGGCTCGCCGCCCGAGACACCCGGCTCGGCGGGCTCCTAGTCACCGTGGGCCACGCGGCGGCCTGGGCTGTCGTCCTCCGTCCGGTGGGTGTCGCCGCTCCTCGGCCCGGCCGCTACTCCTCGTCGTCTTCGTCCCCACTCGGCCACTGCTCGGGGGCGTCACCCGCGCCGCCCAGCAGCGTGGGCTCCCTCAGTCTACGGTCCGGGGCGGTCACCTCCTCGAGAACCACTGTAAATCGCCAGTCGTCGCCGAAATCGAAGACGTAGGTCATGGCCTCCCCCACGTGAAGGGGCAGATCGCCCAGCCGGGTCTCGTCGGTCCTCGGCCCTTCCTCCATGTCCGGCGCATTAACCGAGACCCACACGCCAAACCGGTCGCGGAGGAGGAAGCAGTAGAGGTGGTCGCTGTCGAACTTGAACGTGCGCAGGATGGCGTGGGCCAGGTCGTCGAGGGTCATGGCCCCGGTCGCGCCGATCCGGCGCCATACGGGTCCTAGGGACACTCGGAACGTGTGGACCCCCGCTCGGAACTCCTCGACCGGCAGGGTCAGGTTGTTGCGCCAGGCGGGGAAGTAGGGGGCGAGGCCCGCCTGGAGCATTCCGAAGAGGGGGACGGGAAAGCCCGCGACCTCGCCTTCGGGCACCTCCTCCTCGCCGGGCTCGCCGCCCCGGCCCGCCGATGCCGCAAACGCCGCGGCGAGGAGGGCCTGGCCAAAGGGCCGCCGCCGCACCCGCTGCACCCGCCACTCCCCCTTCTTGGTGCCGGGGGCCCCCTGTTCCAACTCTACCAGCCCAAACAGGGCCATGAGCGACAGGTTGCAGCCCGCCCCCCGATAGCGGTTGTGGTAGTGGCCCTGAATCGCCTCCCCCGCAGTTCCCCGATCTTCACCGATGGCGTCAAAGAGCAGGATCACGTCGAGGAGGTACTCGCCCTGAAACGGGTCTTCGCCCTCCCCGACCATCGCATCGCGGGCGTGCAGGAGCCACGCTTCGAGGAGCGCGAAGTAGCGCTCGGTTGGGTTGAGGCCCTGCCACGAGGCCAGCGCCCCCGGGTCCAGAACCAGGCACTCGGCCTTGCCCGTCGGCCGAACCCGCCCCAACCCCGTGGCCCGCAGGAGCAGGTACAGGCCATGGAGCGCCGGGTACGACTTCTGCGTTGGCCGCTTCATGGCTACGCGCATGGGCTCCGCCAGCCGGGCGTTGAGCTCGCCCAGGGCGGCCAGGGGCAGCAAGCCGTGCCGCCCGCCGATCGCGACCCCCTCGAGCCCAATGAACTCAAGGAGCATCTCGAAATCGGCGACAACCGTGCCGGGTCGGCGGTCGTCAAAGGCCTGGGCCCGGAGCAGGTCTTGCTGGGCGGAGGACAGGGACGGCAAGGAGGGGACTTGGAACATCGAGAGCACTCCTCAGTATGGTGCTTCACGCCTTGGGGTCGTCGGGGTACAGCCACTTGGGCCCCGATCCGCTACGCGTCCGAGCGCCCGCGGCGACGTGCCCGGCCTGACCGCCGACAGGCTCACCATACGCGTGCAACTCCATGTGTGTCGAGCACAGGATCGCCGGTGGCTAGGTAGGGGAGCCTCCCCGACTAGCCCACGCAGGGTGCGTCGGCGAAACCGACGCACCAAGAAACGCGAAGAGGCGGCGGCATCCGGAAGCCGACGGTCACCCCAAGAGTCACGCCAAGTCATGCGTTGTGGGCGACCCCGCCTTCGGCGGAGCCGCCCATGCCGAGGGCGCCGGACGAACTCGACCGCAAGCTGATGTACCTCCTCGGCCAGGACGGCGGTCTGTCGGCCCAGGTCCTGGCCGAGCAGCTGGGGATCACCCCGCCCACCGTGCGCTCCCGGCTCCGGGCCCTGGAGGAGGCGGGGCTTCTGCGGGTCGCGGGGCTTCTGGACGGCGCCCGGTTCCCCGAGCTCACCACGGCGCTGATTGGCCTCAACGTGCGGGCTTACGGCAAGCTCGGCGAGGGGCTGGAGCGGCTGGAGGCGATCCCCAGCGTCACCTGGGCCGCGGTGGTCACCGGCCGCTACGACGTGGTGGTCGAGGTGGTGGTGGAGGGGGGGATGGAGGCGTTGTACCGCTTGACCTGCCACGAGATCCCCCAGGTGGGGCAGGTGGAGCACAGCGAGACCTTCGTCGTGATACGCTCCCGGGGCCGGTGGATCCGCCCGCCCCGGGGCCTGGAGCCGTGGGCGGGTCTCGCCGAAGAAGACGGCGGGGCGACCGAACCGGAAAAGTGAAGTCATGAAGATCGCGGTGCTGGGGGGGCTGGGCATCCAGGGCCGGGCGGTGGTAGCCGACCTCTCCCGGAGCCCGGGAGTCGAAGAGGTCTTGTGCGCCGACGTGGCGCCGGTGAAGGTGCGGGGCCTCGGGCGGGCCGAAGCCCTGGCGCTCGGCCGAGAGCTTTTGGCCAAGGTGGGCCTGGGGGACAAGGCCGCTTCCTACCCGGCCCAGCTCTCGGGCGGGCAGTAGCAGCGGGTCGCCATCGCCCGAGGGCTCGCCATGAAGCCCAAGATCATGCTATTTGACGAACCCACCGCGGCCTTGGACCCCGAGATGATCAATGAGGTCCTGGAGGTGATGCGGGCGCTGGCCCGGGAAGGCATGACCATGGTGGTGGTCACCCACGAGATGGGCTTCGCCCGGGAGGTGGCCCACCGGGTGGCGTTCATGGATCAGGGGCAGATGGTGGAGGTGGCGCCCCCCGAGGAGTTCTTCCGCCAGCCCAAGTGCGACCGCACCCGCCAGTTTTTGAGCAAGATCCTGAGCCACTCAGCCGCGGACCGAGAGCCCGCGAAAAGGAGAGCGCCGATGATCGTGGGCATCCTAAAGGAGATCAAGGCCGAGGAGAACCGGGTGTCCATGACCCCGGCGGGGGTCGAGGTGTTGGTGGAGAGAGGGCACACGGTGCTGGTGGAGACCGGCGCGGGCACCGGCAGCGGCTTTGACGACGCCGACTACGCGGCCCACGGCGCCGAACTCGTGGCCGCCCCGACCGAGCTCTTCGGCCGGGCCGACATGGTGATGCACGTCAAGGAGCCCCAGCCCTCGGAGTATCCCCTGATCCGGGAGGGCCAGATCGTCTTCACCTACCTCCACCTGGCGGCCGACGAGGGGCTCACCCGGGCCCTCATGGCGACCAAGAGCGTCTGCATCGCCTACGAGACCATCCAAAAGCCCGACCGGTCGCTGCCGCTCTTGACCCCCATGAGCGAGGTGGCGGGCCGCATGGCCATCCAGCAGGGCGCCAAGTACCTGGAGATGGCCCAGGGGGGCCACGGCGTGCTCCTCGGGGGCGTGCCCGGCGTCGACCCGGGGCTGGTGGTCGTGATCGGCGGCGGGGTGGTGGGCACCAACGCCGCCAAGATGGCGTGCGGGCTCGGGGCCAAGGTGTACGTGCTCGACATGAGCCTGGACCGCTTGCGCTACCTCTCCGACGTGATGCCCGCCAACTGCTTCCTCCTCATGTCGAGCCCCGCGGCGGTCCGCGAGCTCATCAAACGGGCCGACGTGGTGGTGGGCGCGGTCCTGATCCCCGGGGCCAAGGCACCCCGCCTGATCACCCGGGACATGCTCAAGACCATGAAGCGGGGCGCGGTGCTGGTGGACGTGGCGGTAGACCAGGGGGGGTGCTTCGAGACCACCCGGCCCACCACCCACTCCAAGCCCACCTACGTGGTGGACGGGGTGGTCCACTACTGCGTGGCCAACATGCCCGGCGCGGTGCCCAAGACCTCGACCATGGCGCTCACCAACGCCACCCTGCCCTACGCCGTGGCCCTGGCCGACAAGGGCTGGCAGCAGGCCATGCGCGACAGCCGCGAGGTCGCCCTGGGTGCCAACGTGATCGCCGGCCAGGTCACCTACCAGGGCGTGGCCGAAGCCTTCGGCCTCCCCCTCACCCCCATCGAGAGCCTGCTGTAGGGGCGTCGCCCGCCAGGTGCCGGCGGCAAGGCTGGTCGGACCGCAACCCCAGGTTTGCGGCCCCGGCCGCCACGGGACCCCGTGGCGGTCGGGGCCAGCTTCTGTATGGAGACCGGGTTCTCCGACCCGGCGCGAGAGAAGGAGCCCTGCCTCCGAGAAGCGCCGACGAAGGGGCACGCCTATGGGTGGGTCGGCTCCACCAGCTGTGTGACGCCCCCCAGGGAAACCAGCGGCGAGTACCCTGAGCCACTGGGGCGGTCCGGGCGGACAGCGGATCGGTCGTCAAGGCACGCGAAACGGCCGACTCGCCCCGGCCGAGAAGACCGAGGCGATCAGGACAGGGCCTTTTGCAGGTCGGCCCGGAAGGCGTCGAGGGACTTGACCGACACCGCGCACTTGAGGAGCATCGAGAGCAAGTCCTCTCCCGGCACCTGGGCCAGTGCCTGGGTGATCGAGGCGGGCACCACCCCGAAACGGGTCTCCAGCACTTCGAGCACCGCTCGGTGGGCGTTATCCCGGCGCCCCTGCTGGATCCCCTGCTGGATCCCCTGCTGGATCCCCTGCTGGATCCCCTGCTGGATCCCCTCTTCAATCCACTTCTCGGCCAGGGTAGGCATCGCGGCACCTCCGTGCTCCGGTAACGCCGCCTCGAGGGCGTCCTTCAAGTCGGCGAGGTCGAGATCGCTTCCGCTCGCGGCGTAGTTCAGAAAGACCTCCAGGGCCCCGAGCGCCGTGGGTTCGGTCACCGCGTCGGCCACCAAGCGCAGGATCCCGGGCAGCCGCTCGCCGAGGTCCGGGGCGAAGATGTGTTTCTGCAACAGCAGCGCCGCCCGCAACAGCACCGCCCCCCGCAGTTCGTCATCGTCGTAGCGGCTCAGGTCGCACAACAGCGGCCGAAAGGTCGGCGTGTGGGGCCGGAGGTCGGGCGGCCCTCCCACGAGCTCGGCGAAGTCCAGCGGTTCGCGCCACGGCCGGCGGCCGTGATAGAAGACCACCGGGACCACCGGCGGCAGGGGCGACCGGGGCTTGCGGACCCGCTCCCACACCCGCACCAGGTAGCGCAAGAGCTGAAACGGCACCCAGGGGTCCGGGTAGCTCTTGTGCTCGAACAGCAGGTACACATAGCCGGGGCCGCCCCCCGCGAGCTCGACCCGGTACAGAAGGTCCGAGTGGTACTCGGTCAGGGCCGGGGCGACGAAGGACTCCGAGACCACCTCGAGGGTTTCCAGGTCCAGGTGGCAAACGACCTCGGCGGGCAGGTACTGGGCGACGAACTCCCGGCCGCGGTCGGCCCGACCGAGGACCTCGCGGAAGAACCGATCGTGGGGGTTGGGGATTTGGATCATGGTCGCATTCTAGCGGTCGGGTCGGGGGGCGGCAAGCGGGGCCGTAGACCGACCCACGGTCTCCGAGCGCCACGTGGGCGTGGATCCGGTGCTGCCCCCGGGGGAGAACCGGCCTGAGCTGGAGGCCGCTCTTGAGCGCCCCCCCCTCTGTGCCAACATGCTTGAGACACGATCCTCTCCGAAATTAGTGTAGGGCGGAGAGGTGAAAGGGATGATGAAGCTGATCACCCAGGGAAG
>JBBIIA010000177.1:0-7846 GCA_037446775.1 Deltaproteobacteria bacterium
GGTACAAGAAAGAGCAGGCGACCTTCTCCGATGTCCTCGCCTTGGTTCGCCGCCACATCTGGGCTTCGCGCTATTGCGTGAACTCCTCGTCCGGCCTTCAGTCTCGGCAATTCCACCCCGACCTCGTCAACCAATTGCTGGAGTGCCTCGCTATGGCAGCTTGAATTGGCCAAAGTCCAGATCGTGGGTCATGAGGCGCATGGGTTCGGCCAGCGCCTGGGCGACGATCAACCGGTCGAAGGGGTCGGCGTGATGCGGCGCCAGGGTCTCCACGAAGGACGCGTGTTCGGCGGTGATCGGCAGGGACAGGTATCCCGCCTCGTCGAAGTAGGCGCTCGCTTGGCTGCCGGAGATCGGCATGTTGCCGCGCCCGAGCCCGTGCTTGATGGAGATCTCCCAGATGGTGGCGGCGCTGACGTAGAGGCGGTTCGTGGGGGACAGGATCAGCGTGCGGGCGGCCGCAGTCAACTTGGGGCTGTCCACGATCGCCCAGAGCGCGATGTGGGTGTCGAGCAGGAGTCTCATCCGTCGCCGCCCTTCAGCAGGTAGGCGACTTCTTCGTCGTCCTCGTCGAGGCTGTCTGGTACCTCGAACCGCCCCCTGGCGACGCCGATTCGGCGCCCGACGGCGGAGGCCTCTAGGCCCGTCAGGCGGGCCACCGGCCGCCCGTTTCGGGCGATGACGATCTCTTGCTCCCGACCAGCTTCGATGGTCTCGACCAGCTTCGACAGGGACGACTTGGCTTGGAACATGTTCACGGTTTGCATGGAGCCTCCGTCGCATCGAGTCGCCTAAGCCTAGCTAATGGGCGACGATCCGTAAAGGAGGTGGGGTGTAGCGGGGTCACCCCGAAAGCAGCCCCAGGGCGGAGAGTCCCGCGAAGAGGCCCCAGGCGCCCCACAGCAGCCACGGGAGCCCCGCCCAGGGGCGACCGGTGGCGGCCCGGGCCACCCGGTCGGCCATAAGGCCGAGGACCGCGGGAACCAGGGCGTAAGCGACCGCCCGCACCAGGACGGAGCGGACCGAGGGGTCCCGGGCGCCGGGAAAGCCCGTGGTGAAGACCTCCAAGGCGATGGATAGGAGTAGGCTCGCCGCGGCGAGCGCCGCGAAGGTCCGCTGGGTGGTCACGGGTGTGCCTCGGGTTACCCGCGGGTGGGGGAAACCCCATGCCACGGATGGTTCGCGAAGAACAAAGGGGGACGAAGGGCGTCGGGCGGGCCTTCAGACGAAGCGCTGCATCAACTCCCGCACGGCGTCTTCCACGCCCTCGGGGCCTTGGGTGGCCTCTATTTGGGCCAGCAGGGCGTCGGCCCGGGCCCGGGTGCCCGGGTGGTCGAGGTCGGCGACGCCGCTCACCATCCCCGCCCGCCGGGCCACCTGGAAGCGGCGCTGCTCCCGGGGCGGCAGGGCGAGGAAACGGTCGCAGGTGGCCAGGAGCGCCCCCCGGTCCCCCGGGAGCTGCCCCTCCAGGTCGCCGAGGAGATTCAAGATGTGGTCGCTGGCGAGGCGGGAGCGCACCGGGCCGAGGGCCGCCACGAAGGCGCGGACCTCGGCCGCGATCTCGGCGTCGGTCTGGCGGGTGAGCACGGCTTCGGGGCCGCAGAAGGTCTCCCACAGGGGGAGCTTGGGGCCGAGGCACAGGGTGCGCAGGCGGATGAAGTGGGGGTCGATCTCGGTCAGCACCCGGGCCGAGTCCCGGGCGTGGCCCGCGCTCATCTCCCGGCCCCCCAGCCCCGGCATCCAGTACTCCGAGAGCTCCAGGCCGGCGTCGACCACCTTGCGGCCGGCCTTGACGTGGAGCGCCGCGGTGGCGCCCTTGTGGACCAGGGTCAGGAGCGGGTCGTGGCCGGACTCCATCCCGACGTGGATGCGGGTGAGGCCGAGCTCGCCAAAGGAGCGCAGGTCCTCCACCGACAGCCGGGCCACGGTGCGGGACCGGGCGTAGGTGGTGAGGCGGGTCACCTCGGGGAACCGCCGGCGGAAGTGGGTGAGCACCCGGCGCACCCCCTCGGGCTTCATCACCAGGGAGTCGGCGTCCTGCAGAAAGGCCGTGCGGCCCCCGTGCTCCAGGGCGTTGGCGACCAGCCACTCCTCCTGGCTCCCGTCGGTGGGCCCCGGTTCCCCGCCTAGGAGCCGGTCCCGGATGCGCGCCATGGCGTCGATGTCGGCCTCGATCTCCTCGGGGGAGCGCAGGCTGAACGTACGCTTCCGGTAGGAGCGGCAAAAGGAGCACCGGTTCCAGGGGCAGCCCCGGGTGAGGCGCAGGAGGTAGCTTCCGGCTTCGCTGGGGGGACGGATGGGGCCGGTTTCGAACGATCGCTGGGGCTCTGGGGACACGGCGTGGCTCCGGGCGAGGGGTCGGCTCAAGGGGTCGGGAAGCGGAGCAGGCGGACCACTTCTTCTACGATCTCCCCGTGGGCTGCCGCGGTGAGTTCCCCGGCGATGGATGCGAACAGGGTCTCGTGGGCGCTAAAGAGCTTGCCCGGCCGGGCGTAGCTGGTCCGTTTCAGGCCGCCGACGGCGAAGTCGTCGGCGGCCAGCTCGATGGCGCGGTGGTCCGCGTAGGGGTTGCTGGTGATCTGGCACAAGACCCAGTCGGCGCGGCCCGCGGCGGCGAGCAGGACGGCGGGGCGGAACTTGCTCCGGCTGAGGTCGGAAAAGGGAAAGGGCAGGAGGACTACCTGTCGGGCTGCAAATGGGCCCATGCGTCCTCCTCCTCGGGCTTGAGCCAGTCTTCAGCCAGGGCGGGTTCGGCGAGGAGGAGGGTCTCGTCCGCGGCGGGCTCGTCGAGGAGGGTCACCAGCACGCGGTGGGGGGTTCGCAGGGCGAGGTCCTCTCGAAACCGGAGGTGGCCGTCGGGCTCCAGGATGGCTTCCAGGGTTCTCAGCATCGGCGCTCCTCTCGCGGCAGATCCGCCCCCAGTGTAACAGATCGCTGGGCGGCTGCCCCCCGACTCAGCCCCCCTCCTCCCTGGCGGTCAACGCCGCGCCGAGCGCCCCCAGGTGCTGGGGGTGGGGGGGGATCTCCACGGTGCCTCCAGTCCGGGCGGCCAGGAGCTCGGCCACCACCGGGAAGGCCCCGACCACGCCGCCGCTCGCCACCACGAAGTCCCCCAGGGGCCCCATCTCGGCCACCCGGGCCACCACCGCGTTGAAGATGCCCCGGCACAGGTTCTCGGGCCCCTCGCCCTCGCGGATGAGGCGGATCACCTCGGTGGCGGAAAAGACGGTGCAAAAGGAAGACAAGGTGAGGTCGCGGGTGGCCGCCTCGGCGTACGCCTCGATCTTTTCCAGGGGGAGGTCGAGGCGGTGGGCGATCTCCTCGACGAAGGCCCCGGTGCCGGCGGCGCACTTGCGGTTCATCAAGAAGTTCGCCACCGTGCCGTCGGCCCGCACGTGGATGATCTTGTTGTCCTGGCCGCCGATGTCCACCACGTCCAGGGTCCGGGGGAAGTGGTGAAAGGCCCCCCGGGCGTGGCACGAGATCTCGGTGCGCCGGGAGCACGGGAAGGGCACGTTGCGTCGGCCGTAGCCGGTGGCCAGGGCGCGCATCGAGGTCCCCGGGGGCACGCGGGCCGCGGTCAGCACCTCGTCCCGGAGCTCCACGGCCGCGTCCTCGAAGCGGATGCCGGTGCGCCGGAGGGCGCGGGCGCGCACCTCGCCGAGGTCGTCGAGGAGGACCGCCTTGGACCAGGCGGAACCGAGATCGAGGCCGAGGTAGAGGGAGTTCATGTAGGTGGTCCGTAGTCCGTAGTCAGTTGTCAGTTGTCCGTTGGGGAAACGGCGTCGATCCGCAGTCTACAACGGACCACGGACCACGGACAACGGACCACGGACTATCTGGATAGCTGCTCCACGAACGCCTCGAGGCTGGTCTTGGCCTGCTCTTCCGAGAAGCAGCGCAGGTCGTTGAGGTCGCCGTACAGGATCACGTAGGGCACCCCGGTCTGGGCCTTGAGGCGCTGGGGCAGGCCGAAGCGGGTGTTGGAGTTGTGGGGGCAGGTCTTGGCGTCGTGGTAGACGATGCCGTCCACCGCGAAGTCGGTGAGCAGCCGCGCCATCACCTGCTCCTTGGCGGCGTCGGAGCGGACGATGAAGAGCTCCAGGTACGCCCGGGCCATGGCCTCGAAGGGGTCGCTCCCGTCGCCGAAGGCCTCGAACACCCAGGAGTTGCAGTAGGTGCTGACGACCGCGGCGGCGTCGAGCTCCTGGAGGAACCCCGACAGCTCCCGGAGCTTCCCCCACACCGGCATCCCGTCCCAGTACAGGCGGTGCCGCTCGCCGTCCACGGCGGCGACGCCGTCGCCGATGCGCGCCTCGAGCTCGGTCAGGAGTCCCTGGTAGAAGGTCACGGCTTCGGGGGTGCCGCGCAGGACCACTGCCGGGCCCATGAGGATGCAGGCGTCGAAGAAGGTGAGCGGGGTCGGGCGCTGCCGGGCGGCCCCCAGGCACGCCTTCCACAGGCGTGAGGTCTCGGCGGAGCGGGCGAGGACCTCCCGCAGCCGATCGGGGTCGAAGGCCCGGCCCGCCACCCGAGCGAGCTCCGGCACCAGGGCCCGGTACTGGGCCACGGCCCCCGCGACCAGCTCTCCGCTTACCGCCCCCACCTGGGTCGGCGAGTTCACCCCCACCAGGGGCACCCCGAACTCCCGGGCGTAAAAGGCGAACCAGTCCTTCACCTCGCGGCACTGGTTGGTGTTGTAGACGAGGAGGTCGGGCCGGGGAACCCCGGCCAGGCCGTAAGCCTTGGTGAGCGGGGTCTCCCCCGCCAGGTAGGCGCCCACGTCGGCGGTGAGGTAGCTGCAGATGTCGGGGCTGTAGCCCAGGGCGTGGGCCCTGGGGAGGTAGGCGTTGGCGAGGCGGGTGGCCCCGAGCATGGCGCCGTGGTTCTCGGGGAAGTACACCTCGAAGCCGAAGCTGCGCAGCAGCTCGGCGGGCCCCACGCTGGTGCACCACGCCACCTTGCGCCCCGGGTCCCGGCTGGCGCTATCGACCCCGTGGAAGTGGGCGGCCATCAGCTCCTTCATCGGCTTCTGGCTGGCGAAGGGCTTAAACGGCGTCGTCATGGTCTTCCTCGCGCAGGAGGGGACGGGGGCCAAGACAGGATAGCAGGACGGCGCGGCCGGGTGAAAAGGCTTGTTCCGGCGAGCCGCGCCCGAATTCCGTTGAAAAAGCGCCGGGGTGTGGTAACTGTTCACGCCCTCGGGCGGTGCCGGGGGGCCCGCCGCTCGCCCCTCCCCGCACCACGCAAGATGCGTACCCAAAGGAGCCGCCATGCGCCGCCTCGCCCTCGCCCTCGCCGTGTTGCTGGCCGCCGGATCCGCCGCGGGAGCCGCCACCCTCAAGGGGGTCACGGTCCCGGACCGCTTGCAGGTGGACGGCCACGACCTCGTTCTCCAGGGGCTGGGGCTGCGCAAGAAGACGCTCTTCTCGGTGTACGTGGGGGCGCTTTACCTCACCACCCCCACCTCCCTGCCCCGGGCTGCCGTGGGGGCCGACGAGCCCAAGCGCCTCGAGCTCCGCTACCTGCGGGAAGTGGGGGCGGGCTCCCTGCGGGAAGCTCTCAAGGACGGTTTCTTCAACAACGCCCAGGAGCGCCTCGACGCCCTGCGCCCCCGGCTAGACCGGCTGCTGGGCTTTGTGGCCCCGGGGATCAAGGAGGGCCAGGCCCTGGCCTTCACTTACCTGCCGGGCCGGGGCACCCGGGTGGAACTCGCCGGCCAGGCGAAGGGTGTCATCGAGGGCAAGGACTTCATGGAGGCCCTGTGGGCCGTCTGGCTCGGGGAGGTGCCCGAAGACCACGGCTTGAAGCAGGGGCTGTTGGGGCAGTAGAGGGGGCGGGTGGACTTCCTTGGGACCGCCGTCCGGTCGACGCGATCCCGTCCCCGTATCGGGCGCACCCTTTCGGTCAATCGCCGAGGTGGCGAGCTTGGGCGGGGAGGTCCCGGTCGGCTCTTGAGCTCCCAAGCGCCCACGAAGTGCCCCAGGCGTTCGTGAGCGCTTGGACAAGAATGGAGCGTAGATGGCCGACTACGACTACGATCTGGGCATCCTCGGGGGCGGGGCCGCCGGCCTCACGGTGGCGGCGGGGGCCGCCCGGTTTGGCGCCAAGGCGCTGCTGATCGAGAAGGCGGGCAAGCTGGGGGGCGACTGCCTCCACTTCGGCTGCGTCCCCTCCAAGACACTGATCCGCACCGCGGCGGTGTGGGCCCAGGCCCGGCGGGCCGCCGAGTTCGGCCTCCCGACCCTGGCGCTGCCGCCGGTGGACCTGGGGGCGGTGATGGCCCGGGTGGGCTCGGTGGTGGAGACCATCCAGGCCCACGACTCCCCGGAGCGGTTCTGCCGTCTGGGGGCCGAGGTGCGCTTCGGCTCGGCCCGGTTCGTGGACGACCACGGGGTCGAGGTGGACGGCGCCCGGGTCTCCGCCCGAAGCTGGGTGATCGCTACCGGCTCCCGCCCCGCCCTCCCCCCGGTGGAGGGTTTGGCCGAGACCCCCCACTGGACCAACGAGTCGGTCTTCGCCCAGACCTCCCTGCCGGCGCGCCTCCTGGTCCTGGGGGGCGGGCCCATCGGCCTGGAGCTGGCCCAGGCGTTTCAGCGGCTCGGCTCCCGGGTCACCGTGGTGGAGTTGTTGGACCAGATCCTCGGCCCCGAGGACGAGGACCTGGCGGGGCTCTTGCGGGGGCGCCTGGAGGCCGAGGGGATGACCATCCTCACCGGCACCCGGGCGACCCGGGCGGCGGGGACGCCGGGCGGGGTTCGCCTCACCGTGGAGCCGGCCGCCGGGGGCGGAGAGCCGCGGGTGCTCACGGCCGAGGCCCTGCTGGTCGCCACCGGGCGCCGGCCCAACGTCGAGGGCCTGGGACTCGAGGCGGCCGGCGTGGCGTTCACGCCTCGGGGCATCCCCACCGACCCCCGGCTGCGCACCAACGTCAAGCACATCTACGCCTGCGGGGACGTGAACGGGGTCTTCCCCTTCACCCATGTGGCCGGCTACGAGGGGGGCATCGCGCTGGCCAACGCCATCCTGCGCCTGCCCCGCCAGGCCGACTACGCCAAGGTTCCCTGGTGCACCTACACCGACCCCGAGGTGGCGAGCGTGGGCCTCAACGAGAAGCGGGCCCGGGCCGAAGGGGTGGAGTACCGGGTCCTCGAGGAGGGCTTCGCCGACAACGACCGGGCCCTCGCCGAGGGCGAACCCCTGGGCAGGATCAAGGTCTTGATCGGCCCCCGGGGCAAGCTCCTGGGGTGCCAGATCCTCGGCGCCCACGCCGGCGAGCTGATCCACGAGTGGATCGCCGCCGTGGCCGGCGGCGTCAAGCTCTCGACCCTAGCCGGCGCCATCCACGTCTACCCGACCCTCGCGGAGATCTCCAAGCGGGCCGCCGGGGCCTACTTCGCCGAGACGCTCTTTGGCGACCGCACCCGGGGGGTGCTCAGGTTCCTGTTCCAGCTCAAGGGCCGGGCGTGCACTCCCGGCGACGGCGAGCGCCCGTGACCGGGCCCGCGTTCCCGGCTTGGGCCGGCGCGGCCTAGCCTCCCCGAACCAGGGCCAGAAGCGCCGCCCCGTGGCTGCGGGCGATCTTGGGGCCGATGCCGGGCACGGCCAGGAGCTCGGCTTCGGTCTCGGGGCGGGCGGTGGCGAGGGCGGCCAGGGCCCGGTCGGTGAGGATGCGAAAGGCCGGGATGCCCCGGCGCCGGGCCTCCCCCAGGCGCCACTGGCGCAGGGCCTCGGCGAGGCCCTCGTCGGGCGCCGTCGCCGGGGCCCGGCGGGTCCGGGGGGCCGGTGCCGCCCTGGCCCGCTTCGGCTTCCCCTGGCGGGGGGCGGCTTCGGCGGGCAGGCGGAC
>JBBIIA010000178.1:0-5049 GCA_037446775.1 Deltaproteobacteria bacterium
CTGTTCCCTGTTCCCTGTTCCCTGTTCCCTGTTCCCTGTTCCCTGTTCCCTGTTGCCTGTTGCCTACCCCTCTTCTTCGCTCACCCGCCAGCGGTCGTGCGCGTGGCGATCGGCCGCTTGGGCGTCCAGGCGTTGCTCCAGGGCGTCCGTGCGCGCCCGCATCTCATCGGCCAGGCGGTCGATCTTCTCGGCCAGCATCTGGTGGCCCTCGGCGACGATCGAAAGATCGTGCTGGAAGGCCTCGCGTTGGACGCCGAACCAGCGCTCGAAGTTCCCGGACTGGGCGTCCAGCTTCGCGTCGAACCGCTGGGCCTGCTCCTCGAGCTTCGCGTCCAGCTTCGCGTCGAACCGCTGGGCTTGCTCCTCGAGCTTCGCGTCCAGCTTCGCGTCAAACCGATGGGCTTGCTCCTCCAGCTTTGCGTCAAACCGATGGGCTTGCTCCTCCAGCTTCGCGTCGAACCGCTGTCCCTGCTCCTCCAGCTTCGCATCGAACCGCTGTCCCTGCTCCTCCAGCTTCGCATCGAACCGCTGTCCCTGCTCCGCCAGCCTGGCGTCGAGCCGAGCCACTTCCGTGCGCAGGTCTTGCCGGACCTCCGCGGAGAAGCGCTGCAGCAACCGTTCCACCTGCCCGAGTTCTTCCGCCGTCATCGCGCGCCCTCCTTTCTGGCTACCCGAGCATACTTCGGATGGGTGCTGACGGACAGCACCGAGGTGGACGAGCGTTCATTTTGCCTCGGCCCTGGGCTCTCTCCGGGGCTCCCCGTCACCCACCGCGTCGCGGATGGGGCCGAAGCGGAAGTCCCCGAGGAGGCGGCGGAACCGCTCTTCGGTCTTCGCCAGGTTCAGGTAGTGGCGAAACCGGCTCTTGAGTCCCGCCCCCGGCATCCGGGGTTGGGCCGGGTCGAGCTCCCAGGGGTGGAGGTAGAAGACGAAGGGGCGGGCCTCTTCCCGGTTGATGCGGGTGAGGCCCCAGCGGGTGACGGCGTAGGGCAGCAGGCGAAAGTAACCTCCCCCGGCGATGGGAAGACTCTGCCCCAAGAGCCGCAGGGTGGTGATGGGGATCTCGAGCAGGACGTTCCCAGTTCCCGGTTCCCGGTTCCCGGTTTCGGGGATTGACTTGGAACATGGAACCGGGAACTGGGAACTCCGAGCCTCCGGCTCGGCCGGCACCCAGTTCCCCTGGCTCGCCTCGCCGTCGAGGCGTTCGAGCCAGAAGGGGAACCGGGGCCAGTCGGAGAGGCCGTACAGGTCGTGGCGGATGGGGAAGACGCTGGAGTCGTAGCGGTGGCCGGCTTCCCGGAGTTCGTCGAAGGCCCACAGGCAGGTGGGGCCGATGGAGTAACTGGGGGCCCGGTAGCCGAGGACCGGCTGCCCCGCCAGGTCCTCGAGGAGCGCCTTGGCGCGGCGGATGTCGTCGCGAAACTCGTCTCGGGTCTGGGTGTTCACCCGCCGATGGCCGAAGCCGTGGCTCGCCACCTCGTGGCCCCCTGTGGCGATGCGCCGCACCAGCGCCGGAAACCGCTCGGCCACCCAGCCGAGGACGAAGAAGGTGGCGTACACCCCACGCTCTTCGAGGATGGTCAGGACCCGGTCGGTGTTCGCCTCGACCCGGGGCGCGAGCCTGCCCCACGCCTCGGGAGGGCACACGGCCTCGAAGGCCGAGACCTGGAAGTAGTCCTCGACGTCGATCGTGAGCGCGTTCATTGGCAGGCTCTGCTCAGGAGAGATTCCGGAGAAGGAGCGTTCGCGCGGCGGCACCGAGAGGACCTCAAGGGGTCTGGGGGACCGCAGCGGCGCCGTCATGGGCAGCCCGCCCGATGACCTGGCCGGTGAGGTCAGGTAGATCCATCGGAGGGGGTGGTCGATGTTCTGGCGCACCAGGGCCTTGCGGGAACCGATCCGAGCCATCGCCGGTCTCCTGTGGTGGCGCCGGGGCCGGGCCCGGAGCCGCCCCCAACGTGCCGAAGAACGCCCGGTACTGCCGGTGCAGTCCCGCGAGGTAGCGCAAGAGGTCCCCCTTGAGCTGCTCCAGGACCTCCCGCTGGTTGCCCAGGGACAGGGCCTCTTCCCCCGGCTTCTCGAGAAACCAGCTCGCCCCCGCCCCGAAGGCGCGGCGGCGCACCGCCGAGAGGTCGGCGTCGCTCAAGACCACCGTGGGTACGTGGGGGAACTCGGTGATCACGGCAGCGACCCGGGCCTCGCAGTCCCCGTGGTCGCCCCCGATCACCGCCACGCCAAACCACCCGCCCGCCCCCGGTTCCCGCAGCGCCGCCAGGAGGCTCGGGAAGTCCCCCGTGGCCTCGGTGGGAATCCCCCCGGCCTCCAGGGCGTCCCGCAAGCTGGCTTGGAGCCTCGGGGCGCCGTCGTACAGGTACACCTTGAGCCCGGGGAAGCGGACCCCCTCGGCTAGATCCCGGCGCGCCGCCTCCAGGTGCCGAACGCGCTTCTTCCACTCCTCCCGCATCACCCCGAGGCGCTGGTTGAGCTCCGCCTCCCGCTCCTCGACCGCCGCGAGGCGGCGTCGGCTCTCCCGCTCCCGAGCCGCCGTGGCCCGCTCCCGAGCCTCGAGGCGCGCCTCGGCCCCGGCCCCCAGCCCGCCGCTCGCCAGCAGGGCCTCGAGCCGGGTCTCGAGGAGGGAGATCCGAGCCGCCATGGGCGACTCCGGCTCCGCGGGGGGGAGCGGCTCCTGGCCGCGCTGGTCGCGGGCCATCTGCGCCGCCACCTCGTCGACGATCGCCCCGTCGAGGACCCGGACCTCCTCCACGTAGCCGTACAGGAGGGCGGCGTCGCAAAAAACGTTGACCAACCGGGGGAGCCCCCCGGTGGCCTCGTGGATGCGCGGGATCACCTCGTCGGGGAAGACCGGGGCCCTGGCCTCGTCGCTGACCACCTTCTGGAGCCGGTGGCGGATGTATTCGCCCACCTCCCCGGGGGTGAGGGGCCCGAGGTGATAGCGCACGGTGATCCGCTGCCGCAGCTGCTCCAGGGGCGGCGAATCGATCAGGGTGCGCAGGCCCGGCTGGCCGGCCAGGATCACGTGGAGGAGCTTTTGCTTCTCGGTCTCGAGGTTGGAGAGCATCCGCAACCCCTCCAGGGTGGGGACGCTCAGGTTCTGGGCCTCGTCCACCACCAGGACGGCGCTCCGGCCCTCGCGGCAGCGCTCGATCAGGAACTCGTTGAGGAGGGACAGGAGTGCCGTCTTGTCCTGCCCCCGGGGGTTGACCCCGAAGTCCTCGAGGATCAGGGCGAGGAGCTCCCGGTAGCTAACCCGGGTGTTGGTGACCTGGCTCAGCACCACCCCCGTCGGCAGCCCCCGGATGAGGGTGCGCAAGAGGGTGGTCTTACCGGCACCCACGTCCCCCGTGACCATCACGAACCCCGACCGCGACTCCACCCCGTAGGTGAGATGGGCCAAAGCCTCCTGATGCCCCCGGCTCAAGTACAAGAAGTCCGGATCCGGGGTAAGATTGAAAGGTTTATCCGTCAAGGCGAAGAAAGAAGTGTACATGGATTTCTCTACTGCGCCCCCTTTCCGAACAAGACCACTTTCACCGTCTCCAGGATGATCGACAGGTCCATCCAGAATCCCATCCGCTTGATGTAGTACAGGTCGTAACGGAGCTTCTCCACCGCGTCTTCCACCGTGTCGCCGTAGCTGTACTTCACCTGGGCGAGCCCGGTGACCCCGGGCTTCACCGTGTGCCGCTGGATGTAGTACGGGATCTTTTCGGCGAGCTGCTCGACGAAGAACGGGCGCTCGGGGCGGGGGCCGACCAGGCTCATCTCGCCCTTGAGGACGTTGAGGAGCTGGGGGATCTCGTCGATGCGGGCCTTGCGGATCACCCGACCCACCCGGGTCACCCGGCTGTCCTGGGCCGAGGCCCAGACCGGCCCGCTTGCCGCCTCGGCGTCGGTGCGCATGGAGCGGAACTTGAGGACCCGAAAGGGCCGCCCCCGCTCCCCGGTCCGCTCCTGCCGGAAGAGGACCGGCCCGGGGGAGTCGAACCGAATCAACGCCGCCACGAGGAGGCACAAGGGGAGGGACAGCGCGAGCCCCAGGCCGCTGACCCAAATGTCCACCGCGCGTTTGATCGCCAGGACCACGGGGCGGCGACCGAACCCCTCGGAGAAGATCAGGTCGCTGGGGCGCAGGTGCTCCACTAGGAGCTTACCGGTGAGCTCCTCGTAGAAGTCGCAGCCGTCCACCACGCTCTTGCCCGCGAGGCGGAGCTCGAGGAGCTGGCGAACCGGGAACTTGCCCCGGCGCTCCCCGATGGCCACCACCAGACGGTCGAGGTCGGGCCGGTTGCCCGTGGTCAACAGGTCCTCGTAACTCCCGAGCACCGGCGGGAGACCCTCCGGGCTCGGGCCAAGCGCCGCCGGGTCGGCCGAGAGGCACCCAACGACGTGAAAACCGAGGGTCTTGCGGACCAGGGTCTCCCGGTACACCAGCCGCGCCTGATCCCCCGCCCCCACCAGGAGGATGCGCACCGCGAGGCCCCGGGCCGAGAGGAGCGCCGCATAAGCGAGCCGCCAGGCGACGACCACCACCAAGGCGATGGCGACGAAGAGGGCGAAGACCCCCCGCCCGAGGATCAACGACGGCTCCAGGTAGTACGCGCCGGCCAGGGCGATGCTCGCCACCCCCAGGGCCTGGAGGAGCCGGATGAAGAGCTCGCGGCGGCTGTTGAGGACCGGGATCTCGTACAGATCGTGGTAGTAAAAGGAGAGCTGGGTGACCCCCACCACCGCCGCCACGCGCCCCCACTCCCACGGATCGGCGAAGCGGGACGAGACCCCGTCCCCGAAGCGCATCGCCATGGCGACGACCAGCGCCAGAAAGATCAAGCCGTCCTCGACGGCAAACAAGACGAAGTGGCGAAGGGTCAAGCTGCGCCGCACGTCGCCTCAGCTCCCCGCCCACCCGGCCACCGCCAGCGCGTCTCGCATCTCGGCCTCGCTAGTGATCCGTGATCCGTGATCCGTGATCAGTGACTAAGAATTAGGGAGTGGCCGATACCCTCCCGCTACTCACTACTCACTACTCAC
>JBBIIA010000178.1:5149-7811 GCA_037446775.1 Deltaproteobacteria bacterium
TCAGTAATACCCCCGGTAGTAATACCCCGACCGGTAGCCGTACCCGCCGGCCAGAGTCTCGGCTCGGTTCAAGACGGTGCCCAGGAGCTTCTGGGGCGGCAGCGACTCGGCGGCTACCCGCACGATGGCCCGGCTGGTTTTGTGCGCCTGGACCACCAGCAAGACCCCGTCCACCGCCTCGGCGAGGAAGTTGACGTCGCTGATGGGGTGAAGGGGCGGCGTGTCCACCACCACCAGGTCGAAGCGCGCCCGCGCCTCGGCGAGGAACCCTTCGAACTGGACGCTCGCCAGGAGCTCCCCGGGGTGGGCCACGGCGGCCCCGGCCGTGACCAGCGTCAGCCCGAAAAAGGGGGTGGCGCGTAGGATGGTCTCCCAGCCGGCGCTCCCCTGGAGGTAGTCCGCCAGGCCCGGCCCGTCTCCGAGGCCGAACACCCGCTGGACCTTGGGCCGCCGGAGGTCGGCGTCCACCAGAAGTACCCGCCGGGTGGCGTCCTGGGCCAGCACCACGGCGAGGTTCGCCGCGGTGATGCTCTTGCCCTCCCCCTTGATCGCGCTGGTCACCGCCAACACCTGCAAGCGTTGGTCGAGGTTCATGCGCTCTAACCGGCTGCGGATGGCACGGTACTGCTCGCTCACCACCGACATCGGCTTGTGCAGGGTCTCGACGTGGAGATCGACCCCCCGGAGCAGCTCGGGATCGAGCTCCCGGGCCCCCACCGGGGCCACCTCGGCGAGGCGCCGGGGGCCGCCCCGGGCCGACGGCTCCCCCCCCGCGGGGCGCAGCGCGGGGGCCTCGCTCGCCCCCGGGGTCCGCTCCAGGCTTCCGTCCCTCTTGGCTTTCTCCAGGGCTTCCGCGATCTTGCTCATGGTCCGTCCGTTGTCCGTGGTCCGTCGTGGTCCAGCCTCTTCACTTCATCGTCGTCCAGTGGGTCGCCCGCGCCTGGGAGATCAAGTCGCCCACCGCCCGGGGCAGGGGTTTCACCTGCCAGTGGACGACCCCTGCGGCGACCACCAGACACGCCACCAGCGCCCCCGAGGCCCCGAGACGCCACGCCCACTGCCGCCGCAGGTCCCCGGTGGTGAGGATCACCGGGATGACCCCGAGGACCGGCGCGTTCACCACCGACCCGAGGTCGGGCTTGGACTTAACGCTCCAGTCCAGAAAATCCATGAGCAGGACCGTTCCGAGCCCGAGGATCAGCCCGACCAGCAAGCCCATCGCGACCACTCGCTGGCGGTTGGGTGAAAACGGCTTGACCGGCAGGTTGGCCGGGTCGAGGATCTTGAACTGCTCCCCCTTCTGCTTCCGCTCCAGGTTCTCCGACAGGTCGGCTTGTAGCTTCTTATTGATCAAGCCCTCCAGTACTCCCTTGAGGTTGTCGTAGTCCTCGCTCAGCTGCTGGAGTTGGAGTTGGCGGGCGGGGGTGGCGGCGACCCGGCCCTGGAGGCCCTCGATGGCGCCCTGGATCTCGCCGGTCTGGGCGGACAACCGGACGATGTCGGCGTCGGTACGGGCGAGGTCGGCCTTGAGCCGCTCGTACATCGCGGGGTACCGAAGGGGGGGCTCCGCCGCCTTGGGCGGCGCCGGGGGCTCGGGGGCTGACGCCGCGGGCTCCGGGGCCGGGGGCGGCGGGGGGATCGCGGCCAGGGCCTTGGCCTTCTCCGCTTCTACCCGCGCCCGCTCCTCGGCGACCTTGGCTTCGATTTTCTCCACCTCGCCCTGGAGCCGCACCGCGTCGGGGTGCTTGGGGGTGAGGGAAATCAGCAGGGCCTCCAGGGCCTGGCGGCGCTTGGCCAACTCCCCCTCCAGGGCCCGTAGCTTGGATTCGTCCACCGGAGCCGCGACCGCCCCGCCCCCCGGGTCGGCCTGCTGGAACTGCGCCATCAGCATCTCGGAGATCGAGGGCCCCCGGGTTTCGCTCCGGGTTTCGCTGCCGCGCGCGGAGACACGCTCCTCCTGCACCCGCTGCTCGATCTCGGCGAGCTGCTGTTGGAGCTGCACCCGGCGGTCTTCGGCGGAGTTGATGCTTTGGGCGTTGATCTGGAGCTGGGACTGGAGCTGACCCAGGCGCGCCTGGCTGGCGGCCAGCTGCTCGGGCATCTCGGCCATGTGCTTGCGCTTGAAGGCGAGGATCTCGGCTTCCCGCTGCCGGACCTGCTCCCGGTACCGGTCGATCTCGTCCCCCAGGAACTGGCTCGTGCCGATCGCCTGTTGCTCCCGGACCTTGAGGTTCTCCTCGATGAAGAGGCTCGCGAGCTTGTTGGCGACGAGCATCGCGAGCCGCGGGTTTTGATCCACGAACGCCAGCTGGAAGGCGTCGTTGCGATGCACCGACAGCTTGATGCGGCCCCGCATCGTCTCCGTGACTTCTTCCGGGGTGCGGGTCTGGCGTTCCTCCGGAAACAAGCCGAACTCCTGGATGATCTGCTCCAGACGGGTGCGGCTGAAGATCTGCTGGCTGATGGTGTGGAGCCGCTCCTGGATGCCCGTCGTCACCGTCGACTGGACGAACTGGGCCGGCACCCGCTGGGGTTGGACGAGGATCAGGGTCGTCGACTTGAAGCTATCGGGTTGCTGCATCGCCCAGTAGGCGGCGGCCCCCGGAAACAAGATGGTGGGAAGCAGGATCAGCCACTTCCTCTTCCACAGGAGGCGGAGGTA
>JBBIIA010000179.1:0-7576 GCA_037446775.1 Deltaproteobacteria bacterium
CCGGGTTTGAACGGTTTGCTGAACGGCCGGGGCCGGCTCCGGGGCGGGGGCTGCCGCCCGCTCCCCGGCGGGGGCCTTGCGGGACCGGCGGCGACCCCGGCGCTCCGGGGCGGGACGGGGGGTCCCGGGAGCCTCCTCCGCGGCTGCTTCGGCCAGTGGCTCGGCGGGGACCGGGGCCGGCGCCGGCGGTGCCGCCTGGGCCTGGGCCTGGGCCTGGGCCTGGGCCGCAGCCTGGGCGATGCTCAGGCCCTCCCCGTTGGCCTTCTTGCGGCGGCGGCGGGCCCGGCGCTTGGCCGAGGCGGAGAGCTTGGGGGTCCCGTCCGCGGCCGGGTCCGGAGCGGGTCCCGGGAGCGGGGCGGGGGATTCCGGGGGAGCCGACGGCTCGCCGGCCTCCCCTTCCTCGGCGTCGTCCTCGTCGGGGCCCTCCGCGTCGCTGCCCTCCGCTGTCTTCTCCGCGCTGCCCTCCGCGGTCCGCTCCCCGCTCCCCTTGCGCTTCTTCCGTCGGCGCTTGCGCTTCTTCTTGGTGCCGGGCTCCTCCCCGGGGGGCTCCGCCGTCGGCGCCGCGCCCTCGGCGGCGGCCGGAGCCTCCCCCTCGTCCGGGGGCTCGACGGGCACCTCCGCCTCCTCCTCGTCGAACAGGGCGTAGGAGGGCGGCCGCGTCGGCCGCGTGGTGGCGGCGGGCAGGCCGCCGGGGGCCTTGAGGAGGGAGCGGGGGAAGCTCTCAGGGAGGTTGGTCTCGACCTTCTTGCCGCCCTCCTCCCGGTACTCCACGTAGTACTGGTTGGCCGAGAGCGCGGGCTCGGGGAAGATCGCGACGGCCACCCCGAAGTCGTCCTCGAGGGCGAAGAGGTTGCGCCGCTTGCGGTTCAGAAGCAGGGTCGCGACCTCGGCCGGGAGGCCGACGGTCACTTGGGCGATCCGCCCGCCCCTTGCGAGGCCGGCCTGGATCATGCGGAGCATCGCCAGGGCGGAACCTTCCACCGAGCGCACCCGGCCGGCGCCGCTGCAGGTGGGGCACGGCCGGGTGAGGGCCATGGAGGCCCCGGGCTTCAACCGCTGCCGGGAGAGTTCCATCATGCCGAACTTCGAGATGGCGCCCACGTCGGTCCGCGCCTTGTCGTCCTTGAGCGCCTTTTGGAGCACCTTCTTGACCTCGGCGCGGTGCTCGCTGCTGCGCATGTCGATGAAGTCGAGGACGATCAGCCCCCCCATGTCCCGGAGCCGGAGCTGGCGGGCCGCTTCTTCGGCGGCTTCCTTGTTGGCGATAAACGCCGTGGCCTCGATGTCCTTGCCCTTGTTGGTCTTGCCGGAGTTGACGTCGATGCTCACCAGGGCTTCGGTCTGCTCGATGACGATCGAGCCCCCGGACTTGAGCGGCACCGTCTTCTCATAGATCGAGGCGATCTGGTCTTCGAGGTTGTGCTTGGAAAAGAGCGGGGCCTTCCCCTCGTACAGCTTCAGGCGCTTTCTGTACCACGGCATCACCGCCTGGAAGAACGAGTCGACCTGGGCGAAGATCTCCGCGTCATCCACCCAGACCTCCTGGATGGTCGGCGTGAAGTAGTCGCGGATCGTGCGGATGACGATGTCGCTCTCCTGGTACAGGAGGGCCGGCGCCTTGGCGCTCTCGTAGTCCTTTTGGATGCGCTTCCACAGCCGCATCAGGTAGCCGGCGTCCCGGGTGAGGTCCTGCTTGGTGCGGCCGTCGGCGGCGGTGCGGGCGATGTACCCCATGTCGTCGGGGACTCCGGACTCCTTCAGGATCTGTCGCAGCTCCTTGCGGGTGGCCTCGTCCTGGATCTTCTTCGACACCCCGCGCTTGTCCACCAAGGGCATGATGACGAAGTAGCGCCCGGGGATGCTCACGTAGGTGGTGAGGGCCGCCCCCTTCTGGCCGAGCTCGCCCTTGCGGACCTGGACCAGGAGCTCCTGGCCGCGCTTGAGGCCGTCGGCGCCTTTTTTGCCGGCGAAGTACTTGGGGGCAACGTCGCCGAGGGCGAGAAACCCGTTCTTGTGGCCGCCGTACTCGACGAAGATCGCGTCGAGGCTCGGGATGATCTTGACGATCTTGGCCTTGTAGATGTTGCCCTCGATGTGCTCGTGTAGGGCGGTCTCGATGGAAAGCTCTTCGAGGAGCCCGTCGGACACGATCGCGATCCGGCTCTCTTCCTCGTTGATGACGTTGACGTACATCGTCCTAGACATGTATTCCTCAAGTTGAGCATGCGTTGGGTGGCCTAGATTCGCGCCGGATGCTCCGCGGGGATTCCGGTTGGCGCGCAGGCTGGAGAATTCAAAAGGGAACTTATATACCAGAGTTGTGCCGCGCACAACGGGAGGACGAAGGGTGGAGGCCGGAGTACCCGGGGCATCGGCGGCAGCGCTCGCGGCGGCGGCCCGCGCGCTGTCCGGCGTCGGCGCGGTCGCGGGGCTCTTGCGGGCGGTCGGGGTGCCGGCGGCGTGGCTGGTGGGCGGCACGCTGCGGGACCTGGCGGCGGGGGTTCCGCGCCGCACCCTGGACCTGGACCTGGCGGTGCCGGGAGACGGCGCCGTGCCGGCCCGGGCCGTGGCCGCGGGGCTCGGGGGGAGCGCTTTTCCCTTGGACGAGGCCGAAGGGGCGTGGCGGGTGGCCCTGCCCGGGGGCGGCACCGTCGACGTGATCCCGTGGCGGGCCGCCGACCTCGACCAGGACCTCCGGGGCCGGGACTTCACCGTTAACGCCCTGGCCCTGGACCTTTTGGGGGACGGCGGCCTGCGAGACCCCGTGGGGGGGCTTGCTGACCTGGCCGCCGGGGTGCTGCGGCCCTGCGGCCCCGAGGCCCTGGCCGCCGACCCCCTGCGGGTCCTGCGGGCCTTCCGATTCGCCGCGGCCCTAGGGCTCGCCTTCGCGCCGGGCCTCTCGGAGGGGCTGGTTCGCGCCGCCCCGGGCCTGTCGGCCGTGGCGCCCGAGCGCGTCCGGGCCGAGCTCTTCGCCCTCCTGGCGCTCCCGGACGGCCCCGGGACCCTGGGCGGGCTCGCCGACCACGGGGTCCTCGGGGTCCTCTTCCCGGAGACTCGGGGGTGGGCGGGGTTCGACCAGGGGAGCTACCACGCCCACGACCTGTGGGAACACAGCGTGCGCACGGCGCTTCGGGTCGGGGAGCTCGTCCGGGATTCCGCCGGCCTGCCGCGGCCGACGGAGCTTGCCGCCCACCTGGCGGAGGAACTGGAGAGCGGCGTCACCCGCCGGGCCCTCCTGGTCTTCGCGGCGCTCTTTCACGACGTGGCCAAACCCGCCACCGTAACCGACGACGGCGGCCGCCGCCGCTTCCTGGGCCACGAGGTCCTGGGGGGCCAGCGGGTCCGGCGCCTCTTGGCCGGCCTGCGGGTGGGGCGTAGGGCGCGGACGGCGGCCGAGCGGGTGGTGGCCGCCCACCTGCGCCTATTTCAGCTCGCCCACCAGGAACGGGCCACCCGCCGGGCCCGGGTGCGCTACCTGATGGACCTGGGGTCGGAGGTCCCGGAAGCGCTCCTCTTGGCCCTGGCGGACGAAGCCGCCACCGGCCCCGAGCCCCCGGCGCTCGCCCGGGTCACTGCCACCGCCGCCGAGGTTCTCGAGCTGTACTGGCAGCGTCGCGACCGCCAGCCGCCCCCGCCGCTCCTGCGGGGCCGCGACCTGGTCAAAGACCTCGGCCTCGCCCCCGGACCCCGGGTGGGGGCGATCCTGGCGGCGGTGGCGGCCGCGGAAGCCCAGGGCGACGTGGAGACCCGCGCCGAGGCCCTGGCCCTGGCGCAGCGGCTCGCGGCCCCCGCCGGGCCCACCGAGTAGCGCGGGGCGAAGCCCCGGGCCTTCGGGGTACGGCGAGGGGGGCCTTGGACGGGGTAGACGGGGTGTGCCGCCCGTTGACCGTCAGCCGTAGGGCGGGGCTCGCCCCGCCACCCCCGTCACCCCAGGGCTGGCGGCCGGGCGGGAGGCCCCCCCCGGACCTGGCGCGGCCCCTGCCGGTTGGTGCCCGGTGCTCCCGGCCGTTGCGGGGTCCTGGCCACCCCCCTATCCTCGTGAGCGCGACGCGGGAGGCGAGAGTCCATGCAGCACCATGCTTTCCCTTCCCCGCGTCGGGGTGCCCATGAGCAACCTGCGGGCGGAAGACGCGGATGGCGAAATCGGGTTCATGAAGCGTGGCTGAACCGGTGGTGATCAACCCATAGGCGTTAATGCGACGCCACCCAGCCGGACGCGAAGCGCGAGAGATGGATTGTCGTCGCAGTAACGCCTATGGGTTATCCAGCGTTTTTTCACTTGTGCTAACGGTCCCTTACGAGGATTCCGAAGCATGCCGGCCGGTCCTTCCGACCTGCCGACCACCGATTCCGACGATCGGCCAAAAAGTGGCCGCCATCCCTCGGAACGGGTGGCCGGCATGCGTCGGAATAGGCGGCCGGCTTGGCCCTGTGCACGCAGCCCGCCCGTGAGTTCGGTTGTACCAGCGAGGAAAGGTCTGCTTGACCTCCTTGGCGAACTCCGAGAGGTTCCCCCACTTGGCGCGGAAGGAGGGGATCTGGCCGTCGAGGAGTTCCGGAGGGGACTCCCGGCTTCGGGAGCGGAGGTAGCGCAAACGCATCTCCTCGTCGGAGACGCCCTCGCCGGTGTGCATGCGGACGACCACGTGGGCATGACTGCCCATCAAACAAAACCCCAGGACCTCGGCGAAGTACACCCCGCAGAGGCGGCGCAAGAGGCCGAGCAGGAAGTCCTTCTCCACGTCCCCCAACGGAAGGCCGGGCAAAGCGGAGCGGGCGATCACGTGGTAGGTGGCGGACTCACCGCGGAGCAGCAGGCGGGGAATGCGGGCCATGGCGGCACCTCCTGGCGACGGGGCGCCAACTCTGCCGCCAAACATGCCTCGAATCCCTTACTTGACAAGGATAGCTCGCCGGTCCCAAAGCTCTGGGTCGTCGAGCCACGCCCCTACTCCAGGGCGAAGAGGCTCTCGAGTTCGTCCTCGGTGAGCCCGGCGAGCCAGTCCTCCCCGGGGGTCACCAACTCCTCGGTGAGGGCGCGCTTGCGCTCCTGGAGGGCGAGGATCTTCTCCTCGACGGTGCCCTTGGTGATCAGCTTGTAGGTGAAGACCTGGCGGGTCTGGCCGATGCGGTGGGCCCGGTCCGCCGCCTGGGTCTCCACGGCCGGGTTCCACCACGGGTCAAACAGCACCACGTAGTCGGCCCCGGTGAGGTTCAAGCCGGTGCCGCCAGCCTTGAGGCTCACCAGGAAGGCCTTCACCGACTCATCCTCCTGGAACTCCCGGACCCGCGCCTCCCGATCCCGGGTGTGGCCGTCCAGGTACCGGTGGGGGATCCCCTCGGCCTCGAACCAGCGCCGCAGTACCGTCAGCACCTGGACGAACTGGCTAAACACCAGCACCCGGTGGCCCTCGTCGATCACCTCGGCGACGAACTCGCGAAAAAGCTCGAACTTCGCCGACGGGATCCCCTCCCCCAGCCCCCCGGGGAGCACCTCGGGCAGGCAGGACGCCTGGCGCAGGCGCAAGAGGGCCTCCAGTACCGGCAGCCGGGAGCCCCGCAGGCCCCGGGCCCCCGCCGGCCCGAGCACCTTCTCCCGGCTCGCCAAAAGCAGGCTCCGGTACAAGGCGTCCTGCTCCGGGCCCATCTCGCACAGGGCTACGGCCTCCACCTTGGGGGGCAGGTCCTGGGCCACCTCGGCCTTGAGGCGCCGCAGGAGGAAGGGGCGGACCCGGCGCGCCAGGACGTCTCGCACCTCCCGGTCCCCTTCGGCAATGGGGTGGACGAACTGGCGGACAAACCGCCGCTCGCTCCCCAGAAGCCCCGGGACAAGGAACTGGAACTGGCTCCACAGGTCCCCCAGGTGGTTCTCGAGCGGTGTGCCGGTGAGGGCGAGGCGGCGGCGGGCCGGCAGCTTGCGGGCCGCCCGGGCGGTCTGGGTCGCCGCGTTCTTGATCGCCTGGGCCTCGTCGAGGATGACGTAGTTCCAGGATGCGGCCGCCAGCAACGCCACGTCCCGGCGCAGGAGGGCGTAGCTGGTGATCACCAGGTCGAAGTCGCCGAAGCCCCCTCCCAGGTCCCGGCGGTCCGCCCCGTAGTAGCGCAGCACCCGCAGGCCGGGGGTGAAGCGCCGGGCCTCGGCCTCCCAGTTGGCCACCACCGAGGTGGGGGCCACCACCAGGCTCGGCCCGCGGCCCCCGGCCTCCTGCTCCGCCAGGAGGGTCGCCAGGGCCTGGACGGTCTTGCCGAGCCCCATGTCGTCGGCCAGGACGCACCCGAGGCCGAGGCTAGCCATGAAGCGGAGCCAGCGGTAGCCCCGCTCCTGGTACGGCCGCAACCCCCCCACGAAGCCCGTCGGCAGGGGCACCGCGGGGGGCTCGGTCTTCCCCCCGAGGGCCGCTAGGAGCCGACTCCAGGCGTCCCGGCCCACCACCTCGGCGTCCGGGGCGAGGTCGAGGAGCTCCTCCACCAGGGGGGCCAGGTGGAGGCCGAGCCGCGCCCGGGCGCCTCGCAGCCCCAGCTCCCCCAGGGCAGCGCCGAGGCGGCCGAGCCACTCCTGGGGCAGGGCGACGTGGGCCCCGCTGCCGAGGCGCACGTAGCGCCCCCCCTTCTGGAGCGCCCGCACCACCTCCTGGGGGTCGAGCTCGTCGCCCCGGGCGTCGGCGTCGAGGCTCAAGTCCAGCCAGTCGATGCCGGCGGTGACCCGGAGTTTGAGCCCCACCGGGGCCGCGCTCACCCGGTAGCGGCGGAGGTCGTCCCGGCCCAAAACCTCCCAGTCCGCCGCCAGGGGTTCGAGCTCCCGGGCGACGAAGTCCAGGGCCGCGTCCCCGTGGAGCTCGAAGCGGCCCGGCTCCACCGGAGCGAAGCCGAGCCGACGCAGCCGCACCACCGCCGCGAACTCCGCCTCCATGTCCCGGCGGACGTACGCCCGCACGTCACCGGTTCCCACGGCAAGCACCGCCTCGGCGACCCCCGCCTCCACCTCGTAGTCCCCGTAGGAGAACCGCAACCACCCCACCAGGGCGCCGGCCTCCTCGGACAGGTACAGCCGGGGCCGCGGCACCTGGAGCACCCGGAACCGCCGCTCCCCGAGCTGCCGGATGTCCACCACCATCCCCCGGGCCTCCAGCTCCGGGACCGCCCCGCCCAGAAAGGAAGGCAGGTCGGCCTCGGGGATCGGCACCGGGGCCGCCAGGAGCCGCACCAGGGCCTGCCCGTCCTCGGCCCCGAGGACGGGCCGCAGGACCCCCTCGGCCTCCACCCAGGGCGGCGCCGAACCCACCACCCGGGCGTTGGCCGGCTCCCACGGCGTGGCGTCGGGCCACGCCCACTGCGCCGAGAGGAGCAGCCCCCCGTTCCCCTCGGCGGCCACCAAGCGGACGCACGCCGGCTTCAGCTCGAACCGCGCGGTATCTCGGGAGGGGACCCAGCGGACCCGAGGGGCCCGGGCCAGGGCGGCAAGCAGCGCCGTCGCCCGGGGGCCCCGCAGGACCGCCGGCCCCGCGCCGGGGAGGCCACCCCCGGGGCCCGCCCCCTCCGCCGCCTCGCGGAGGGCGGCGAGATCGGCGGGGGTCGC
>JBBIIA010000180.1:0-7550 GCA_037446775.1 Deltaproteobacteria bacterium
GCTCGGTCTCCAGGGTGCGAAGCCGCTGGCGCTCGAAGTCGGGCAAAAACCCCGCGAAGCTCTGGGCCAGGGCCGCCAGCTCCGCCAGGCTGTGGCCGAGCGCCCCCCGCTCCCCGGCGGCCTCCCGCAGCCGGGCCTGGCGGGCCCCCCGGTCGGCCTCGGTCCGGGCCTGCTCCCCGGCCAGGTCCGCGTGCTGCCCCTCGAGGCGCGCGAGGTCGGCGACGGCCCGGGCCTCGGCGGCGGCGTAGGCCTCCCCCAGGCGCGCCCACAGGGCGGGCAGCTCGCGGCGCAGGCGGTCCCGGGCCTCGGCCAGGGCCAGGAGGCGCCGGGCCTCGGGCTCGATGGCCTTCAAGTCCCGGAGCTCGTCGGCGCCCCGGCGGACCTTCTCGTACTGGCCCGAGTAGTCCCGCTCCAGGTCGATGGCCCGCTGCTGGAACTCGCCGGAGTGGATCTCGATCAAGAACTCCTTGAGCTCCTCCTGGCGCAGGTGGGCGAGGCGCAGGAGGTTTCGAAAGAGGGCCCGGAAGCGCTCGTAGTGGTCCCGGTGCTTGAGGGGCACCAGGCCCAGGTGCACCCCCTTGCTCTCGCCGATGCCGGTGAGCGCGGCGCGCAGGTGGCGGGGTTCGAGGAGGGTGTAGCCCCGGGGGGCGAGGCGGGCGCGGATCTCGGCGGCCTCCCGCACCCGGCGCCCCTCGTCCAAAAAGTCGTCCCGGTCCAGGCGGCCCTGGTAGGCGAAGCGCTGGAGCTCGTACTGCTTCAAGGGCCCCAGGCCGTGGACGCCAAACACCTGGAACCCGGTGGGGGTGAGGCACTCGAAGAGCACGTAGCTGTCGGCGTCGGGGAAGTAGTAGCGCCGGGTCTCCGCGAGATCGCGGGAGAAGTGCATCTGGCGCTGGTCGTCGAGGTAGAGGAACTGGAGGGTGGCGATGAGCGAGGTCTTGCCCACGTTGTTGGGGCCGATGAGGTGGAGCGGCCGGGTGAGCTCCACCTCGCCGTAGTCGTACTTGCCGGCCCGCAGGAGCACCAGCCGGGTGGGTCCGGGGACGGTCACGGCGCCTCCTCCCCGGCTTCCGGGGCCTCCTGGAGCACCCGGTGGCAGAGGTCGAGGAAGCGGTAGGCGGGAGGGCGGAACCGAAACCCCGCCCCGACGCGCCGCAGGAAGCCGAAGCGTTCGAGGTTGCGCACGATCCCCTCCACCCCCTCCTCCCCCTCGGCGCCGGCCTCCTTCAGGTACGCCCGGTAGCGCTCGGTGGTCAGATGGGGGAGCTCGGCGACCGGGAAGGTGCGGGTCATCAGGCTCTCCTCCACCGCGGCGCCCTGGTCGGCCAGGTGCTCCACCAGGATGAAGACCAGAAGGGCCATGCGGGCGCTGGCGTCGCTCAGGCTGCCCTCGCCCTCGACGTAAAAGAAGTCCCGGGGGTGGGCGTGGAGCCGAAACCCCAGGTGGCCCAGGAGGTCCTGGTACGCCTCCCGGTGGTCCCGCAAGGCCCAGAAGAGGTCGCCGTCCTCGGCGCAGAGGTGGCGGCCCCGGCGCAGGGCCTCGAAGACCTCCTGGAGGCGCGGCAGGGCAAAGGGGCTCGCTGGGGTCACGGGGCCTCCACTTCCAGGGGGTGGGCGCTCACCCGCACCCCGGCGATCCGGTACGCGCGCTCCGCGGGGCCAAAGGCCGCCGGTCCCGGGGGGCCGGCGTGGAGCCGCCCGTAAGCCCGGAGCAGCTCCCCGAGGGACGCCTCGGGGTAGCGCGCGGCGAGCCACGCCAAAAGATCCGGCACCGGCAGGTCGGCCCGCAGGGCGCCGAGGAGCTCCTCCGGGTCGAGGAAGGCGGGCGGCCCGTCCCCGCTCCCCTCGGGCAGGGCGTGGGGCCGCCGGGGCTCGTAGCCCCGGACGTCGCGCAAGAACGCCTCCGCCGCGGGGTCGCCGAAGAGCCCCTCCCGCCGCCACACGGGCAGGGCCAAAAGCCCCGTCCAGTCGAGGCACCGGAGGCCCTCCCGGCGGATCCGCTCCAGGGCCCGGGAGGCCCCGCGCACCAGCTCGTTTTCGCGGCGCAGCGCCTGGTACAGGGGCTCGATCTCCCGCAGGGCCTCCCGGAAGTCCTCCGCCGCCTCCCGCCGCAGCCGCAGGAGCCTAAGCCGCGCCCGGCCGAGCTCCCGGCTCACCGCCCCGTCGAGGGTAAACGCCGCGAGGCCCTGGCGCAGGAGCCGGTCCAGGCCGTCCAGGGTGTGGTCCATGGCCTGGCGCACGTCGATCAGGTCCCGCAGGGGCTCCAGGTACCGGGACCAGAGGCGGTTCACCTCCTCGAAGCGCTCCCGCACGGTGCGCCGGTCGAGGTTCGACTTGATCCGGAGCACCTCGCCGATGATCCCCTCCCGGTTGGCCCGGGAGTCCTGCCGGACCCGCTCCAAGAGGTCGCCCACCTCGGCCAGCACCCGCACCGCCGGGCCGCCCCGGCCGCCGGCCACCGCCTGGTCGAGCTCCCGGCCCAGGGCCTCCAGGTCGTCCAGGTAGGCCTGGATCACCGCCGCCGAGGTGAGCCGGTGCTCCAGGAGCAGGTGCCCGAGCAACGTGCGCACCGGGCGGGTCAGCTCGTAAGTCGCCGTAGCGTCGGGGGCCGGCTCGAGGATGCCGAGCCCCCGGCACTGCTCGGCCACGTACGGTGCCGCGGGGGACCGGGCGTCCCGGTGACGTTCCACCAGCGCCAGGAGCTCGGCGTCGTTCACCCCCTCGGCGCGGTAGAAGAGGTCCACCAGCAACAGGTAGTGGTCGGCGGCGAAGCGGAAGAAGCCCTGGGGGTCGGTGGCCATGGCGGGGCGCTCCGGGTGCGGTTCGGCCCCGTGTAGCAGGGTTCTCGGGACGTAGTCAACCACCCCGCGTCAGATCCCGGCACCCCCCAGGTACGCGGCGCCCTTGAGGAACTCGCGGCGGGCCAGGAGGGCCACCACCTGGTCGGCGGCCTCGTCGGTTCCCAGTCGGTGGAGGGGCAGGGCGAGGTCGGGGCTCGCCGGCGGGTCGTAGGGCTCCTCGGCGGGGGGCGGGGGTGGCTCGGCACCCGCCACGGTCCCCGAGGCGTGGGGCGCGCACAGCTCGGGGGGCGTGGCGACGTGGATCTCCAGGAACCGCTCGGCCCCTACCGCGCGGCGCACCCGGTCCCGGTCGGCCGCGGAGGGCCCGGGCAGGGCGAAGATGGCGACCAGCCCGGCGTCGACCAGGAGCCGGGCCGCCAGGGCGGCCCGGGCCGCCGGGTCTCCGGGGTCGGCGAGGGAGGCGGCGTCCACCGCGTAGGCGTTCACCCCCAGGCGGAAGAGCCGGGCCTCCAGGACCCGGGCGAGCTCGGCCTTGCCCGAGCCCGAGAGCCCGGCGAGCCACAGCACCCCGGCCCGGTGGCCGTGGCTCGCCTCCCGCGCGGCCCGGTCGACCCGGCCGCCGGGCAGGGCCGCCTCGGCGCCCGCCACGGGGCGGAGCTCGCGGATCATGCCCGCGGCCACGGTGTGGTTGGTCTCCAGGTCCACGAGCACCAGGGCGCCGGTGGCCCGGTCCTCGGCGTAGGGGTCGGCGCACAGGGGCTGGGCGGTGGTGAGGCGCACCCGGCCGATCTCGTTGAGGCCCAGGCCCCGGGCCGGCACCCGGTCCAGGGTGTTCACGTCGGTGCGGTAGCGGACCTCGGTCACCCGGCCCCGGGTGGCCCTCGTGGTGTGGCGGACCAGGTAGGGCCGGGTCGGATCCAGGGGCGCCTCGCTCATCCACACGAGGTCCGCCTCCACCTCCCGGGTGACCAAGGGGGGGGCCGCGGCCGCGGCCAGGAGATCCCCCCGGGACACGTCGATCTCGTCTTCGAGCAGGAGCGCGACGGCTTGACCCGTCGCGGCTTCGGGCCGGTCGCCGCCGTGGGCGTGGATCGCCCGCACCCGGGAGCGCCGGCCCGAGGGCAGGGCGACGACCTCGTCCCCCACCCGGACCGCGCCCGAAGCGATCGTTCCGGCGAAGCCCCGGAAGTCCTGGTGGGGCCGGAGCACCAGCTGCACCGGCAGGCGGAAGGGACGGTCGGCTGCTTCCCGGGCGACCTCGACCGCCTCCAGATGCCCGAGGAGGCTGGGGCCCCGGTACCAGGGCATGGCGTCGGAACGGTGCACCACGTTGTCGCCCACCAGGGCCGACAGGGGGATGAAGGTGAGGTCCCGGGCCCCGAGCCGGCCGGCGAAGGCCTCGAAGTCCCGGCGGATCGCCTCGAAGGTCCCCTGATCGTAGCCCACCAGGTCCATCTTGTTCACCGCTACCACCAGGTGGGGGATGCCCAGGAGCTGGGCGATGGCGGTGTGGCGCTTGGACTGCACCAGCACTCCGGCCCGGGCATCCACCAGGATCACCGCCAGGTCGGCGGTGCTGGCGCCGGTGGCCATGTTGCGGGTGTACTGCTCGTGGCCCGGAGTGTCGGCGATGATGAACTTGCGCCGGGGGGTGGCGAAGTACCGGTACGCCACGTCGATGGTGATGCCCTGCTCCCGCTCGGCCTTGAGTCCGTCGGTGAGGAGCGACAGGTCCACCCCACCCGAGGCCGGGTTGCGGGTGGCCCGGCGCACGGCGTCGAGCTGGTCCTCGAAGATCGCCTTGGTGTCGAAGAGCAGCCGCCCGATCAGGGTGCTCTTGCCGTCGTCGACCGACCCGGCGGTGGAGAAGCGAAGGAGGTCCATGGGGGTTCCTGTGGGGTTGGGGGGATAGGTCCTATGGGTCCTATGACACCGTGGCCTGGGTCAGAAGTAACCCTCTCTCTTGCGCTCTTCCATGCTGGCTTCGCTGGCCCGGTCGTCCACCCGGGTGGCGCCCCGTTCGGTGAGGCGGGCGGCGGCGGTTTCGGCGATGATCTCGGCGGGGGTGGCGGCGTCGCTCGCCACGCAAGCGGTGCAGGTCATGTCGCCCACGGTGCGAAAGCGCACCCGTCGGCGCTCTACCCGCTCGCCGGGCCGCGCCGGCACCAGGTCTCCCAGGGGCACCAGGCACCCTTCCCGCTCCACCACCTCGCGGTCGTGGGCGTAGTAAATCGAGGGGATGGCGAGGCCCTCCCGGTCGATGTACTGCCACACATCGAGCTCGGTCCAGTTGCTCAAGGGGAACACCCGCATGTGCTCCCCCCGGTGGTGGCGGCCGTTGTACAGGTTCCACAGCTCGGGGCGCTGGTTCTTGGGGTCCCACTGGCCGTGGGCGTCGCGGAACGAGAAGACCCGCTCCTTGGCCCGGGCCTTCTCCTCGTCGCGCCGGGCGCCGCCGAACACCGCGTCGAAGCGGTGCTCGCGGATCGCATCCAGGAGCGTGACGATCTGCATCCGGTTGCGGCTCTGGTTCTCGCCGGCCCGCTCGACGATCCGGCCCTGGGCGATGGAGTCCTCCACCGACCGCACCAGGAGGCGGGCCCCGAGCTCGACTGCTCGCCGGTCCCGGTACTCGAGCACCTCCGGGAAGTTGTGGCCGGTGTCCACGTGCAAGAGGGGAAAGGGGATCGGCAGGGGGTCGAAGGCCTTCTCGGCCACCCGGAGCATGCAGATGGAGTCCTTGCCCCCCGAAAAGAGGAGCACCGGCCGCTCGAACTCGGCCACCACCTCGCGGAAGATGTGAATCGCCTCGGCCTCGAGCCAGTCGAGGTGGGTGAGGGCCTGGGGGGAGTGGGCGCGGGCTTCCATGGGGGCTCCTGGATGCTACAGGGTCGGCTCGCCCTGGCCGTCGAGCCACCGGGCGTAGAAGCTCATGTACTTGAAGGCGCTGTCCGGGGCCACGGCCACCCCGAGGCCCCCCTCCCGGCGGCCCACCTCCCGGGCGGCCCAGAGGATGGCGCCGGTGGAGGGGCCGACGAGCAGGCTCTCGGTGCGGGCCACCTCGAGGGCGGTGCGGTAGGCGTCGTCGTCCGCCACCCGCAAGGTCTCGTCGATCACCGTCGGGTCCAGGATGTCGGGCCGCTTCGACTCCTGGAAGTTCTTGAGGCCCGGCAGCTTGTGGTTGCGCTGGGGTTCCACCGCCACGACCCGCACGGCGGGGTTTTGCTCCTTGAGGAACCGGCCCACGCCGGTTAGGGTGCCGCAGGTGCCGTAGCCGGCGAAGAAGTGGGTGACCCGGCCCCCGGTCTGGTCCCAGATCTCGGGGCCGGTGGTCTCGTAGTGGGCTCGCACGTTGTCCGGGTTCTCGTACTGGTTGGGCATCACGTATTGGTCGCGGGTGCGCTCGCCGGTGGCGATGCTCTTGGCCAGGGCGATGGCCCCGTCCTTGGGGTGCTCGATGGGGCACAGGTCGTCGGGGGTCGGCCACACCTCGGCCCCCAGCATCCGTAGGATCGCCAGCTTCTCCTGGGGCACGGCGCTCGGCACGGTGATGGTGCAGCCCACCCCGGCCAGGTTGGCCAGGGCCGCCAGGGCGATACCGGTGTTGCCCGAGGTGGGCTCCACCAGGCGCTTGCCCTCGGGCAGCTGGCCGCGCTCCTGGAGGCCCCGGAGCAGGTACAGCGCGGTCCGGTCCTTGATCGAGCCGAACGGGTTGGCCCCCTCGAGCTTTGCGTACAGCTCCTGGGCCCCGCCGGCCCCGAACCGGCCCAGCCGCACCAGGGGCGTCGGGTTCTCGGGGTCGGCGATCATGTCGCCCAGGTTGTCGTACACGCGTTTCCGGGTCTTGGCCGGGGTGGTCATGGTTGGTGCTCCTTCGCGGCTCGGTTCCTATCGGCGGTGTAGCCCGCACTCCTTGTGCGCGGGGTTCTCCCACCACCAGCGGCCGGCCCGGGGGTGTTCGCCGGGCGCCACGGCCCGGGTGCAGGGGGCGCAGCCGATGCTGGGGTAGCCCCGGCGGTGCAGGCGGTTCACCGGCAGGCGGTGGGCCTCGGTGTAGGCCCACACCTGGTCCCAGGTCCAGTCTGCCAGGGGGTTGATTTTGAGGATGCCCCCGTGGGCGGGGTCCACCTCGATCGCCGCCAGGTCCGCCCGGGTGACGCTCTGCTCGCGCCGCAGCCCGGTGATCCAGCCGGCGAGGCCGGCGAGCGCCCGGCCGAGGGGCTCGACCTTGCGGACGCCGCAGCACTCGTGGCGGTTGGCCAGGCTGTCGCGGAAGCTGAAGAGGCCCTTCTGCCGCTCCAGGCGCTCCACGGCGGCTCGGTCGGGGAAGTACCAGTCGATGGTCAGGTCATAGCGCCGTCGCACCGCCTCGGCGGTCTCGTAGGTCTCCTCGTCGAGCCGGCCCGTGTCCAGGGCAAAGACCGGGGTCTCCGGCGCCACCCCCTGGAGGAGGTCCAGCACCACGATGTCCTCGGCGCTAAAGGAGCAGGCCAGGGCCACGGGCCCGCCCGCAGCTTCGAGTCCCAGGCGCAGGATCTCGGGGGCCGTGGCGGCGGCGGGGATCGGCGGCGGGGTGCGATGGGGCATCGGGGGCCTCTTTATTGTCTGAGCCAGAAGAGTAAATACGGTTGGGTAGAAGGTACATTCTTCTCACTTGACAGTCAAGAATATTTCGGAGTAGTTTGCGCTAACCAAGTCGGAAATACGCGACGGGCCCGGCCCGCCGGAGGATGACGATGGCGATCGACC
>JBBIIA010000181.1:0-7534 GCA_037446775.1 Deltaproteobacteria bacterium
CCTCTTCCTCAACTTTCCATCGGGGCTGGTCCTGTACTGGCTGGTCAACAACCTGCTGACCATTGCCCAGCAGTTCTACATCAACCGCCGCTACGCCTGACCCGGCCATGAACCGCAGCGCCCCGCCCGCCGCCGACACCATCGTCGCCCCGGCGACCCCGCCGGGCGGCCCGGGGGTGCCGGTGGCCCCGGGCGGGGCGGTGGCCGCCGGGGCGTTCAGCCCGACCCCGCCGAGACCGCCTCCGCCAGAAACGCCCGGAAGTGCTCGGCCGCCGGGGGCGGGGTGCGGCCGGCCCGGACGAGGACGCCCACGGCGCGCTCCACCGCGGGGTCGGTGAGGGGTCGCTGCACCAGGCCCGGGTGGTCGGGGGCGGGGGTGGCCAGGGAGGGCAGGGCGCACACCCCGAGGCCCGCCGCCGCGAGCCCCGCGGCCGTGGCCAGGTGGGCCACCTCGTAGGCCGGCGCCGCGGGGGCCCCCATCCGGGCGAAGGCGGCGTCGGTCAGGGCCCGCACGCTGGTGCCCGGGGCCATGGCGATGAAGGGGTGCCCGGCCAGTTCGGACCACCGCACCGAGGCGTGCTCCGCCAGGGGGTGGCCGGCGGCGAGCACCGCCACCAGCTGGTCTTGCACCAGGGGGGTGAACCCGAGGGCCGGCTCGCCCCGGGGCTCGACGCTCACGCCCAGGTCGGCGGCGCCCGAGCGCACCAGGTCGACGATCTCGTGGGCCAGGGTGTCGCGGATCACCACCCGCAGCCCCGGGAACCGGCGCTGGAACCCCGCCACCACCGGCGGCAGCACCCGTGACGCCACGCTCGGCAGGGCCGCCACCACCGCCCGCCCCCGCCGGCCCGAGGCTACGTCCCCGAGCTCGGCCACCGCCGCCTCCAGGTCCCCCAGCACCCGCTCGGCCGCCGGCAGGAAGAGGCGCCCCGCCTCCGTGAGGGCCACCGACCGGGTGGTCCGGTCCAAGAGCTTCACCCCCACGGTGCCCTCCAGCTCCCGCAGGCACTGGCTCACCGCCGACTGGGACAGGAACAGCCGCTCCGCGGCCTCGCGGAAGCTGAGGGTGCGGGCCACGGCGGCGAACGCCTCGAGCTGACGGGTGGAGGGATTCAAGAAGGTCTCCTTATCGGCTGACCATATTTATGAAATTGTTTGCTCAGTGTCCGGATGATACGGTGTTTGCGGATCGCGGACAACGGGTCGCCTGGGACCCAGGCGGGAGGTTCGAATGGGGCGTGCTCCCCTGGCCGTGGGCTGCGGCGCCGGCTTCTCGGGCGACCGGCTCGACGCCGCCGTGCCGGTGGTCGAGGCCCTGGCCGCCCGGGGCGGGCCGGCGGCGCTCATCTTCGAGACCCTGGCCGAACGCACCATCGCGCTCGCCCAGCTCGAGCGCCGGGCGGCTCCAGAACGGGGGTACGAGCCGATGCTCGAGGCGTTCTTGGAGCCGGTGCTCGCCGGCTGCGTCGCCGCGGGCATCCCCATCGTCGGGAACTTCGGCGCCGCCAACCCCCCGGCCGGGGCCCGGGCGGTGCTGGCCCTGGCCGAGCGCCTGGGCCTAGGGGCCCTGCGGGTGGCTACGGTGGAGGGGGACGACCTGCTGGAGCGCCTGACGCCGGCCGAGGTGCTGGCCCTGGGCCTCGATCCGGCCCCCGGGCCCGGCGCCGCGGTGGTGGCGGCCAACGCCTACCTGGGGGCCGAGCCGATCGCCCGGGCCCTGGGGGCCGGGGCCCAGGTGGTGGTCACCGGCCGGGTGGCCGACCCGGCCCTGGTGCTGGGGCCGGCGGTGCACCACTTCGGCTGGGCCTGGGACGACTGGGACCGGCTCGCCCTGGGCACCCTGGCCGGCCACCTGCTGGAGTGCGGCGCCCAGGTCACCGGCGGCTACTTCGCCGACCCGGGGGTGAAGGACGTGCCCGACCTGGCCGCGGTGGGCTTCCCGATCGCCGAGCTCCGGGACGACGGCAGCCTGGAGCTCACCAAGCCCGCCGGCACCGGGGGCCTGGTGTCGGCGGCCACGGTGACCGAGCAGCTCCTCTACGAGATCCACGACCCCGCCGCCTACGCCACCCCCGACCTGCACCTGGACCTGACCGGGGTCGAGGTGCGGGAGGTGGGCCCCCACCGGGTGCGGGTCGCCGGCGCCCGCGGGCGCCCCCGGCCCGAGCGCCTCAAGGCCACGGTGTGCCTCGACGCCGGCTACCTGGGGGAGGGCGAGATCTCCTACGCCGGCCCCGGGGCCCTGGGCCGGGCCCGGCTCGCCGCCCAGGTGCTCGAGGCCCGCCTGGCCCCCTGGGCCGGCGAGCTCCGCACCCGGCTCGACGTGGTGGGCCTGTCGAGCGTCTTTCGGCCCGCCGCCGAGCCGATCCCCTGGCCCGGGGGGCCGGGGCCGGCGGACCTGCGGGTGCGGCTGGCAGTCGAGGGGCCCCGGAAGTCGATCGTCGAGCGGGCCGTGCGGGAGGTGTTGTCCCTCTACACCTGCGGCCCGGCGGGCGGCGGCGGGGTGCGCACCGGGGTGCGGCCGGTGGTCCACACCGCCTCGTGCCTGGTGCCCCGGGCGCTCGCCGAGCCCCGGGTGACCTTCGTGGAGGCGGGCCATGGCTGAGCCCACGGCGGTCCTCGTGCCCCTTCGGGCCCTGGCCCACGCCCGCAGCGGCGACAAGGGCGACACCCTCAACGTGGGGGTGGTGGCCCGGCGGCCCGAGCTCTACCCCCTGCTGGCCGCCGAGCTCACCGCCGAGCGGGTGGCCGAGGCGTTCCGCGACCGCCGGCCGGCCCGGGTGCGGCGGTTCGAGCTGCCGGGCGTGGGGGCCCTCAACTTCGTGCTCGATGGGGTGCTGGACGGCGGGGTGAACCACAGCCTCAGCCTCGACGGCCACGGCAAGACCCTGTCCTTTCGGCTCCTGGAGCTCCGGGTCCCGGTTCCCCGGGCCCTCTTGTCCCACTGCGTTCTCGACCACCCCACCGAAGGAGGCACGCCATGAGACGTTGGGTTCCCCTCGCCGCCGCCGTCGCACTCGCCGGGCTCGCCGGCCTCCCGATCCAGGCCGCCGCCGGCCAGAAGCTCCTGATCGGCTCCACCTCCGCCTCGTCGAGCCACTACGGCTACTTCGTGGCCGTCTCCCAGGTGATCAACGACAAGGTCGCCGGCATGGAGTCCTCGGTCGTCGAGACCGGGGCCACGGTCGACAACCTGCGGCGGATCGCCCGCAACCAGATCGACCTGGGGCTGGTGACCACCAACATCCTGCACCACGCCTACGCGGGCAAGGGCGACTTCGCCGACAAGCCGGTGAAGAGCCTGCTCCTGTGGGTGTACGACATCGCGCCCCAGAACGTGGTGGTGCGCAAGGACTCGGGGGTCGCGGCCCTCGCGGGCCTGGCGGGCAAGCGGTTCAACCCGGGGCTGAAGGGCTCGGCCACCGAGAAGACCGCCGAGACGGTGTTTTCGGTCCTGAGCATCCAGCCCGACTACGTGCGGGGCTCCACCACCGACATCGTCGCCGCCATCCAGGACAACCGGGTGATCGGCTACGTGAAGTCGGGCGCCGGCCTCAAGCTCGACGGCTCGACCCGGGACATCATGACCCTCACCCCCGCCACCGTCCTCGGCCTCGACGCCGCCCAGAAGGCGAAGATCGCCGAGGCCCTGCCCGAGCTGTCGGTGGTGGAGGTGCCCGAGGGCGCCGGCCCGGGCATCGGCGCCTACGCCACCTGGGGCTTCGCCGTGGCCGCCAGCGCCCGTCTCGACATGGACGAGGACACCGCCTACCGCATCGTCAAGGCGGTGTGCGAGGACACCGAGCTCCAGGGCAACGCCATGGTCAGCGTCAAGGGCGCGAACCTGGCCGAGATGACCCTGCGCTACGCCTCGACCCCGCTCCACCCCGGCGCGGTCAAGTACTTCAAGGAGAAGGGCCTCCAGGTCCCCGACCGGCTGATCGCGAAGTAGGCTTTCCCCCTCACCCCGGCCCTCTCCCCCCGCCCTCGGGGGGAGAGGGCGCGGGCCCCCCGCGCCCGAGAGGACTCCCATGGCAGCACCCAGCCCGCTCCGGGCCGCCGCGACCCGGGCCACCGGCCTCGCCCTGGTGGCGTTCGTGTTCTACACCTCGGCGGTGGGGCCCTTCGAGAGCCTGATCCACCGGGCCCTGTTCCTCGGCCTGGTGGTGTGCCTGGGGCTGCTCACCTACCCCCTGGGGGCGGGGCGGCGGTGGCGGCCCCTGGGGGCGGCCCTGGACGCCGCCATGGCGCTCGTGGCCTTGTGGGCCTGCGGCACGGTGATCGCGCGCTACGAAGAGATCATGACCACCCTGCCCATGGCCACGGCGGGCGACATCTTCCTGACCGCGGCCCTGGTGGCGGTGATCCTCGAGATCGCCCGGCGGGCGATCGGCTGGATCTTCCCGGCGCTGGTCCTGGCCATGCTCGCCTACGCGCTCTTCGGCAACCTGGTGCCCGGCCGCCTGGGGCACCGGGGGTTCGACGTGTACTTCGTCACCGAGAACCTGTTCCTCGGCGACCTGGGGATCTGGGGCCTCCTGATGGGGGTGGCGGCCACGATCATCGCGGTGTTCACCCTGTTTGGCAGCGTGCTCCTGCACACCGGCGGCGGCCAGACCTTCATCGACCTGGCCATGCGGCTGGGGGGCAACGCCCCGGGGGGCGGTGCCAAGATCGCCACCATCGCCTCGGGCATCTTCGGCATGGTCAGCGGCAGCGCGGTGGCCAACGTGGCCACCACCGGCAACTTCACCATCCCCCTGATGAAGCGCCTCAACTACCCGCCGGCCCTGGCCGCCGCCACCGAGGCCGTGGCCTCCACCGGCGGCCAGATCGCGCCGCCGATCATGGGGGCCGCCGCCTTCTTGATGGCCGAGATCGTCGGCGTGGACTACCTGAAGGTCATGGGCGCCGCGGCCCTGCCCGCGTTCCTGTTCTACCTCGGGGTGTTCATGACCATCCACGTGATGGCCCGGGAGAAGAACCTGGGCTTCCTGCCCGACGCCGAGCTGCCGACCTGGCGCCAGATCCTGTACTGGCGCCGCACCCTGCCCGTGGGCCTGGCGCTCGGGGGGCTCATCGTCGGCATCGCCCGGGGCAACTCGATCCAGACCGCGGCCTTCTACGGCACCGCGGCCGCCCTGGCCGCCTTCCCCCTGGTGCGGATCCGGGGCCGGGCCGACCTGCGGCCGGCCCTGGGCCAGGCCCTGGGCGCGGTGGACGACGCCTCGAAGGGGCTACTGGTGATCGGCATCCTCTTGGCCGGGGCCCAGATCCTGGTGTCGATGACCAACCTGACGGGCCTGGGGATCACCCTGTCCTCCCTGATCGTGAGCCTCGGGGGCGACAGCGTGATGCTGGTGGCGCTGATCGTGGCCGCGGTGTGCATGGTGCTCGGGATGGGCATCCCCACCACCGCGGCCTACGTGCTGGTGGCGGCGGTGCTGGCCCCGGCGATGATGAAGGTGCAGGTGGCGCCGATCGTGGCCCACATGTTCGTGTTCTACTACGCCACCATCTCGGTGATCACCCCGCCGGTGTGCATCGCCGTGTTCGTGGCCGCGGGCATCGCCCAGGCGCCCTGGGGCGCCGTAGCGAAAAAGGCCCTGGCCCTGGGGGCGGTCACCTACGTCATCCCGTTCCTGTTCCTCCTGTACCCCGGCATGCTCGCCCAGGGCACCTGGGCCGACATCGCCGAGGCCGCCTACTCGGGGGTGGTGTTCGTGGTGGCGTTTAGCGCCGTGTTTGGCGGGATGCGGGTGTTTCGGCGGCGGGCGTGGAACGTGCTCGCCTGGCTCGCCGTCGCCGGCCTGGCGATCTACCCCAGCCTATGGGTGTCGGCCGCGGCCGGGGTCCTCGGGCTGGCCCTGTACCGAGCCCGGGCAGGCGGCGCCCGGGCCGAGGCGGCGGTGGCGTAGGGGGCGGCGACGCCGGGTCGCCCCGACCTCCCAGGGGCCCGCCCGCCGCCAGGAGTGAGGAGTGGGCCCTCATCCCCGGCGGGTCCTCTTCATCGCCGTTGACCCGGGCTTGGCGGAAGGGTACATAGGGCCTTCCAGCGTCCAGTCGGGAGGGCGGGCATGCGGGGAGTGGGGGCCAAGCGGGAGCAGGGAGCTAGGCCATGCTCGCCCAGGCGGCGGGGATGGCCTGGTTTGTTTCTGGGCTCCGCTGGTCGCCCCCGGACCCTGTGGCTGCGCCCTCGGGTTCCTGGCTCCAGGTCCACGCTCTTGACGGGGGTGCCCCATGAACCGCGCCGAGCGCTTGTCCCACCTCCACGGCCTGCTCAAGACGCGCCGGCCGGTGAGCATGGCCACCCTCCGGGACCGGCTCCAGGTCTCCCGGGCCACCGTCGTCCGGGACCTCGCCTACCTGCGGCTCTTCTTCGACGCCCCGGTCACCTACGACCGGGAAACCCACGGCTACCGCTACGCGCCGGGGGCCGAGACCGCCGAGCTACCGGGCTTTTGGCTCAACGAGAGCGAGCTGCACGCCCTGCTCGCCAGCGCCCGGCTCCTGGAGCAGGTGCAGCCGGGCCTCTTGGCCCCCCACCTGGCGGCCCTGACCGGCCGCCTCCGCCGGGCCCTCGGCGAGAGCGGCCACGCGGCCGAGGCAGTGGCCGATCGCATCCGCCTGGTCGCGATGGGGCAACGCCGCCTCGCCCCCGAGCGGTTCGGGGTGGCGGCCCAGGCGGTCCTCGGTGGCCGGGTCCTCGAGATCGAGTACGAGGGCCGCACCCGGGGCGAGCGCACCCACCGCCGGGTCCACCCCCAGCGGCTGCTCCACTACCGCGACAACTGGTACCTGCTGGCGTGGTGCGAGCACGCCGCCACCCTGCGGCTGTTCTCCCTGGACCGCTTGCGCCGGGCCCACCTCGAGGCCGGCGCCGCCCGGCGGGTCGACCCCGCCGAACTCGACCGCTTCATCGACGCCGGGTTCGGCATCTTCGGGGGGCCGCCCCAGGGCCACGCCGTGCTCCGCTTCTCCCCCGCCCGCTCCCGGTGGGTCGCCGACGAGGTGTGGCACCCGGAGCAAGAGGGCTCGTGGCACGGCGACGCCTACCTGCTCCGGCTGCCCTACGCCGACCCCCGGGAGCTGGTCTTCGACATCCTCCGCCACGGCCCGGAGGTCGAGGTCCTGGAGCCCCCCGACCTGCGTAGCCAGGTCGCCCACGCTCACCGGGTGGCGGCAGCGCAGTACGAAATCGCCGGCGGTGGCGCACTCGGTGAGCCACCGGGTGGGGTATAGGGGACGGTGCGACGCCGGTGCCGGCAAGGCCGGCCCCGATCCCCCAAGAAAGGACCCGCCATGAACCGCCGCCAGTTCTTCCGCTCGCTCCTCGGCCTCGCCGCCCTGCCCGCCGCGGCGAGGGCCGAGGCCGGCCCCCGCCCCTGGTGCTCCAGCACAGCCCCCTGGCCGGCTTCCAGTTCCACCGGGGGGAAGCCCTGTGGCCCCGGCTGGCCGTGGGCTCCCCCCTGGGCCTGGTGCGCGAGCCCCGAAACCCCCACGACCCCCGGGCCGTGGCCGTCACCTTCCAAGG
>JBBIIA010000182.1:0-7494 GCA_037446775.1 Deltaproteobacteria bacterium
CGCGAAAGGAGGAAAGGCCATGACCCTGCGCTTCGCCTCCCCCCTCGTCGCCCTGATCCCTGACCACCGCCGGTCGCTACGCCAGCGTCCACGTCAACGCCGCGGGCATAGGCTACGCGGTCTGGAACACGCCGACCTGGGGCCTGGGCCACGCCGGCTTCGAGAACGGGGCCTGGGGGAACTCGGGCCAGGCGAGCTTCCCCAACGCCTACTACCCCTCGGTGGCGGTGGACGCCCGGGGCAACCCCCACGTGGCCTTCGGTTACGGCACCGTACGCTATGCCTCGGCGAGCGGCGGCGGCTGGAGCGACCCGGTGACCGTGCAGGCCTCTGCCGCCTACCTGCCCATCCTCACCGCCAGCCCCGGTGCCCTGCACCTGGCCTACGTGGACACCTCGGGGGGGAACAGCGAGGTGTACTACCGGACGAGGCCTCTCGAAGAAGACCGAGGCCTGGTTGTGCTCCTGATCGTCGACAGCCGCCGAACCACGCCCTGCGGCCCGTGGCCCTGAGCGTGGCCGGCCTCGCGCCCCAGAAACCCCGCGTCGCCTACCAGATCACGGGGGTGAGCATTGCCGAGCTCTCGTCCAAGCCCGGCCCCAGCGGCGGCTACCCAGACCTCTACCAAGCAAACGACTTCGAGCCGGACTACGAGATCACCGGGCCGCTCAGCCTAAGCCTCCGGGCCGAGCGGGCGGGCAAGAGCCAGAGAAGAACCTATACCATTCGGGTCCTTGCGACGGACTGTTCGGGGGCGTACCCCTTCGACGTCGTGGTGGAAGTGCCCCACGACCGGGGGCCGTAGTGCGAGCCCGGTCGGCAAATCCGTGGGGCAGGGGGCTGGGCCGGCCCTCTGCCCCTGGGCTTGCATGCCTCGTGCTGGGGGCGCTGGTATCGTTTGCGTTGCAGCCCGACCAGGCCCTGGCGAAAAGCCCCCGGGTGGTCAAGACTCCCGAAAGGCGCCCCTGGTACGATCTCGAGAAGATCGAGAAGAAGTTCTACCAAAGCAGAAAGGACTACTTCGACGGCGACCCGATGATCGGCACGTGCGACCTGAGCGTCCTTGCCTCGGGGCCAGTGACCCTGGCGGTCAAAGACCCTCAGGGCCGGGTGACGTCCCGCGACCGCGGGGAAATCCCGGGGAGCAAGTACGTCCAGGGGGACTTCACGGTCTACCCCGGCGACGGCCTGGTGGACCAGGGGCTCACCGTGCCCCGCAACGCCCCCCGGGGCCCCTACGAGGTCTCGGCCTTTGCGCAGCCGCGGGCCAAGCCCGACGAGCCCTTCGTGGTCGAGGCCTACATGAAGGGCTACTCGGTGCTCCTGGTCGAGGGGCTGCGCATCGCCGACCTGCCGCGAGACCCCTGGGTCGTGGAGATCCGAAACCTTCCGCCCGACATCCCGACGCACCTCCCCACCTTCCACCCCGCAGGAAAGAAGCTGGTGCTTCGCCTGGGGGCCAACGACTTCGAGAACCGCTACGGGGGGGGGCCCCTCCCGACGGTACGCCTGGAGCACGGGCCGGCGGGCATGACCTTCCGGCCCACCGAGCGCCCCGACGGTGGGGTCATCGAGTGGATGCCCACCGTCGACGACGTCGGTCGCCACGCGCTCGCGGTGGCGGCCGAAGACGCCGACGGGGCGGTGACGAGGAGACAGACCGAGCTCCTCGTGGTGCTGCCCGAGGCGGAGCGATTCGAGGGTTCCTCCCGGGACGGCAAGGTGTTCCTGCACTGGTCGCCCGTGGCGGGTGCCGCGGCCTACAACGTCCACGCCCAGGAGCGGGGGAAGGTGCTCGCCGAGAATCTGCGGGCCACCGAGTTCGTGGACATCGGGGGGAGGATCGGCGACACCTACCTCTATTCGGTCTACGCCGTGGACCGCACCGGGCAGACCGGGATGATGACGGGCTTTTTGCGCATCACCGTGGAGGGCGAGCGAGGAGAGGACCGGCCGTGAAGCCTGGTGCGCGGGGCAAGGACGGGCGCCCTCAGCGTTTGGCGGGAGGTGCGAATCGGGGGCGAATCGGGGGCGGACCTCTACGAGTACAACCTCAGCACCCCGGGGCCTGGACGTGAGCAACACGGATACCGCCGGGGTCGTCGAGGGAGTGCTCGGCGCCGAGAGAACAGGATCGCATCATGCGTCACTCCGTCTTGTGCCTCGCCCTCGCGGTGCTCTTGGCGCCCGGTCCGGGGAGTGCTGGGCGAACCGGCAAGAAGGAGTACTTTCGTTCCCTGGCCGCGGACTTCAAGGTCGTTGGCGTCGCCGACGTGGCGGCCATCTTATCGGGGCCAGCGAGCCTGCGCGTCCGCGATCCGTCCGGCCGCGTTACATCGCCAGCCGAGCGCCAGATCCCCGGCAGCAACTACGTGGTCATGGACTTCACCACCTCGCCCGGGGATGGCGTGCCCGACCAGGGCCTCACGGTACCCCGCGGCGCCGAGGAGGGCGTTTACGAGGTCTCGGCCGTACCGGCTCCGGGGGCCGACCCGGAGGCCCGGGTCATCGTGGAGATCTACGTGAAGGGAGCGGCCGTGTGGCTGGTGGACGACCTCAAGGTCAAAGATCTCGCCGACACGTCCTTCGCCGTGGAGGTGCGCAACCGCCCGCCCGAGATCCACTCGGCGATTCCGTCAGGATTCGACGCCGGCAAAGAGAACCGGGTAACCGTCTACGCCTCGGACTACGAGGGCCAGCGCGTGACGGTGCACATCGAGAAGGGACCAGCCGGGATGAGTTGGGACCAGGAGACCTGGACCCTCGCCTGGACTCCTACCCTGGACGACCTGGGCCCCCATGAGGTGGCCCTCGTGGCCGAGGACGAGCGGGGTGCGACGTCCCGGATGCAGTCCCCGGTGTGGGTGCTGCTGCCGGCGGTGCCGAGCTTCCGGGCGCGGGTGGAGGGCGGCGCGGTGGTGCTGACCTGGGAGCCGCTGGAGGGGGCCGTGAGCTACGAGATCTTGAGCGCCGAGCGGGGCATGCTCGATCCGGTGGCGACGGGGCTGACCGGCACCCGCTACGTGGATATCCAGGTGCAGGTGGGCCAGCGCTACTCGTACCACATCCACGGCATCGACCGGAACGGACGCAAGTCCACCAATTCCCCGTTCCAGTTCGTCACCGTGACCCGAGCCCGGGGAGGGCCCGGCGGAGACCATGGACCGTGAGGCGCAGGCGGGCCGTGGCTTCGCTCCCGGTGTCTCCTAGCGTCCTCTGGCCGCCCAACCACCGCTTGGTCGAAGTCGTGCCCTCGGCCGACGTCACCGACAACTGCACGCCCGGCGTGCCCTGGGCCATCGAGTCGATCCGCATGAACGAGGGCGATCGCGAGAACACCTACGGCCCGGCCCACGACCAGTGGCGCGAGCAGGGCTTCACGAGCGACGATATCCAGGTGGTCGGCGGTCGCCGCCCTCCTTGTAGCCGGTCCCCAACGTGCCCAACCCGCCGCAGTGGTGACGGATGAGGCCCACCCACGCAGCAACAGAAGCGCCCCTGCGTTGAATCTCTTTCGACACGCGGATCGCCGCAAACCGGCATTCCACCGTCCGTTCTTGGGGCAAGAAACATCTGCCCGACCCCAGACGGTGCGTCCCAAGCGGGTTTCCTTGCAGCGCAAGAGCCTCGCCGGGCCTTCGCGCGAAGCCCCCCCCGCGCCCCGGAAGCCCCGGGGCGGCGTGACACGGCAGCACCGGTCGGGATAGGATCGGGGGTGTAACGGGGAACCACCCCCGGGGTAGTAGCCAAGCATCGAGCATCGAATAGGACCCGCGGGAAGGAGACACGGCTGGGAAGCACCACCGGGAGGCGGAAGTTGGCGGGGATCGCCCTGGCGGCACTGCTGAGCGCCTGCACCAGCCGGGGCCCCGACCGGGTGTACTCCCTGCCGCTGCCGGCGCCCCCGTCCGCCGCGGACTGGACGGCGGCGGTGCCCCTGCTGGTCGAAGCCACCGGGGGGCGCACGAGCCGCCCCTCCCAGGCCGACGCCACGGACGACGGGGTCCACAAGGCCACGGCGTCCTGCCACCACGGCCCGAAGATCCCCCCGGTCCGGGTGGCGCTGCGTTCGTTCTACACCGCCCAGGCGGTGTACCTGCACGTGGAGTGGGCCGACCCCACCGAGGACCTGGGCCGCACCTGGACCTGGGACGGCGCCTCCTGGCGGGCCGGAGGGGAAGCCGAGGACGGCCTCGGCCTCCTGTGGACGGCCGAGCCGCCGGGGTTCACCTGCTCCCGCTCCTGCCACCTCCTGGACTGGCGGGTAGCCGGAAACCGCGCCTTTGCCGACTACCGGATGGCCGCCCCCGCCGGAGCCGACGACCAGGACCTGTGGGTGTGGCGGGCCGGGCGGGGCGAGGTGGGGGGAGCCGCGGAAGACGCCCGGCTCACCGCCGACGGGCGCCAGGGGGACGGGCCCGGGGAGCTGTACGAGGCCAACTCGGTGCACGCCCCCGGGGGCCAGCACCTCCCCTTTGGGCCCGGCGACGCCCCTCGGGAGGCACCGGCCCCGGAGCCCGGCGCCCGGGCGCCGGGGTACCGGCGGCTCGACTCCGCCCCCCCGGGGCGCCTCGAGGTCGCTGCCCGGGCCGAGCGCGGCCGGGGGACCTGGCGGGTCACCCTGAGCCGCGCCCGGACCGGCACCGACCCGGAGGACCTCCGGTTTGGGCCGGGGCAGGAGGTAGCCTTCGGGCTCGCCCTGCTGGATGGGGTGAACCGCGACCACCTCGCCGTCCCGGACCCGGTGTACCTGGTCCTGGTCGACCCGTCGTCCTTGCCACGTCCGGCCCCCGGGGCCGGGGAGGGAGTCCGTTGAACCGTCCCGTCGCCTTCGTCCTGGCCCTCCTCGCGGCCGGGTGCAGCTCCCCCGCTCCAGAAGCCCCCAAGGGCCTCTCCCCGGTGGAGGGGGTCGTATACCGTCCCGCCGAGGGGGCCGTGATCGACCTGTACCGCCCCGGCGCCGACCTCCGGGGCCCCCCCTTGACCCAGCTCGGGCCGCTGGGCCCCACCGGGGCCTTCGCCATCGAACTCCCCCCGGGGGAGTACCTGGCGGTGGCGCGCCAGCGCCTAAGCGGCGACGAGACCGGGCCGGTCCGGGAGGGGGACCTCAAGACCGACCCGGTGCCCTTTCGGGTAGAGGCGGGCAAGCCCCTGCGGCTGGATCTCAAGACCTTCGTCAAGGAAGGCAACCCCAAGGCGCCCCTCGGGGAAGAACCGGCTTGGAAGACCGGCATCACCGGGCGCCTCTTGGACCCCGAGGGCCAGCCGGTGGCCGGCTTGCGGCTCCACGTGTACGACCACGTGCAGATGTCGGAGCGCCCCAAGTTCGTCTCCGCCAAGACCGGCCCCGACGGCCGCTACTCCCTCCAGCTCCCCCAGGGGGGCACCTACTACCTGTGCGCCCGGGACAAGTACGGCGGCCCCCCCAAGGTCGGGGACCTGTACGGCCGCTACGACCAGGGCACGGTGGAGCCCTCGGCCCTGGTGGTCCCCGAGGGGACCACCGTGGACGGGGTAGACATCACGGTCCACACGGTGTGGTGACCACCGTGCGCTGGCTCCTGGGGCTGCTGCTCCTTTTCGGCTGCGGGGTGCCCACCCCCCCGTCGGTACCCGACCTGGCGGCCCGGGCTTCCGGCGGCGACGGACGGGCCGCGGGGGCCCTGGTGGACCTCCTCGGCGCCGGGACCCCGGCCGACACCCGCAGCGCCGCTTACCAGGCCCTCCTGGCCGTGGGGGCCCCGGCCGGCCCCGCCATCCTGGGGGCGTGCCGGGACCCCGACCCCCGGCGCCGGGAGCACGCCCTGGCGCTGGCCGCGAACCTGCGTCTAGCCGGGGGCCTCGACGAGGCGCTCCGGGCCCTGGCCGACCCCTCCTTCCCCCGGCGCTACGTGGCCGCCTGGGCCCTGGGGGAGCTTCGGGACCCCCGGGCCACCGAGGCCCTGGTGAGCGCCCTGGCCGCCCCCCCGGGGGTGGCGCGGGAGGCGGCCCGGGCCCTGGTGAAGCTCGGCGCCGGGACCGTGCCGGCCCTGGTCGAAGCGGCGGGGGCCCTGCCGCCCGCCGCCCGGGGCTACGCCGTGCGCACCCTGGGGGAGCTCAAGGACCCCCGGGGCGCCGCGGCCCTGGGCCGCGCCCTGGAGGACCCGGCGCTGCGCGCCGACGCGGCCTGGGCCCTGGGCAAGCTGGGGGACCCGGCGGCCGCCCCGCGGCTTTTGGGGACCCTCGCGGATCCCGACTGGCGGGTCCGCCTGGAAGCCGCCCGCAGCCTCGGCCTGTTGGAATCCCGGGAGGCCGAGGGGGCCCTGGATCGGCTCCGGGGCGAGGATCCCGAGCCCGCGGTGCGCACCTGGGCCGCCCGCAGCCTCTCGGTCCTGCGGGGGACCCCCCAGACCTACCGCGACCATCAGGGGGCGTGGGTGGAACCCGAGAGCTACTACCGATGAGCGCGACGGGCGACGGGCGGGGGTGGGACCTCCTGCGGGCGGCGGGGCTCGGGTGGCTGCTGCGCCGCCCCGGGCCCCAGCGGGCGGTGCAGCTCGCCCTCTTGGCGCTGTACGGAGGGCTGGTCTGGCTCGGCTGGGGGCTCGACGCCATCCCCGGGGTCCCCGAGCCCCACCCCCGCATGTACACCCACGCCTCCACCCTGCTCCTGTGGGTCCTGTGGTTCATGGGGCTGGTCTTCCTGGTGCCCGCCCTGGGCCGGGGGTGGTGCGGGGTATGCCCCCTGGGGTTCGCCGCCGACCTCCTGGGCCGCCGGGGGCTCGGACGCCCCTGGCCCCGGTGGATCGCCTCGGGGGTCGGCGCGGTGGTCGCCTTCGGCCTCGGGGTGGCGGCCGTGGGGTGGTTCGACGTCCACTTGAGCCCCCACCGCACGGCGGTCCTCGCCGGGGGGACCGCCGTCCTCGCCGCCCTGTCGGGCCTGTGGTGGCGGCGGAGCGCCTTCTGCCGGGGGCTCTGCCCGATCGGGGGCGTCTTGCACCTGTACGCCCGCCACGCCCCCGTGGCCCTGCGCCCCCGCAAGCCCGAGGCGTGCGCGAGCTGCCGCGACCGCTCCTGTACCGCCTCGGGGGCCGAGTGGCGGCGCTGGGACCTGGGCAACCTCGTCCTCCAGCACAAGGCTCACCGGTCCGGCTGCCCCGTCGCCCTGGATCCTCCCACCATGGACCAGGGTGCGTGCCTTCTGTGCCTGCGCTGCGCCCGCGCCTGCCACCGCGAGAACCTCGGGCTCTTCTGGGGGCGCCGCCCCGAACCCCGGGACCTCGGCGGGGCGCGCCCCGCCCTCCTCTTTCTGGTGCTCGGCCTGCTCACCGTGGGGCTCATGCGCACCTGGCCCGACCTCGCCCTCGCCCTCACCCCCGGGATGCCGCCCCCGAGCTGGCTCCCGGCCGCCTGGCTCGGGCTCGTCCTGCCCCTCGCCGCCACCCTGGGGCCGGCGGCGGTGGTCCGGCTCCGGGCGGCGCTCGTGGGTCGCGCGGCGGCGCCCCCCGCGCCCGG
>JBBIIA010000183.1:0-7470 GCA_037446775.1 Deltaproteobacteria bacterium
TACACCTGGCCGTCGACGTACTCGCTCTTCTCGGGGCGGTCCCGCTCCCAGTCCAAATACTCGTCGGGGGTCATGGGGACGGCGGGCTCGGCGAGGGGCATGGCGGACCTCCGGGCACGGGGCGACAGCGCGAGTATCGGCGCCGTCCTGCGGCCCGTCAAGGCCGCCCGCGGCTTGGACCCGGCAGCACGGCTCGGGGCGGGGCCGGGGAGCTCTGCCGGCTGGCTGTCCGGCCCGGGGGGTTCGCGATGCTGCCCGAACGGGCGAAACCAGGAGCCGCCCACGTGGACGCTGCGGCTCGAAGCTGCGTCCACTCCTCCGAGGTCACCTGGGTACCCGAGGAAGGGAGGCTCCGGCTCTCGGAGATCTTCCGCGGCAACGGGGTCTCGATCGAGTGCTTGCACCACGACTGGAACCTGAAACGGGGGCGAGAGCCGGAGAGGAGGGAGGATGGCGCGCGATCTGCACACGGTGCTGGTGCTCGGTCTGGGGAAGGTCGGCAGCCTGGTGGCGGGGCGGCTCCAGGAGGCTGGGTTCGCGGTCTGCGGCGCCGACCGGCGGCCGCCCCCCGACCCCGGGGTGCCCGCCCAGCCCCTCGACGCCCGGGACGAGGCCGCCCTGGCCGGGGCCCTGGGGCGGGTCGATGCGGTGGTCTCGTGCCTGCCCTACCACGGCAACCTGGCGGTGGCCCGGGCCGCCCACCGGGCGGGGGTCCACTACTTCGACCTCACCGAGGACGTGGCGACCACCCGGGCGATCCGGGAGCTGAGCGGCACCGCCAGGGCCGTGCTCGCGCCCCAGTGCGGCCTGGCGCCGGGCTTCATCGGCGTCCTCGGCGCCTCCCTGGCCCAGGGCTTCGAGCGGATCCGCAGCATCCGGCTCCGGGTGGGGGCCCTGCCCCAGCACCCCACCGGGCTTTTGGGCTACGCCTTCAACTGGTCCCCCGAGGGGGTGGTCAACGAGTACCTCAACGACTGCGAGGTGATCGAGGACGGCACCCGCAAGTGGGTCTCGGCTTTGGAGTGGCTCGAGACCCTGGTCATCGACGGGGTTCCCCTGGAGGCGTTTACCACCTCCGGGGGGCTCGGCACCCTGGGGGAGACCTTCGAGGGGAAGGTCGCGAACCTGGACTACAAGACCATCCGTTACCCTGGTCACGCCCGCCTGATGAACTTTTACTTCCACGAGCTCCTGTTGCGGGAGGACCGGGAACGGGCCGGGGAGATCCTGGTGAACGCCAAGCCCCCGGTGAACGAAGACGTGGTGTACGTCCACGCCTCGGCGGAGGGCTGGCGGGACGGGCTGCTGGGCCGGGAGGAGTTCGTCCGCGCCTACTACCCCACCGAGATCGGGGGCCGGCGGTGGCGCGCCATCTCCTGGACCACGGCGGCCGCAGTGGCCGCGGTGGTGGAGCTGGTGGCGGCCGGGACCCTGCCGGGGCGGGGGTTCGTGAAGCAGGAGGAGATCCCCCTGGCGGCCTTTCTCGCCACCCGGAACGGCCGGCGGTTTGGGGGGTGAGGGGTGAGGCGGAGGGGGGGCTCGCGGTCAGGAGAGACGGAGGTTCAACACGCCGATGCCAAAGGTGGCCTCGCTGCGCGCCAGGGGCCCGTCGGCGGTAACCAGGGTGGCGCCGGTCAGGCGAGCCGCCGCGACGTAAAAGGCGTCGTACCCGCTCGCGTTGTGGCGATGGCGCCACGCCTCGTGGATCAGCTGCCGGTGGGGGATGCGGACCACGGGCCAGGCCTCCAGGTCTTCCAGGGCCGCGGTTGCCCGGTCCTCGGTCAGTCGCTTCTGGAGCACCCCCCGTCGCAGGACCGCCAGCACCTCGACGTCCAGGAGTTCCGGCGCGACGAGGTCGCTAGCGCCGAGGACCTCCCAGACCTTCAGCCCAAGGCCGGTTCGCAAGAGGACCTCTACGGCGGCGGAAGCGTCAACTGCGTACATCGTCCGCTCGCTGCGCGCGCTCTTGGTCGAGCAAGAAAGCCGACGACACGCCGAGTTCGGCCGTCGAGCGAGTCGCGAACCGTTCTTCCCACTCGCGGCGCCCCAGTTCCCGCTCGATCGCCGCCAAGATGAAGTCGCTCAAGGTGCATTGGTGCGCCTGGACGAACCCTCGGAGCCGCTGGTGTAGGGGTTCCGGGACGTTCTTGACCTGAAGTGTTGCCATCTCTGTGCGTCTCCCGGGTTGGGGCGGTTTCCTTCTGCCGTCAGGCCCTGAGCATGACTATGGCATGCTCAGGGCCTGACAGCAAGGGCGGCGCCCACCAGCGTTTCGCGGCCCCCAGCCCCGTAGCACCGTAGTCACAAGGGGTAAGCCTTTCTCTGTGCTCCTCTATTGCTGAGACCGGAACCCTGTTTTCACCACAGAGGACACAGAGGAAACCCTGGTGTTTCGGACGCGGCCCACAGGGCAGTAGGGTGGGCACCGCCCACCCCAACCGGGCTCCCGTGGCCGCGAAACGCTGGTGGGCCGTGCCCACCCTACGGTGCTATGCCGCTCAATCGGTGACGGGCTCGGGGGGCCGGGGCAGGTCCACGTCCTCGTACACGGCGTCCATCCCGCAGGAGAACCCGACGCTGGCGAGCTCGACCGCCTCCCCCGGGCCGTAGGGGTAGAGCACCCAGCGGCCCTCGCCGTTCCTGCGGAAGCACTCGACGCTCGGGCCCTCGGGGTCCACCAGCACGTACTCCCGGAGCGCCTCCACCTGCCGGTACCAGGCGAACTTCCGGCCCCGGTCGAAGGCCGCGGTGCCCGGCGACAGCACCTCGATCACCAGCGTCGGGTGCTCCTTGTAGAGCTCGCTCCCCCGGTCCCGCTCGTCGCAGGTGACCACCACGTCGGGGTAGAAGTAGGGCCCCCCGGGGCTCACCCTCACCTTCATGTCGGCCACGAAGGCGCGGCAGGGGCTGCCCCGGAGGTGGCTCCGGAGCATCGCTGCTAGGTTCAGCGCGACGGTCGCGTGGGCGTCGGTGGAGCCCGACATGGCGTACACCTGGCCGTCGACGTACTCGCTCTTCTCGGGGCGGTCCCGCTCCCAGTCCAGGTACTCGTCGGGGGTCATGGGGAGGGCGGGCGCGGGCAGCGGCATGGCGGACCTCCGATCACGGGGCGGCACGGCGAGTATCGGCGCCAGCCCGCGGCCCGTCAAGGCCGCCCCCGGTTCCACCGCAGAGCCACTTGCGCCGCCCGGCAGCCCCCGTACACTGGGCGGGCGCGGGCCCGATCTGCCGGCGCCGGGAGCAGCCCCATGGACGAACCCGATCTCGTCTCGAAGGCCGAAAGCCCCCCCCAGGGGGCGACCCGCCCGCGCGAAGAGCGGCGGCGCGAGGCGCGCGCCCAGGCCGAGGCGGCCCTGCGCCAAGCCGAGGGGCGGCTCGCGGCTCGGGAGCGGCTGCTGGCCGGCATCGGGGCCGCCCAGGCCCGGTTCATCGCTTCGGCCAGCCCGGCCCAGGTCTTCGGCGGCCTCCTCGAGACCCTGCTCGCGCTAACCGACAGCCGGTTTGGCTTCATCGGCGAGGTGCTGCGAGGTGCCGACGGCCAGCCCTACCTCAAGACCCACGCGGTGACGAACATCGCTTGGAACGAAGCTACCCGCGACTTCTACGCCCGCCACGCCTCCACCGGCATGGAGTTTCGAAACCTCGCGACCCTCTTCGGGGCGGTGCTCGCCGCCGGCCAGCCGGTGATCGCCAACGACCCCGGGTCCGACCCGCGGCGGGGCGGCCTGCCGCCGGGCCACCCACCCCTGACCGCCTTCCTGGGCCTGCCCATCCGCCAGGCCGGCGAGCTGGTGGGGATGGCTGGCGTCGCCAGCCGCCCCGGCGGGTACGACGAGGAGCTGGGATCCTTCCTGGAGCCGTTTCTTGAGACCTGCGGCAGCCTCGTCCGGGCCTACCACCTCGACGCCCAACGCCGCGCCATGGCGGACCTCCTGGCCCAGAGCGAGGAGGAGCATCACCGGCTGGCCCAGCAGTTTGCAGCGCTCCTCGACGCCATCCCCGACCGCCTGACGATGCAGTCAGCGGACCTGCGGATCCAGTGGGCGAACCGGGGGGCCGGCCGCGCCCTGGGCCAGGACCCGGCCGCCCTGGAGGGCCAGCGCTGCTACTCCCTCTGGCACCGGCGGGCCACCCCCTGCGACCCGTGCCCCGTGGGGCGGGCGTTTCGCAGTGGCGCCCCCGAGGCCGATGTGGTCACCGCTTTGGACGGGGGGGTGTGGGAGCTCCGGGCCGTGCCCCTACGCGAAGCCAACGGCCGCGTCACCCGGGTGATCGAGGTGGGCCGCGAGGTGACCGAGCAGCGCCGGCTCGAAGAGAGCCTGCGGGAGGCCCAGAAGCTCGAGGCCGTGGGCCGCCTGGCCGGGGGGATGGCCCACGAGTTCAACAACCTGATGCAAGCCATTTTGGGTCAGGTGGAGCTGGCGGGCCGCGAGCTGGGGCCCGGGAACCCCTTGCGCCCGCGGCTGGCGGCGGTGGAGCGGTCGGCGGCCCGGGCCGCCGACCTGACGGCCCAGCTCCTGGCTTTCGCCCGCCGGGGGCTGGCCCGGCCGCGGGTGTTCGGCTTAAACCCCCTGGTGGCCGCCGTGGCCGACCGGCTCCGGGGGCTGGCGGGCGAGGGGGTGACGTTCGCTTGGAGCCCCGCCCCGGACCTGTGGCCGGTCTGCGCCGACCCGGGCCAGATCGAGCAGGTGCTGGTGAACCTGGTGGCCAACGCCCGGGACGCCGTCGCCGGGGCGGGCACCATCGCCATCGCCACCGAAAACGCGGTGGTGACGGAGGCAGACTGCCCCGGCGAGCCCGGTGCCGCGCCGGGGGAGTACGCGGTCCTGTCGGTGGGCGACACCGGGTGCGGCATGACGCCGGAGACCCTCTCCCAGGTGTTCGAGCCGTTCTTCACCACCAAGGGGGTCGGCCGGGGCACCGGCTTGGGGCTCCCGGCGGTGCTCGGCATCGTGCGCCAGGCCGGGGGGTTCGTCCGGATCCGCAGCGCGCTCGGCGCTGGCACCGAGGTGCGGCTCCACCTCCCCCGGGCCGGCGCGACGGGGTAGGAGCGCCGCCCCCGGGGCGATCTGCCGCGCCTCTTCTCCCGTTCCTCCTCGCCCAGGTGCCGCCTCCCTCCTGCCGCCCCCGGCGCGCGAAGGGTGCCCCGCCCGCCCCCGGGGGGCAAGCGAGCGTGTCGCCGGGGGCGGGCTGGGCCGACCCCGGGGGCGCAGCCCTGACGCACGGGCGGTCCTCGAAGCCGAGCACCTGCACCCGTGGGCGATTCCCCAGGCACCCAACCCCTGGCAACCAACCAAGGACGAGCCCTTCTGAGGGCCAGCCATGAAGCCGCGCATCGTTGCCGTGACGCTCCGGTTTGCCGAGCCCGCTCCGCCACCGGCCTCTTCCCCCCCCCGCGTCCCCCAAACCCACGAAAACCGCACCGCCCGCCTGGCGGTAATGCTGGCGGCGTCCCTCTTCGGCAAGAGCATTCTGTAACCCGGCCGTCGGGGTCGCGCCGGTTGAGCCCGGCGCCCGAGGTTGGTAGGATGCCTTCGCCCGCCGACCCCCTCTGCCCGAGCCGCCCTTGACCGAACCTTCTCCCTCCCGGTGGTTGTCGCGCCTCGCCTGGTGGCGTCGGGGCCCGAGCGAGACCACCGGCCTCTGGACCATGGCGGTGGCGGTGGGGCTCCTGGCGGGGGCCGGGAACCTCGCCTACCGGAACTTCGAACACCGGCCGTCGGTGACCCGGGAGGAGCCCCGGAGGGTGCAGGGGATGCCCTCCCGGGGCGACGTGCTGTCGGCGGACAACCAGACCCTGATCGACCGCAGCTGGCGGGCCGGAGAGGCGTGACCCATGGACCTGGAGCGCCTGCGGGCCGAACTCAACCCCTCCCAGTGGGAGGCCGTGACCCACGGGGACGGCCCCCTCCTGATCCTGGCCGGGGCGGGGAGCGGCAAGACCCGGGTCCTCACCTGCCGCCTCGCGGTGCTGGCGTCCCACCGGGGGGTCGACCCCTCCCGGATGCTCGCCGTCACCTTCACCAACAAGGCCGCCCGGGAGATGGGGCGTAGGGTGGGGGCGCTGTTGGGGAGCCACGGGGCCGGGGCGTGGATCGGGACCTTCCACGGCACCTGCCTGCGCATCCTGCGGGCCCACGGGGAGCTTCTGGCCGTGGGCCGGGACTTCGCCGTGTACGACGGGGACGACCAGAAGAAGCTGGCCCAGGCGGTGGGGGCCGAGCTCAACCTCGACCCCAAGCGCTTCTCCCCCACCGGGCTCTTGATCGGGGTGCACCGGGCCAAGGACGAGGATCGGGGCGTGGAGGCCTTCCCCGAGGTGCCCCGCAACCCCCACGCCACCGCCTTCGCCCGCTTCTACCGCCGCTACCAGGAACGCCTCCTGCTGGCCCGGGCCCTGGACTTCGGGGACCTCCTCCTGGAGACCCTCCGGCTCTTCCGGCGCCACCCCGAGGTCGCCGAGCACTACCGGCGCCGCTTCTGCCACGTGCTGGTGGACGAGTACCAGGACACCAACCGGGTCCAGTACCTCCTGGCCCGGGAGCTCGCCGCGGGCTCCGGCAACCTGTGCGTGGTGGGGGACGACGACCAGTCCATTTACGGGTGGCGCGGCGCCGACGTGGGGAACATCCTCTCCTTCGAGCGGGACTTCCCCGGGGCCAAGGTGGTCCGCCTGGAGCAGAACTACCGGAGCACCCAGGCGATCCTCGCCGCCGCCTCGGCGGTGGTGGCCCACAACCGGGCCCGCCACCCCAAGACCCTGTGGACCGAGCGCCAGGGGGGCGAGCCGGTGCGGGTCCACGAGGCGGCCACCGAGGAGGAGGAGGCGGCGTTTGTGGCGGACGCCCTGGAGGGGCTGCGGGCCCGGGGGGTGCCGTGGTCGGACGCGGCGGTGCTGTACCGGATGCACGCCCTCTCCCGGCCCTTTGAGGAGGCGTTCCTGCGCCGCAAGATCCCCTACGTGGTGTACGGCGGGCAGCGCTTCTACGAGCGCCGGGAGGTCAAGGACGCCCTGGCCTTCCTGCGCCTGGCGCTCAACCCCGACGACCCGGTGGCTTTCCGGCGGGTGGTGAACGTGCCGCCTCGGGGGATCGGCCAGGCCACCGTGGACCTGGTGGAGGAGCTCGCCCGGGAGCGAGGCGTCGGCCCGGGCCAGGCCCTAGCCGCCGCCGTGGAGGAGGGCCTTGTGCCGACCCGGGCGGCCCGGGCGGTGGGGGCCTTCGCGGCCCTGGTGCGGGGCTGGCAAGCGGCGGCGGAGAGCCTCCCGGTGCGGGAGCTCCTGGTCCGCATCCTCGCCGAGTCCGGCTACGCCGAGGCCCGGCGGGCGGAGGGGGAGGAGGGGGAGGAGCGGCTCGAGAACCTGGAGGAGCTCTTAAACGCCGCCGAGGCTTTTGCCGGGTCCGGGGGCGGCGGGCCCCGGGAGTTCCTGGACCGGGCGGCCCTGGTGAGCGACCAGGACGCGGGCCCGGA
>JBBIIA010000184.1:0-7450 GCA_037446775.1 Deltaproteobacteria bacterium
GCGGCCCCGGCGGCTCGCGCCAAGGCGGCCGGGGCCAACAGCGCCTCTTGGACCGCGAGGTTGGCGTCGAAAACGGACACCGGGATCCCCCGCCCGCCCAGGAAGCCGGCCAGGGCGAGGAGGCCAGGGGGCGGCTCGCACGCCTTGGCCTGGGGGGGGTGGACGAGGGAGACGGGGCGCATGGGGGGATTGTGGCGGAAGAGCGGGTGGTTGTCAGTTGTCAGTTGTCAGTTGTCAGTTGTCAGTTGTCAGTTGTCAGCTTGCCCACCGCTGACCGCTGAAAGCTGACCGCTGACCGCTATTCCCCCTACGCCAGCTTGAACTTCTCTACCGCCGCCTTGAGGCCCGAGGCCTCTTCGGCCAGGGCGTGGGAGGTGCGGGCGAGCTCCCCGGTCTGGGCCGCGGCGTCGCGGCTGACGGTGGCGATGCGCTCGACGTTGGTGGACATCTCCTCCACCGCCGAGGACTGCTGCTCCGCGGCTACGGCGATCTGCCCCACCATCTGGCTCACCTGGCTGACGTGGCTGAGGATGCTCTGGAAGGCCTGGGCGCTGCGGTGGAAGACCCCCTCGGCCTCCTCCGCCTCGGCCCGGCCCTGCTGGGTGGCGGTGACCGCCCGGCGGGTCTCCCCTTGAATCGCTTGAATCGTGGACTCCACTTCCTTCGTCGCCTTGGTGGTCTTCTCGGCCAGCTTTCGCACCTCGTCGGCCACCACCGCGAAGCCCCGGCCGTGCTCCCCGGCCCGGGCCGCCTCGATGGCGGCGTTGAGGGCCAGGAGGTTGGTCTGATCGGCGATGTCGTCGATCACCTTGATCACCGCCCCGATGGCCTCGGACTTCTGCCCGAGCCCGAGGATGCTCTCGGCGAGGCCCTCGACCATGCGGGCGACCCCCTTCATCTTGTTCAGGCTCTCGGAGAGCACTCCCTCCCCGTGGCGCGCGACGTCGGTCATCTGCTGGGCGCTCTGGGCCACCTCCTGGGCGTTTCGGCTCACCTCCAGCACGGTGGACGCCACCTCTTCGATGGCCGCCGCGACTTCCCCGGCCTGGTCGGCTTGCTTCCCGGCGCCGACCGCTACCGTCTCGCTGGCCCCGGCGATCTGCTGGGCCTCGGAGGCCACCGTGCCGGAGGCCACCGAGACCCGGCGGATCAAGGCCGAGAGGTCGGTCTGCATGGCCCGGTAGGACGCCGCGAGGTGGCCGATCTCGTCCCGACGGCTCAGGGTGACCGGGGCGCCCAGGTCTCCCCGGGAGAGGCGCTCGAAGGCCTCGGTGAGGGCCCCCAGGGGGGCGCCGATGCTGCGGGCGAACCCGTAGGCCAGGGTCAGGGCCAAGAGCAGGGCCAGGCCGGTGCCCAGGGCGGTCCAGCGGAGGATCGCGCCGGCGGCCCCCTGGAACTCCTCCTCGTAGCTGCCGATCCCGAACACCCAGTCCCAGGGTGCAAAGTACACCACCCGGGACACTTTGCGCCGGGGCTCCTTCTCGTCCGGGTTCTGCCAGTTGTACTCCACCCAGCCGTCCCTGGTCGAGAGGAGCTCGTCCATGAAGGGCTTGCCGTCGGCGTCCTTGACCCCCTTGAGGTTCTTACCCTCGAGCTTGGGGTGCAAGACCACGGAGCCGTCGGGCTTGAGGGCGAAGGGGTATCCGGTCTGGCCGACCCGGACCGCGAGGATGGCGTCGCGAATGGTGGGCGACGGCGCGGTGGCGCCGGTGGCTTCCTGGTAGGCCCGACACATCGCCAGGGTCATTTGGGCCATCGACTCGAGCTCGCTGCGCATCTGGGCGTCGGCGTAGTGGCGGGTGATCCAGTAGGCGGTGGCCCCGCCGAGGATCATCGGGCCGAGGACCAGGGCCGAGATGGCGAGGGAGAGCGTGCGCTTGATGGTCATGGCCACAGACCTTCTCCAGAAGGGGATGAGAGGGCCAGTTCCGGCCCCGCTCGCCAACCTATCGGCCCCAGCGGCCCCTGACTTGAATTGTCCCCGGGGTCGTTCGAGGACCTACTTCCCGTGCTTCACCCGGTCGTAGGTGAGGGGGAGCGTCAGCCGCTCCTCGCCCCGGCGCACCTCGAGGGAGCCCTGGTCTCCCGGTTTGCGTAGCCCCACCTGGTAGGTGAGGTCGAACATCTCCGCCACCGGGGCGCCGTCGATGGCGACCACCACGTCCCCCTCCCGCAGGCCCGCTCCCTCGCCGGGGCTGCCCGGTAGAACTCCCTTGATGCGCACGCCGCCGCCCTCCGCGTCGGCGATCTGCACCCCGAGCATGACCCGCTCTCCCTCCAGGTCCTCGTACCCCACCGCCCACACCACGTCGGCCGTTCGCATGGGCAGGGGGGGGATCTCTACGTCCATCAGAGTGTGGCGCTTCTTCTCCGGGATCACCGTGGCGTAAGGGTTGACGATGGCGTAGGGCACCGGATGACGCCGGAAGAGGCGCCGAGGGATGCCGAAGCCGTAGCGCACGTGGTTGCCTCCGGCGAGGACCAGGAGGCGCTTGCCCTTCCCCTCCCCCGCCAGGTACTCGGCGGCGGCCTGGGCCATGGTTTCGTCCCACAGGGCCTGGACCCGGAGGAACACCTCCACCTGGTTCGAGCCCTTGCTGTGGCCTCCGAAGATCCCCTCCAGGAAGGCGCGGTGGTAGGGGTCCTGGAGGTCCATCTCGGGCAGGTCGGCGGCGAGCTCCGGGGGGAGGTTCTCGAGCCCCTTGGCCATGACCGCGGCCTTCAGCTCGTTGCTGGCGTTGAGGGCTCGCACGGGGATCCGGTGCTCCTTGGCGAAGTCGAGGAGCGCCCGGTAGTAGGGGAGGGTGTAGGGGCCCCAGTTCTTCTGCCACACCCGGAGAAACGCCTTATCGTCGAGCTCGCCCCGCAGGTAGGCGTCGACCTCCCCCTGGGACGGCCGCCGGAGCATCTCCAGGCCCAGCGCCACCTGGCCGGGGAAGCGCTCCTGGAGGCCCTTGAGGATCGCCAGTTGCACCGCGTGGTCATCGACGCTGTCGTGGGTCTCCCCCACGTACACCACCGGGTGGGCCGCCAGGTAGTCCAGCAGCTCGGCCTCGGTGAGGAGCCGCCCGGTGGCGACGTGGAGGATCTGGCCCCGCTCGAGGGTCGCCGGGTCGCGGTAGGGGGAGTCGATCTTCAGCCCGGGGCCGGTGGCGCAGCCCACGGCCAGGGCGGCGAAAAGGGGCAGGGCGAGGGAGCGGACCATGGAAGATACCTCCGAGTTGACGGCCTGGGGCAACACCGCGCTACGCCTTGCGCCGGGTCGCCAGGATCCACAGCCCGAAGAGGAACAGGGGGATCCCGAGGACCTGGCTGGTGGACAGGGGGCCCAGGCCCCCCCGGGGGTCGTCGCGGAAGAGCTCGATGGTGAAGCGGGCGGCCGGGTACAGCAGCAGGTACAGGCCGAGGAGCTGGCCGTCGAAGCGCTGGCGCGGGCGCACCCCGAACCACAGGACGGCGAAGATCCCGAAGCTCGCCACGGCGCTGTACAGCTGGGTGGGGTGCAGGGCGACCCCCAGGGGCGCGAGGCTTTGGGGGTCGGAGAAGGTGATTGCCCAGGGGAGCTCGCACTCGGCGCCGTAGCAGCACCCCGCGAAGAAGCAGCCGAGCCTCCCCAGGGCCTGGCCCAGGGGCAGGACCGAGGTGAGGACGTCCCCGGTGGGCCACAGGGGGAGGGCTCGGCGGCGGATGTACCACAGGGCGCCTAGGGCCGCCGCCACGAACCCGCCGTAAAAGACCAGGCCACCCTTCCAGATGTGGAACATCTGGAGGGGGTTGCTCGCGAAGTGCTCCCACTCCACCAGCACGTAAAAGAGCCGCGCACCCACCAGGGCCGACACCAGGATCACGAAGCCGAGGTCCTGGAAGGCCCGGGGGTCCAGGCCCCGCCGGGCGGCGTCCCGGCTCGCCAGGGCGAGGGCCGCGAGGAACCCTGCGGCGACGAACAAGCCGTAGGTGTACAAGGTGAGGGGGCCGAACTGGAGGGCGACGGGGAACATGGGGCCTCTCTGACGGGGTGCGCTGGACCGGAGGACCGGGAGGGCTGCCGGGGTCGAGCCGCCGCGGCGGGGTCAGGGGGACGGGTGTCTCTTCCGGCTGCCCAGGAGCTCCTCCAGGATCAGGATCGTCATGCCGACGGTGATGGCCGAGTCGGCCACGTTGAAGGCGGGCCAGTGGTAGTCCCGCCAGAAGACGTGGAGGAAGTCCACCACTTCGCCCCACCGGACCCGGTCGATCAGGTTGCCCACCGCCCCGCCAAACACCAGGGTGAGGGCGGCCAGGGTCCAGGGGCGGCCGGGCTCCAAACGGGCCAGGAAGTACAGGATGGCCCCCAGGGCCACCGCCGTCACCCCGAGGAAGAAGGGGATGCGAAAGCCCTCCCCGAAGCTCGCGAAGAGGCCGAAGGCGGCCCCGGGGTTGCGTACGTAGGTGAGGTGGAAGAAGCCCTCGATCACCGGCACGCTCTCGTACAGGGTGAAGGCGGCCACCACCCACGCCTTGGTGGCCAGGTCCAGGGCGACGATGGCGGCGGCGCCGAGGGCGAAGGGGAGTGCCCGCCCCACGTGCCTAAGCCCCCGCCTCGGCGAGGTGCGCCGCGCACCGCGGGCAGACCTCCGGGTGCTCGGGGACGGTCCCGAGGCGCTCCGAGTAGTTCCAGCACCGCTGGCACTTGGCTCCCGCGGCGCGGGTCACGTCGACGCCCACCCCGGGCAGGGCGGGGTCGGTGAAGGCGCCCCCGGGGCCCTCGGCGAGGTCCACCTGGCTGACGATGAACAGGTAGGGGAGCTCCGAGGCGTAGGTGCCGAGGAAGTCCTCCCAGCGGTGGTCCACGTACAGGACGACCCGGGCGTCCAGGGAGTGGCCGATTACCTTGGCCGCCCGGGACTCCTCGGCGGCCTTGGTGACCAGGCCCCGCAGGTCCCGCAGGCGCTGCCACCGCTCGGCCAGGCCGTCGTCGAGGGCGGCGGGGTCCACCTCGGGCAGGGCGGCGAGGTGGACGCTCCCGGTCGTGCCGGGGATCGCCTGCCACACCTCTTCCGCGGTGAAGGCGAGCACCGGGGCCATCAGCCGGGTGAGGGTGTGGAGCACCTGGTACAGGACGGTCTGGGCGGCCCGTCGGCCGGAGCTTTGGGCCGGAAAGGTGTACAGCCGGTCCTTGAGGATGTCGAGGTAGAAGGCCGACAGGTCCACGGCGCAGAAGTTGTGGAGGCGGTGGAAGATGACGTGGAACTCGTACTCCTCGTAGCCGCGCCGGCACCGCTCCACCAACCGGTGCAAGCGATCCAGGGTGTAGCGGCCGATCTCCCACAGCTCCCCCGGGGCCACCGCGTCCTTGGCCGGATCGAAGTCCGCCAGGTTGCCGAGGAGGAAGCGGCAGGTGTTGCGGATGCGGCGATACGCCTCCACCAGGCGTTTGAGGATCTCGTCGGAGATGCGGATGTCGTCCCGGTAATCCTCGGCCGCCACCCACAGGCGCAGGATCTCGGCCCCGTACTTCTTGATCACCTCGTCGGGGCTGATCACGTTGCCCTGGCTCTTGCTCATCTTCTTACCGTGGCCGTCCACCACGAAGCCGTGGGTGAGCACGGCCCGGTAGGGCGCCCGGCCCCGGGTGCCCACCGACGCCAGGAGGCTGGAGTGGAACCACCCCCGGTGCTGGTCCGAGCCCTCCAGGTACAGGTCGGCGGGGCTCGCGAGCTCGGGGCGCTCCTCGCAGACGGCGGCAAAGGAGGTCCCCGAGTCGAACCAGACGTCGAGGATGTCCTCTTCTTTCGCTAGGTTGGTGCCCCCGCACTCCGGGCAGGCGGCGTCCGCGGGCAAAAAGTCCGCCAGGGGGTGCTCGAACCAGGCGTCGGCCCCCTCGAGTTCGAAGCGCTGGGCGGCGAGTTCGGCGAGCTCCGCCCCCATGTACACGCCGCCGCAGTCCCGGCAGTGGGCCGCGACGATGGGCACCCCCCACGCCCGCTGGCGGGAGATGCACCAGTCGGGGCGCTCCCGGATCATGTTGTGGATGCGCTCCCGGCCCCAGTGGGGGATCCACTGGACCCGGTCGATCTCGGCCAGGGCCCGCTCCCGCAACCCGGTGGTCTCCATGGAGACGAACCACTGGCGGGTGGAGCGAAACAGCACCGGCTTCTTGCAGCGCCAGCAGTGGGGGTAGGAGTGGGTGACCTGCTGCTCGGCCACCAGCGCCCCCGCTTCGGCCAGGGCCGCGCTCACCGCGGGGTTGGCGGCGAAGACCCCGAGGCCGGCGAATCGCTCCACGTCCGCCGTGAACCGGCCGGCGGCGTCCACCGGAGCGTAGGCGTCCAAGCCGTAGCGCAGGCCCACCTCGTAGTCGTCCTGGCCGTGGCCCGGGGCGGTGTGGACGAGGCCGGTGCCCGCCTCCAGGGTGACGTGGTCGCCGAGCACCAGAAGGCTCGGCCGGTCGTACAGGGGGTGGCGGGCCTCCTTCTCCTCCAGGCTGGCCGGGTCGAGGGCGACGAACTCGGTCCAGCTCTCGATCCCGGCCGCGGCGAGGACCCCGGCGGCCAGGGGCCGGGCCAGGAGGAGCACCTCGCCAGAGCCCGCCGGGGCCTCGTAGGCCGCGTACTCGAAGGCGGGGTTGAGGGCCACCGCGAGGTTCGCGGGGATGGTCCAGGGGGTGGTGGTCCAGATCACCGCGCTCACCCGCTTGCCGGCAAGCTCGGGGGCGAGCTCCGCCGGGTCCCCCGCCAGGGGGAACTTGACGAAGATGCTGGGGCTCGTCTTGTCGGCGTACTCTACCTCGGCTTCCGCCAGGGCGGTACGGCAAGAGGCGCACCACAGGACCGGCTTCTTGCCCAGGTACACCGCGCCGTTGGCCATCAGCCGGCCGAGCTCCCGAACGGTGTCGGCCTCGTAGCGGTAGCTCATGGTGAGGTAGGGGTCCTCCCAGGTGCCGAAGATCCCGAGCCGCTGGAACTCGGCGCGCTGGATCTCGACGAAGCGCTCGGCGTAGGCCCGGCACCGCCGCCGGACCTCGGCCTTGCTCATCCCCTCCTTGGCGCTCCCGAGCTCCTTATCCACCTGGTGCTCGATGGGCAGGCCGTGGCAGTCCCAGCCCGGCACGTAGGGGCTGAAAAAGCCCGCCATGGTGCGGGACTTCACCACCAGGTCCTTGAGGATCTTGTTGATCGCGTGGCCCATGTGGATGTGGCCGTTGGCGTAGGGGGGGCCGTCGTGGAGCACGAACCGCGGCCGGTCCTTCCCCTGGGCCAGGATCTGGCCGTACAGCCCCTCGGCCGCCCAGCGCGCCAGGAGCTCGGGCTCCCGGCGGGTGAGGTCGGCCTTCATGGGAAAGTCGGTGACGGGGAGGTTGAGGGTGTGCTTGTAGTCCATGGGTCCTTCCGGAGTTCGGGCAGCGAGCGAGTAGAACCGTGTACTTTCGGGCACGGCGCCAAAGGGCGTCAAGGGGTTTTGGTGGGGTCCT
>JBBIIA010000185.1:0-7385 GCA_037446775.1 Deltaproteobacteria bacterium
CCACCCCGTCCACCCCGTCCACCCCGTCCACCCCCCGGCTACCCCGTCCACCCCCTCACCCCCCTTGGCACCGCTTGCACCGCCCGTACAGCTCCAGCCGGTGGTACTCCACGGCGAAGCCCCGGCGGCCGGCGATCTCCTCCTGGAGCCGCTCGATGGTGGGGTCCTCGAACTCCTGGATGTCCCCGCACGCCACGCACACCAGGTGGTCGTGGTGGGCCACATCAAAGCCCGGCTCGTAGCGCACCCGCCCGTCGTGGAAGCGCCGCTCCTTGGCGACCCCGGCGGCCACGAAGACGTTCATGCTCCGGTACACCGTGGCGTGGCCGATGGAGGGGTGCTCCGCCCGGAGGCCGTGGTACAGCTCCTCCACGCTCACGTGGGCGCCCTGGTCCAAGAACGCCGCGAGGATGGCGTCGCGCTGGCGGGTGACCCGCAGGCCCTCCCGGGCCAGGTAGGCGTGGAGTCGCCGCAGGGCCTCGGCGAGGCGGCGCTCCCGGTCGGCGGGGGCGAGGGCCTTCACCGCCCGGCCCCGGCGAGGTCGGCGGCTACCGCCGCCGCCAGCTCCCGGCCCGCCCCACGGGCGTCGTCAAGGGCCGTGGGGTGGCCCTGGACGGCGCCCTTCTGGTCCAGGTCCCGGTAGGTGAGGGCCCGCCACGGGGCCGCGTCGAGGGTCTCCAAGAAGTAGCGGAAGGTGAGCTGGGGGCCGTCGAAGATCTTCTTCCCCACCGAGCCCCCGACGCTCAGGAACACCCCCTTGCGCTCGGCCAGGGGGGTGCGGTTGCAGCGCTCGCCCCGGCGGTGCTTGCGGCACCAGAAGGCCTGGCAGCGGTCGATGAAGGCCTTGGCGTGGGCGCTCACCCCGTAAAACATCACCGGGCTCGCCAGGGCGATGGCGTGGGCGTCTTGCAGGGCCTCGTACAGGGGCACCATGTCGTCCTTGAGGGCACACGCCCCCTCGCGCTCGCAGGCGTAGATCTCGCGGCACGGCGAAATGGTGAGGTTGCGCAGGTACGCCCGCTCGGCCCTCGCCCCCGCCTCCGTGAGCCCGGCGACGAAGGCGTCCATCAAGCCGTCGGTGTTGCCCCCGATGCGAGGGCTCCCGTACACGCACAGCACGCGGGGGCCCAGGGGAATCGCTTTTGACATGCCGATCCTCCGCTCGCTAGACTGGCGGCCCGCCCCCGGCCGTGGGGGTCGAAGACGGGAGGCGCCATGGGTTCCGGCGGGCACGAAGCTTCCGATTGGCCGCAGGGTAAGGGAGATTCCCGGGGAACTCAAGGGACCCGCTCGGCCAGGGCCCTCGCCCTTTGGGTGGCGGTGGCCGTGCTCGCCGCCTGCTCTCCCAAGCCCGAGGAAGCCGCCATTCAGGAGAAGCGGAGCGGCGACACCTACATCGTGGAGGTGAACTCCAAGGCGCCGGCGTTTGCCGCCCGCACCCTGGGGGGCGAGGTGGTGCGCCTGACCGACTACGTGGGAAAGAAGGTCGTCCTCCTGGAGTTCTGGGGCATCTTCTGCAAGTCCTGCATCGAGGAGATGCCCCACATCGAGGAGCTCCACCGCAAGTACGCGGACCAGGGCCTGGCGGTCCTGAGCGTCAACACCGACATCTTCTCCCCCGAGCGCATCGCGTCGTTTCTAGCCAAGGCCGGCATCCACCCGCCCTACCCGGTCCTCCGCGACCCTCGGCAGGAGGTGGCCAAGGCCTTCGGGGTTGAGCTCCTCCCGGTGACCGTCATCCTGGACCGGGACGGCTGGATCCGCCTGTACCAGGAGGGCTACAAGCCCGGCGACGAGGCGCGGTTCGAGGCCAAGGTCGCTTCGCTCCTGCGCCAGAAAGCCAAGGACGACCTGCTCCTCGCTCCCCGGGGAGGCGTAACCGCCTTCGCCCCGGCCGGGATCGAGCTGGTGCAGCCCGGCGACCGGGTGGGGCCGCTCACCGGGGAGACCCTGGACGGGGTACCCCTCGGCCCCGGGGGGAAGGGCCCCCGCCTCTTCGTCTTCTGGAGCTTGTACTGCGCCCCGTGCCGGGCCGAGTACCCAGCGGTGGCGGCCCTGTACGAGCGGTACCGGGCCCGGGGCCTGGAGGCGTACTCGGTCAACGTCGACACCGCGGCCCTGGAGGCTCGGGTGCGGAAGTTCGCCGCCACCCAGCCGGGCCTCCCGTGCCTGGCCGACGACCCGGACCGGGGCGGCCCCCTGGCTGCCGCCCTCGGGGTCCGGGCCACCCCCTCCCTGGTGCTGCTGGACCGGGAGGGGACGGTGGTCCACTCCGAGTCGGGGACCAGCGATCTGGCGGCGGCCGAAGAGCGAATCCGAAAGCTCCTCGGCGGGGAATGATTTTGACTCCCCCCTAGGCCCTTGCTACATTCCCCCGGCTCAACGGGGCGCCCCGGGCGCCGGGAAGGAGAACCCCATGTGGGACTACACGGACAAGGTGAAGGAGCACTTCTTGAACCCCCGCAACGTCGGCAAGATGGACGACGCCGACGGCGTCGGCGAGGTGGGGAGCCTCGCCTGCGGCGACGCCCTTCGCTTGTTCCTCAAGATGGACGGGGACCGCATCGCCGACGCCACCTTCCAGACCTTCGGCTGCGGCAGCGCCATCGCCTCGAGCTCGGCCCTCACTGAGATGGTGAAGGGGCTGACTCTCGACGAGGCCCTCAAGATCACCAACAAGGACATCGCCGACTACCTGGGGGGCTTGCCCAAGGAGAAGATGCACTGCTCGGTGATGGGCCGCGAGGCCCTGGAGGCCGCCATCAACAACTACCGGGGCATCGAGGCGCCGGCCCCCGAGCTCGACGGCGAGGTGGTGTGCGAGTGCTTCGGGGTCACCGAGCCCCAAATCCGCCGCGCCATCGAGGAGAACGACCTCAAGGCCGTCGAAGACGTCACCCACTACACCAAGGCCGGGGGCGGGTGCGAGCGGTGCATCCCCGACATCCAGCGCCTGTTGGCCGAGGTGCGGGGCGCCCAGGAGCGGCGCGCCGAGGCAGAACGGCCGACCCCCAAGAAGCTCACCAACCTCCAGCGCATCCAGCGGGTGCAGCAGGTGATCGACGAGGAGATTCGGCCGCGGCTCCAGGCCGACGGCGGCGACCTGGAGCTGGTGGACGTGGACGGCCTGACGGTGAAGGTGAGCCTGCGGGGCACCTGCGCCCACTGCCCCTCGAGCCAGCTCACCCTCAAGGGCGGGGTGGAGGCCCGGCTGCGGGAGGTGGTCGACCCCGACCTCCAGGTGGAGGAGGTCTGAGCCATGGCGACCATCTACCTGGACAACAACGCCACCACCCGGGTGGACCCGGCGGTCTTCGAAGCCATGGCGCCGTACCTCACCGAGCTGTACGGCAACCCCTCGAGCATGCACACCTTTGGGGGGCAGGTGGGTAAGGCGGTGACCGCGGCCCGGGAGCAGGTGGCCGCCCTGATCGGGTGCCAGCCGGGGGAGGTGGTCTTCACCTCCTGCGGCACCGAGGGCGACAACACGGCCATCCGCTCGGCCCTGGAGGCCCAGCCCGAGAAGCGCCATCTGGTCACTACCAAGGTGGAGCACCCGGCCGTCTTGAATCTCGCCAACCACCTGGTGAAGAAGGGCTACCACCTGACCACTCTCGGGGTGGATAGCCAGGGGCAGCTCGACCTCGATGAGCTCAAGGCGAGCCTGCGGGACGACACGGCCCTGGTGTCGGTGATGTACGCGAACAACGAGACCGGGACGGTCTTTCCCCTCCCGGCCATCGCCGACCTGGTGAAGAGCCGGGGGATCTTGCTCCACACCGACGCCGTTCAGGCGGTGGGCAAGCTCCCCATCGACCTGAAGACCTTGCCGGTGGACTTCCTGGTGCTCTCCGGCCACAAGCTCCACGGCCCCAAGGGGGTGGGGGCCCTGTACGTGCGCCGGGGCACTCCCTTTCGCCCGTCCCTCATCGGGGGCCACCAGGAGGGCGGGCGCCGGGGCGGCACCGAGAACGTGCCGGGCATCGTCGCGCTGGGCAAAGCGTGCGAGATGGCCCGGGTCCACCTGCCCGCGGAGAACACCCGGGTGAAGGCCCTGCGGGATCGCCTGGAGGCGGGGCTCCTGGCCGCCGTGCCGGACACCCTCCTCAACGGCCACCCCACCGACCGCCTGCCCAACACGGTCAGCTTGTCCTTCAAGTTCGTGGAGGGGGAGGCGATCCTCCTGCTCCTCGATCAGCTCGGCATCTGCGCGAGCTCCGGCTCGGCGTGCACCTCCGGGAGCCTCGAGCCTTCCCACGTGCTGCGCGCCATGGGGGTGCCCTTTACCTACGCCCACGGCTCGATCCGCTTCAGCTTGAGCCGCTTTACCACCGAGGCCGAGGTGGACGCGGTGGTCGCCGGCGTGCCCGGCATCATCGCCCGCCTTCGGGCCATGTCGCCCTTCCGCGACGACGGCGCGGAGCCCCCGGGCCGAGGCACCTGAGCCGGCGATGGACCTCAGCGTCACCGATCTCGACCGCCTGGAGCGGCGCCTCGACGAGCTCCGCCGGGAGTACGACCTGTTTTTCGCGGGGCGGCGCCGGGGCGAGCCCCTGGGGCCCCGCAACGAGGCGGCCCGGGAGGTCCTGCGCCTCACCGCCCGGCCGGTCACCTCCACCGCCCTGCGGTTTCGGGTGCTGGCCCTGGCTCACCGCTTTCGGGCCCTGGAGGCCCAGACCCGCCAGCTCCAACAAGTCCGGGAGAACCGCCGGCGGGCCGCCCCGCGGGAAGAGCCCGCCGTCGCTCCCGGGCCACCGAGCCTGGTCATCGACCGGACGGCCCTCGCCGACCCCGCCGCCCTGGCTACCGACCTGGAACGGCTACAGAGCGCCGTGGCCCTGGCCCAGGGCGAGAAGAAGGCGCCCACGGTGGAGGCCCTGGGTAAGCGGCTCTTCGCCGAGGCCCAGCGGCAACTCGACCGCCCCGGCGTAGCCGGGGTGAAGTTCTACCTCGCCACGGACCCAAGCGGCGCCGTGCGCATCCGGGGCGAGGTACTGCCGGTTTCTACCTAGTGCTAGGGTCTAGCCCATAGGTGCCATAGGTCCCATGAGTCCCATAGGACCCATAGGACCTATGGCACCCCAGCGCCTCGGCCCGCCAGCACCGCCCGCAGCAGGGCCACTGCCGGGTCGTGGCGGAGCCGGGTGCCCACCTCCAGGGCGAGGCGGAGCTCGGCGGCAGGGACGTCGTCGGGGAAGACCGCCGAGACCACGTCGGCGCCGTAGATGGCCGCCCCGTGGAGCCGGGCCCCGGCGAGGTAGGCGCTAAACAAGTTGGCCTTGGAGAGGTTGGCCCCCTCCAGGTCGGCGCCCTCCAGGTTGGCGAACCGCAGCGACGCCCCCTGGAGGTCGGCCCCGGCCAGCCGGGCCCGGCTCAGCTTCACCCCGTCCAGGACCGCGGCCCGAAAGTCGATGCCCTCCAGCCGCACCCCTGCCAGATCGACCTCCGAGAGGTCGACGATCTGGCGTCGCCGCCGACTCACCTCGTTGAACTCGGCCACGTCGCCCCGCCGCAGCAGCCGCACCAGCTCGTCCCGCACGTCCACCAGCGCCCTCCTCCCCATGAAAAGAGGGGCGCCCCAGGGCGCCCCTCTTTTGGTCTCTCGCGGTGGCCCGGCTACCGCCGACGGCTCGCCACGTGAAGCTGGTTCACCGACCGCTCCAGTCTCGCCTGGGCCTCCAGGTACTCCTTGGACTCCTGGGAGAGCTCGGTTAGGGCCTGCTCCGCCTCGACCTTGGCGGCTTCGGCGAGGCGGACGTCGATTTCCGCGGGGAACTCCGCCTCCTCGGCCAGGATCACCGCCTGCTCGTGCTGCACCTCGGCAAAGCCGCGGCGCACCGCCAAAAAGCGCTCCTCGGAGCCCACCCGGTACATCAGCTCCCCAACCCCCAGAGCGGTCAAGAAGGGGGTGTGGCCGGGGAGCACCCCGAACTCCCCTTCGGTGCCCGGGGCGGTCACCTCCCACACCTCTTCGGACACCAGGAGGCGCTGGGGCGTGACGACCTCCAGTCGGAACTTCTCGCCTTGGGCCATCGCCACACTCCTCTGTTAGACCGCGGCCTCGAGGCGCTTGGCCTTCTCGATCACCTCTTCGATGGTGCCCACCATGTAAAAGGCCTGCTCGGGCAGGTCGTCGTACTTGCCCGCGACGATGTCCTGGAAGCCGCGGATGGTGTCCTTGAGCTTCACGTACTTGCCGGGGGTGCCGGTGAACGCCTCGGCCACCGAGAAGGGCTGGCTCAAGAAGCGCTGGATCTTCCGGGCGCGGGACACCACCAGTTTGTCGTCCTCGGACAGCTCGTCCATGCCGAGGATGGCGATGATATCCTGGAGGTCCTTGTACTTCTGGAGGATCTGCTGCACCTGGCGGGCCACCCCGTAGTGCTCGTCGCCCACCACCAGGGGCGAAAGGATGCGGCTGGTGGAGTCCAGGGGGTCCACCGCGGGGTAGATGCCGAGCTCGGCGATCTGGCGCGAGAGCACCGTGGTGGCGTCGAGGTGGGCAAAGGCGGTCGCCGGGGCCGGGTCGGTCAAGTCGTCGGCGGGCACGTAAATCGCCTGGACCGAGGTGATGGAGCCCTTGGAGGTGGTGGTAATCCGCTCCTGGAGCTCGCCCATCTCGGTGGCCAGCGTCGGCTGGTAGCCCACCGCGGAGGGGATGCGGCCCAACAGCGCCGACACCTCGGAGCCCGCCTGGGTGAAGCGGAAGATGTTGTCGATGAAGAGGAGCACGTCCTGGCCCTCGGCGTCGCGGAAGTACTCGGCGGCGGTCAGCGCCGACAGGGCGACCCGGGCGCGGGCCCCCGGGGGCTCGTTCATCTGCCCGTACACCAGCGCCGTCTTGTCGATGACGCCGGACTCCTTCATCTCCATGTACAGGTCGTTGCCTTCCCGGGTCCGCTCGCCGACCCCGCCGAAGACCGAGAAGCCGCCGTGCTGCTTGGCGATGTTGTTGATCAGCTCCATGATGAGCACGGTCTTGCCCACGCCGGCGCCGCCGAACAAGCCGATCTTGCCGCCCCGCTGGTACGGGGCCAAGAGGTCGACGACCTTGATGCCGGTCTCCAGGGCCTGGATCTCGGTGGACATCTCGGTGAAGTCGGGGGCGGGCTTGTGGATCGGGCTACGGGCCTTGGTGACCACCGGCCCGGCCTCGTCGATGGGCTCGCCCACCACGTTGAGGATGCGGCCGAGGATCTCCCGGCCCACCGGGATGCTGATCATCTCCCCGGTGTTTTGCACCGGGGCGCCCCGCACCAGGCCCTCGGTGGAGTCCATGGCGATGCACCGCACGGTCTTCTCGCCGAGGTGCTGGGCCACCTCGACTACCAGGTTCCACTCCTGGTCGCTGATGGCGGCGTTGGTGATCTTGAGGGCGGTGTAGA
>JBBIIA010000186.1:0-7377 GCA_037446775.1 Deltaproteobacteria bacterium
GCTCGTCCGGATCTGTGGAGGGGGTGCCCAGAAATGGGCGTTCCTACTCCGACTTATCCTGTCAAAAAGACCTCCCCCTCGTACCTCGACGGTCTGGGGCGCAGCCTCGTTAGTACTAGCCCTCGCCCGTCTTTGCCTGCCACGGGCGGCAGTGGGTCTCCCGGGTGAAGAGGGCGAGGGCCAGGGCCACCCAGGCGGCGAGGACCAGGAGCCCGAGGCTCGTCCGGTAGGCGCCCCCGGTCTCCCCGAGCCGGTCGAGCCACCACCCCACCGCCGGCTGGAGGGTCATGGGCCCCATCATGGTGCCCATGTTGCACACCCCCGACACGGTGCCCCCCAGGGGGCCGGGGACCGACTCCTTGGCGTAGGCGAAGCCGATGATGATGGCCCCGGTGGCAAACCCGGTCACCAGGAGGGTGGCCACCACCGCGGGCAGGGGCAGGCCGGGCAGCAGGACCACCGCCGTCCACCCCGCCGCGGCCACCCCGCAGCCGGCCACGTGGAGGGGCTTGCGCCGGCGGATGCGATCGGAGAGGGCGCCCAGGACCGGGCCCCCGAGGCCAAACGCCACCATCAGGGCCGAGGTGACGCCAGCGGCCTCGGCTCGGGTGAGGCCGTACTCGGCCGCCAGGTAGGGGACGCCCCACAGCCCCCCGAAGGTGAGCACCGCTCCGGTCAGGCCGCCGCTGGAAAAAAAGACCAGCCAGGTGTTGCGAAACCGCGCGACCTCGGCCAGCCCCGCCAGGATCGGCGGGGCCCGGCGGGCGCCGGGGCCGGCCGGGGCGTGGCTCGCGTAGCCTTTTTCCGCCGGGTCGTCCCGCACCAATAGCCAGATGGCGGCGGCCACCCCCAGGGTCACCGCCGCCGAAGCGACCATCACCGGCCGCCAGCCGTAGGCCGAGACCAGGACCCGCAGGGGCACCCCCGCGGTGACCGCGCCGATGATGCCGCACAGGAGCGCCAAGCCCGAGGCGAGGGCGAACTGCCGGGGCACGAACCAGTGGGTCGCCAGCTTGAGCATCCCCACGAAGGCTACCGCCACCGAGCCCCCCACCAGGAGCCGCCCCGCCCCGGCCCAGCCGGCCCCGGGGGCGAGGGCAAAGACCAGGGTGCCGAGGGCGGCGACGAAGGCCCCCGCGGTTAGGAGCCGCCGGGGCCCCCAGCGGTCGGCCAGGATCCCCGTGGGCACCTGCATGGCGACGTAGCTGTAGAAGTAGAACGCCGACAGGTTGCCGAGGGCGGCCGCCCCGAGCCCGAGGTCGGCCCGCAGCTCCTGGATCATCACCGCGGGAGCCACCCGCTGGTAGAAGCCGATCAGGTACAGGGCCGCCCCGAGCCCCCACACGCCCCAGGCGACCAGGGCGGGGGGAGGCCCGGCCCGGGGGGGGCTGGGGGACGGGGGGGGTGGGGTCATCACGGGCTCCGGTTCGGGGTTCGCCGGGGTCCGGGGCCGGCGCCCTGCCGAGGCTATCGTGAAGGCCTCGGCCCGTCCAGTCTCTTCCCCTGCCCGAACAGGGCCTACCCGTCGAGGGCCCCTCGCACCGCCCGGGCCAGGTCCCCCCACGCCACGGGCTTGTGCAAAAGCCCCCGCGCCCCGGCCTCCCGGGCGCCCGCTTGGTCGAGCACCTCGCCGTGGCCGGTGTACAAAAGGACCGGCAGGTCCGGGCGGAGGCGCAAGAGCTCCCGGGTGAGGGCGGCGCCGGTCAGGTGGGGCATGGTCTGGTCGGTGACCACCAGGTCAAACGCGCCGGGCGCCGCCCGCACCTTCGCCAGGGCGTCGCCGCTGTCGTTGGTTACGGTGACTCGGTAACCCAGGGCTTCGAGCATGCCCTGGAGCACCTCGGTGAGGGTGGGCTCGTCGTCGACCACCAGCACCCGCTCGGTGCCCCGGGGCAGGGCTCCGTTCGGTGGGGGTACGGCCGCCTCGGCGGCCGCGGTCACCCGAGGCAAGCGGACCTCGAAGGTGCTGCCCCGGCCCGGCTCGCTGGTGACCGAGATCCGGCCCCCCCAGCCGGTGACGATGCCGTGGACCACGGCGAGCCCCAAGCCGCTGCCTTCGCCGACGGCCTTGGTGGTGAAGTAGGGCTCGAAGACCCGGGCGAGGGTGGCCGTGTCCATGCCGATGCCGGTGTCGCGCACGGTGAGCCGCAGGCCGTCCCCCGGCGGCTCCCCTGGCTCGACCCCCGAGGTCCGCTCCACGGTGACCTCGAGCACGCCCCCGTGGGTTTTCATGGCGTGGTGGGCGTTGGTGCAGAGGTTGAGCAGCACCTGGTCGAGCTGGGTGGGGTCCGCCAGCACGCTCCCCGCGTCGGGGTCGAGGCGCTCGCGGATCTCGATGGTGGTGGGCAGGGTCGCCCGCAAGAGCCCCAGGAGCTCGTGGACGGCGGCCGACAGGTCCACGGGGCGGCGCTGCTGGGGGGCCCGGCGGCTCAGGGCCAGGATCTGGCGGACCACGTCCCGGGCCCGGCAGGCGCTCCGGACGATGCCGTCCAGGTAGCCCTGGACCCGGCTCCCTTCGCGCACCTCTAGCAGGGACAGCTCGGCGTACCCCAGCACCGCCGTCAGGATGTTGTTGAAGTCGTGGGCCACGCCGCCGGCCAGGGTGCCGATGGCTTCCATCTTCTGGGCCTCCCGCACCTGCCCCTCCAGGGCGGCCTTTTCCGCCTCGGCCTGGCGCCGCTCGGTGATGTCCCGGGTCGCCCCCTGCACCCCGACCGGCACCCCCGCGGCGTCGCGAACCACCCCAACCACCACCTCTACCCACACCGTCGATCCGTCTTTGCGGGGGAGCTCCAAGGTCAGCGGGGGCGGTTCGAGGTCCTCGCCGCGGGCGTCCCGGGCGAGCACCCCGGCCAGATCGGCCTCGGCTACCGCCCAGGACTCCGGGGTGAGGATGTCCCGGAGGGACTTCCCGATCACCTCCTCGGGCCGAAACCCCCGCAGGCCCTCCACCGACGGGCTGACGTAGGTGAACCGTCCCGCCAGATCCATCGTCCAAATCACGTCCCGAACGTTGGTCGCCAGCAGGCGGTACCGCTCTTCGCTCTCCCGCAGGGACCGGGTCTGGCGGTCGACGCTGCGGCGCAGGGTGACGATCCAGGCGGTGCCGAGCACCACCAGGGCCCCGAGGATCGCCAGGGTCTGGATGGCCCCCCGCGGCAGGCCGGGCGGCGGCAGGGAGAGGTCCTGGCCGGTCCAGCGGACGAAGACCTCGGTGCGGTCCCAGGGGGTGAGGGTCGCGAGCCCCTTGGCCAGGATCCCCAGGAGCACCTCCCGCCCCTGGGGCACCGCGAAGTGCTGGGGGGTCGGGGGGACCGGCGCCGGCACCAGGCGGACGTTGCGCAAGCCGCTGTGGGCCACCGCGTAGAGCCCCACCGGTTGGGCCTCGAGGACGGCGTCGAGCTGGCCGGCCGCGGCCCCGGTGAGGGCGGAGACCGGGTCTTGGACCAGCACGGGGGCGATGCCCGGGTGCTCGGTGGCGAGCCAGTGGCGGACGCCGTAGCTGTCGACCACGCCGAGCCGACCCGGCCCCACCTCCCCGAGGCCCCGGATGTCCGGCCGATCCTCTCGGACGAAGAGGGCGTAGGAGACCCACAGGTACGGCTCGCCGTAGGTGAGAAACCCCTCCCGTTCCGGCGTCCGGGTCAAGGTACCCAAGAGGTCGATCTCGCCCCGCCGCGCCGCGGCGAGCACCGCAGGCCAGGAGGGGTAGCGCACCGAAGAGATCTCGATCCCGAGGCGGAGGGAAATCAACGCCAGGAGGTCCGGGGTGATGCCCACGGCCTTGCCCGTAGGGTCGAAGAACTCGAAGGGCGCGAAGGACGGGTCGGGGGCGTAGCGCACGGGGCCGTGGGCCCGCAGGTACGCGCGCTCCTCTGGGCTCAAGGGGTCGGGCCCGACCCCCGGGAAGTCGGCGACCGCGGCCGTTGCGGCGGCAGCCAGGGCCACGGCCAGCCCCAGCCACCGGCGCCGGGAGGGGGAGGCGGCGCGCTCCGTCGCCCCCTCGATCCCCCTCCGGTCGCCCAGGTCCATGGAGCCGCCTCGCCTTGGGGTTTGGAGAAGTGGCTAACCCTATCGGCAGAGGAGGGGAATCCCTTGAGCGGTTTCTAGCTAGCGGCGACCGGTGACACCAAAGCCTGGGGCCGGTAAGATCGCCCGACCCGTCACCCCGAGGAGCGGAGGGCCCATGCACTACGATCCGGAGCGAAACGACCACGGTTTGCCCTTTAGCCCCTTCAAGGCGTGCGTGGTGCCCCGCCCCATCGGCTGGATCTCCACCCTCAGCCGGGACGGGATCCCCAACCTGGCACCCTACAGCCAGTTCCAGAACCTCACCTTCGACCCCCCCTACGTGATGTTTGCGGCCAACCAGACCACCGGGGGGCGGCGCAAGGACTCGGTGGTCAACGCCGAAGAGACCGGGGAGTTCGTGTACAACCTGGTGACCTACGAGCTGCGGGACGCCATGAATCGCTCCGCCGCCGAGGTGCCCCCCGAGGTGGACGAGTTCGAGCTGGCGGGGGTGACCCGGGCGCCCTCCCTGCGGGTGAAGCCGAGCCGGGTGGCCGAGTCGCCGGTGCAGTTCGAGTGCCGTTACCACCAGACCCTGCGGCTGCCCGGCCACGGCCCCATGGGCACGGTGGACGTGATCATCGGCCGGGTGGTGCTGGTGCACATCCGCGACGAGGCGATCGGGCCCGACGGGCGCCTCGACCTCCTAAAGCTCCGGCCGCTCGCCCGGCTCGGCTACTACGACTACACCACGGTGGACTCGGCCTTCGAGCTGGTGATCCCCGGGGACAACCAGGCTCTCCTGACCGGGCTGGAGGGAGCCCGCCGGCCGTGAGGCTCCTGCACACCTCGGACTGGCACCTCGGCCACAGCCTCCACTCGGTGGGGCGCGAGGCCGAGCACGACGCCTTCCTCGCCTGGCTGCTCGACACCCTGGTCGCCCAGCGGATCGACGCGCTCCTGGTGTGCGGAGACGTCTTCGACACCGCCAACCCGTCAGCCCACGCCCAGGCTGCCTGGTACCGCTTCCTGGCCCGGGCCCGGGGACGGCTGCCGGGGCTGGACGTGGTGGTGGTGGGGGGCAACCACGACTCGGCGGCGCGCCTCGATGCCCCCAACCCCATGCTCCGGGAGCTCGGCATCCAAGTGGTCGGGGGCCTGCCCCGCACCCCGGCCGGAGAGCTCGACCTGGGGCGCCTGGTGCTGCCCCTCACCGGCCCCGACGGCGGCGTGGCGGCGTGGGTCGGGGCGGTGCCCTTCCTGCGGGCCGGGGACCTACGGGCGGCGCCCGCGGGCGAGGCCGAGGCCGACGACCCCCTGGTGGAAGGGGTCCGCCGGGTGTACGCCGAGGTGGTCGCCGAGGCGGAGCGCCGCCGCGCCCCCGGCCAGCCCATCGTGCTGATGGGGCACTGCTACGCCTCCGGTGGCCGGCTCTCGGCCCTGAGCGAGCGCAAGATCCTCGGGGGCAACCAGCACGCCCTGCCCGTCGGCCTCTTCCCCCCTGCCGCCGCCTACGTCGCCCTGGGCCACCTGCACCTGGCCCAGGCCGTGGGAGACGACCGGGTCCGGTACTGCGGCTCGCCCCTGCCCCTGGCCCTCTCCGAGTCGCCCTACCCCCACCAGGTGTGCGTGGTGGAACTCGATGACGCCAACCCGCCCCGGGTGGAGGCCGTGCGGGTGCCGCGGACCGTGGCGATCCTCCACCGGCCCGAGGCCGGGGCGGCGCCCCTGGCGGAGGTCCTGCCCCTCCTCGCCGAGCTGCCTGGGGCGGGCGGCGCCGAGGGGCGGGACGCCTGGCCCTTCCTCGAGGTGCGGGTCGTCCTGGAGGGGCCGGCGCCGGCCCTTCGCCAGCAGGTGGAGCAGGCCCTGGAAGGCAAGGCGGTGCGGCTGCTCAAGATCACCGTGGAGCACGGCGGCCACGGGAAGGCGCTGGCGGACCTGGCGGCGGCCCGGGACCTGAAGGACTTCACCCCCGAGGAGGTGTTTCTCCAGCGCTTCCGGCGGGACCACGACGGCGACCCGCCGCCCGAGCTCCTGGCCCTGTTTCACGAGCTCCTCCACCAGGTGGGCCAGGAAGGAGGGGCGCCGTGAAGATCCTGTCGGTGCGGGGCCAGAACCTGGCGAGCCTGGAGCGGGAGTTTGGGGTGGAGTTCGGGGCGGGTCCCCTGGCGAACGCGGGCCTCTTTGCCATCACCGGCCCCACCGGGGCGGGCAAGAGCACCCTCCTCGACGCCATCTGCCTGCCGCTCTTTGACGAGACCCCCCGGCTCACGGGCCGCAGCGGGGTGAAGATCGGGGCCGAGGGCGAGGACGAGGACCGGCGGCTCGCCAGCACCGACGTCCGTTCCCTGCTCCGTAAGGGAGCCCCCTCGGGTTTCGCCGAGGTGGTCTTCGAGGGGGTAGACGGGCAAGCCTACCGGGCCCGGTGGTCGGTGCGTCGCGCCCGCAACGCGCCGGAGGGTCGGCTCCAAAACCAGGAGCTCGAGCTGTACGACGGGAGCGGCCAAAGCCTGGGGGGCACCAAGACCGAAACCCTGGCGCGGATCGGGGCGCTTGTGGGCCTCACCTTCGACCAGTTCCGGCGCTCGGTCCTTCTGGCCCAAGGGGACTTCGCGGCCTTTCTCAAGGCCAAGGCCGAGGAGCGCGCCGAGCTCTTGGAGCGGATGACCGGCACCCAGCTCTACGGCGAGCTCTCCGCGGCCGCCTACCAGCGGGCCAAGGCCGAGCAGGTGCGCCGGGAGGAGCTGGCGCGCCGGCTCGCGGCGGTGGAGCTTCTGCCCGAGGCCGCGCGCGCCGAGCTCGCCGCCCGGGAGGCGGCCCTGGTGGCGGCCGTGGGCGAGGCCCGGGGGCGCCTGGAGGAGGCGAAGGGGGCGGCCGCGTGGTACGGGGCCGAGGCTCGCCTCGCCGGGGAAGTGGCGCAGGCCGATAGCGACGTCGCCGCGGCGAACCGGGCGTGGGACGAGGCTACCGAGGAGCGGGCGATGCTCGCCCGGGTGCAGGGGGTGCAGACCCTGGGCCCGGTGCTCGGGGAGGCCGACCGCGCGGTGCGAGACGAGCTCGCGGCCCGGGAGACCTCGGCCCGCCAGGAGGCCGCCCTGGCGGACGCCCGGGGGGCGGACGCCGCGGCCCGGGCCGCCCTTGGGGCAGCCGAAGCCGCCCAGCGAGCGGCTCGGGCGGAGCAAGGGGCCGCCAAGCCCTCCCTGGATCGGGCCCGGGAGCTGGACGCGCTCCTCGCCGCCCAAACCGCCGCCCTCGCCCGGGCGCGCGCCGATCAGGCGGCGGCCGAAGGGGTTCGAACCGAAGCCGAGGCCCGGCGGAGCGCGGGGGAGGGACCAGCGAGGACGAGGCGATCGGGAGCGCCGCCGA
>JBBIIA010000187.1:0-7337 GCA_037446775.1 Deltaproteobacteria bacterium
TATCCTGTCAAAAAGACCTCCCTCTCGTACCTCGACGGTCTGAGGCGGAGCCTCGCTAGAAACCCTTAAGACCAAAGCTCTGCGAAGGTGAGTCAAGTTCAACTCTCTCGCAGAGGCGCAGAGACCGCGGAGAACCCCATCGAGTGGTCTCTTCTCTGCGAGCTCCGCGCCTCCGCGCGACAAGGCTTCGCCTTGGTCACGGCTCGACGGTCTGGGCAGCGCCTCGCTGGGGGCCGGGGGCTAGGGGGGCCGGGCTTCCAGGGCGGCGGCGATGCGGTGGGCGACGAGGCCGGTCACGCAGCCGGTGGCGAGGGCCAGCAGCACGAGGAAGGGGGCCAGGGACCAGAGGGCTGGGGACTGGAGGAGCAGAGTACTGGCGAGGGCGACCTGGGCCAGGGCGTGGGCGGTGGCGCCAAGCACGCTGAGGCCCACAAACCCCAGGGGCGGCGATCCCCGCAGGGCGAGCCCCATCACCACCACCGCGGCGGCCGCGCCAACCAGGGAGAGGAGAAACCCCGGCCCGAAGAGGCGCCCGGCCAGGAGTCCCCCCAGGAACACCTTGCCCAGGGCCACCCAGGCGCCGTCCCGGGCGCCCCCCCGGTGCAACGCCACGAGGACCAAGGCGTTGCCGAGCCCGAGGCGAAACCACGGCACCGGCGTCGCGACCAGGGTCTCGGCAGCTTGCAGGGCCGCCGCCAGGGCGATCCACAAACCGAGCTCGGCGAGGCGCCGGGAATCAGCGGGCGACCGCATCGACGCCCTCCCCGGACGCCCCCCCCACCAGCCGCACGGCGACCCGGTTGGGCAGGCAAGCGACCACCTGGCCCGGCCGGGTCACCTCCCCGGCCCTCACGCACACCTGACCCGCGCACGGGCTCGCCACGACGCGCCCACCCCGGGGCCCCACCTCGACCACCGTGACCCCGAGGGGCCCGGCGACCTCTCGCCGCCCCGTCCCCAGGGGCCACAGGGCCGCCCCGCCGGGGGAGACCACCTCCACCGCCGCCGGGGAGCCGCCCCCCGGCAGCGCCGCCACCGCCCCCAGGGCCAGGGCGGCCACCAGGGCGATGTCGGCGGGGCCCCAGGCCCGACGGGTCACCGCGCTTTAGCCGCGGGCGCCACCCGCCCGAACCCCGGGGTCTCGTGGAGCCGGCCGTCGGCGTCCACCACCAGGGCCTCCGCCCCGGGCTCGGCGGCCACCAGCCGCAGGCCCTCCGCGGGGCCCAGGACGAAGACGGCGGTGGCCAGGGCGTCGGCGTCGATCGCCGTGGGCGCCCACACGGTGACGCTCTGGCACCCCCGGGCCGGGCGCCCGGTGCGGGGATCCAGGAGGTGGTGCACCCGCTCCCCCTCCCACTCGTAGGCCCGCTCGTAGTCCCCCGAGGTGACCAGGGCTCCCGCCCGGGGCGTCACCACCCGCAGGAAGGCGCCGGGCTCCCGGGGGTGTTGGATGCCCACCCGCCAGGGAGCGCCGCCCTTGGCTCCGGCCACCACCAGGTCGCCCCCCGCGTTGACCAGGTAGTCCACCACCCCCCTCGCCCGCAGGGCCTCGGCGGCGCGGTCCAGGGCGTACCCCTTGGCGATGCCGCCGAAATCCAGCTCGGTGCCCCCCAGGTCGACGCCGCCGTTCGCCCCCGGGCGCACCCGGTGCCAGCCCCCGGCGGCCACGGCCCGGGCGAGGCGGTCGGGGTGGGGGGGCGGATGGGGTCCGGCGGGCACGTCCCACAGGTCCAGGAGCGGCGCCACGGTGGGGTCGAAGGCCCCGGAGCTGGCCCGCGCCCACCCCAGGGACGCCTCCAGGACGGCAGCCGCCGCCGGGGTGAGGGGCCCCGAGCCGGTCTGGTTGAGCTCCCACAGGAAGGTCCCCGGCACCCGGGCGAGCTCCCCGTCCACCGCCGCCAGGGCCCCAAAGGCCGCCGCCAGGGCCCCCTCGGCGGCCGGGCCCGGCGCCCCCCAGAGGGTGACCGTGACCAGGGTGTCCATGAGAAACCGGGTCTCCGCGGTAGGGCCCGCAGGGGTGCGCCCCCAGCGGACCCAGGCCAGGGCGGTAGCCAGGATCAGGAGCCCGACCACCCCCTGGGCGGCGCGCCGGCTCACGGCTTTACGACCTCGGCTTCGAGGTCGTAGGCCGACGCCCCGGCGACCCGGGCCCGGACGAAGGAGCCGACCGTCACCGGCTCCCGGGCGTAGCCGAGGAGCCGGGTCACCCCGTCCACCTCCGGGGCCTGGCCGAAGGTCCGCCCCGTCACCTCGCCCTCCTCGTCGAGCCCCTCCACGAGGACGTCGAGCTCGCGCCCCAAGAACTCCTGGTTGCGGCCCTCGCTCACCTCGGCTTGGAGGGCCAGGAGGTGCTCGAGGCGCTCCCGCACCACCCGCTTGGGCACCCGGGGGCGCAGCTTCTCGGCGGGGGTGCCCGCTTCCGCGGAGTAGGCGAAGGCCCCCAGGTGGTGAAAGCGGAGCTCCGAGACGAAGTCTAGGAGCTCCTGGAACTCCCGATCGGTCTCGCCGGGGAAGCCGACGATGGCGGTGGTGCGCAGCACCAGGCCCGGCACCCGCTCCCGGAGGTCAAAAAGCACCCGGCGCACCTCGTCCGGGGTCCCGTGGCGCCCCATGGCCTTCAGGATGCGCGGCGCGATGTGCTGGATGGGGACGTCGAGGTACGGCACCAGGGGGCCGCCCGCCGCCAAAAGCTCCACCACCCCCGGCGGGAAGGCCCGGGGGTAGGCGTACAGGAGCCGGAGCCAGTGCACCCCGGGCACCTCGCCGAGTTGCCCCAGGAGCCGGGCCAGGGCACGGGGGTCGCCCCCATCCGCGCCGTAGGAGGTGACGTCCTGGGCCACCAGGTTGAGCTCCACCGCCCCCTGGCGGGCGAGCCCCCGGGCCTCGGCCAAGAGGACCTCGGCGGGCACCGACCGGAAGCTCCCCCGGATGGCGGGGATGGTGCAGTAGGTGCACCGATTGGAGCACCCTTCGGCGATCTTGAGGTAGGCGGAGTGGGGGCTCTGGGTGAGGACCCGTCGGGGCTCGCCCCCCCCGGGGGCCGGCCGGGCCCCCAGGGCCTCGGGGATGCGCGCCAGGTCCTCGGGGGTGAAGAAGTGGTCCACCTCGGGGAGCTCCTGGGCCAGCTCGGGGTAGCGCTTGGGCAGGCACCCGGCCACCACCAGCACCCGGCACGCCCCCTCTTCCTTGAGTTGGGCGGCTTCGAGGATCTCGTCGATGGACTCCTCCACCGCCTCCTGCAAAAACCCGCAAGTGTTGACGACCACCACCTCGGCCCCCCGCAAGTCATCGACCAGGGCAAAGCCGGCGGCCGCGAGCCCCCCCAGCAGGTGCTCCGCGTCCACCCGGTTCTTGGCGCACCCGAGGCTAATCAGGCCGACGGTCCTCACCGGACCCCTCCCGCGTCCAGCACCTGCACCCCCTTGGGGGGCTCGAACCGGAAGGCGCCGTCGGGCACCCCCCCGTTGCGGCGGACCTCCCGGAACTCCAGGCGGGTGCGGTTGCCCAGGGGGTCCTCGGTGGTTACCGCGGCCACCGTGCGCCCCTCCTCGGCGAACTCCACGGTCACCCGGGACACGTCGGGCCGGGGCTCCCGGGGGGTGAGGGAGAGGCAGAAGGGCCCGCAGGTCGCCACCCGAAAGGCGCCCTCCACCCCGTCGAACCCGCTCAACAGGTCCAGGGCCAGCCGACTCTCGGCAGGCACGGTGGCGAGGGCCTGGCGCAGCACGGTCTTGTCCCGCACCTGGTGGATCCAGAGGGTGGTGCCGTCGCTGACGATCACCTGGGGGTCGTCCCCGTCGTAGGTCCAGCGCATGCGGCCGCCCTTCTGGAACAGGGCCTCCCCGGTAGCCGTGCGGTCCATGCCGGCCGCCACCAGGTGGGAGGTCTGGACGAAGCGGGTCCGCAGGTCGCGGGTGCCTTCGTAGGTCTTGCGCAGCAGCCCCAAGAGGGCGGCGGCGTCGCCGCCCCAGGCGGGGGCGGCAAAAAGGAGGGCCAGGACGAGCCAGGCCGGGGCGGTGCGCGTTGGGGTCACGGGGCTCCTGTGGGGTGGGGGGGGAGGACCGGGCCGGGTCAGTGCTTGCCCACCAGCACCTCCCGGGGCTTGGCGCCCCGGGAGGGGCCGACGACCCCTTCCTTCTCCATCCGTTCCACCATGCGGGCGGCGCGGTTGTAGCCGATCTTGAGGCGCCGCTGGACCATGGAGACCGAGGCCTGGCGGGTCTCGGCCACCACCCGCACCGCCTGGTCGTACAGCTCGTCGAACTCCGGGTCGTCTTCGAAGTCGGCCTCGTCGGGCTCTTCGAGGATCGAGTCGTTGTACTCCGGCTCCCCCTGCTGGCGCAAAAAGTGGACGAGGCGCGCGATCTCCTCCTCGGAGACGAAGGAGCCGTGGAGGCGCTCGAGGCGCGCGATGCCCGGAGGCAAGAAGAGCATGTCGCCGCCCCCCAGGAGGGCCTCGGCGCCCATGGAGTCGAGGATGGTGCGGGAGTCCACCCGCGTGGTCACCTGGTAGGCGATGCGGGCCGGGAAGTTGGCCTTGATCATGCCGGTGATGACGTCCACCGAGGGGCGCTGGGTGGCGACGATCAAGTGGATGCCCGAGGCCCGGGCCATCTGGGCGAGCCGGGCGATGGACTCCTCCACGTCTTTGGACGCCACCATCATCAGGTCGGCGAGCTCGTCGATCACCACCACCACGAAGGGCAGGTACTCGACGTTCTCGTCCTCGCTCGGCGGGCTCCCCCCCAGGTCCTTCAGGCGCTTCTCGATCTTCTTGTTGTAGCTGGCGAGGTTGCGCACCCCCTCCTCGGCCATCAGCCGGTAGCGGCGCTCCATCTCCTGCACCGCCCACCGCAGGGCCACCGCCGCCTTCTTGGCCTCGGTCACCACCGGCAAGAGGAGGTGGGGGATGTCGTTGTACACCGACAGCTCGAGCATCTTGGGGTCGACGATCAAGAGCCGCACCTCCCGGGGCGACGCCCGAAAGAGGAGGCTGGCGAGCATGGCGTGGACCCCCACGCTCTTGCCCGAGCCGGTGGCCCCCGCCACCAGCAGGTGGGGCATGCGCGCCAGGTCGGCCACGTAGGGGTTTCCCGCGCTGTCCTTGCCGAGCGCCATGGCGAGCTTGGACTTCGACTCCTGGTACACCGCCGCGGAGAGGATGTCGCGCAGGAAGACGGTCTCCCGCTGGGTATTGGGGATCTCGATGCCCACCGTGTCCTTGCCCGGGATGGGAGCGATGATGCGCACCGAGAGCGCCCGCAGGGCCAGGGCGAGGTCGTCGGAGAGGTTGGCGATGCGGTTGATCTTGACGCCGGGGGCGGGCTTGAGCTCAAAAAGGGTGATGACCGGGCCCGGTCGCACGGTCTCCACGCTCGCCTGCACCCCGAAGTCGGCGAGCTTCTTCTCCAGCACCTTCGACGCCATGAGCAAGCTGTCGTGGTCCGGGCCCGAGCCCGGGGGCGCGCCGGGGTCCAGAAGCTCCAGGGACGGCAGGCGGTAGCCGTCGATGTCCCGGGCGAAGGCGAACTCCTCCTGCACCGGGGCCTTGGGCCGGGGCAGGAGCTCCACCTTCTTTTCGGCGAGGATGCGGGGAGGCGTCGGCGCCTCGTCCCCCGGGCCCCGACCCTTGCCCCGGGCCCGGCGCTTGGCCCGGCGCTCCCGCCGGATGATCAGGACCGCCTCCACCCGCCGCCACACCCCCAAAAGGGCGAGGCGCAGCCGCTCCCAAAAGGCGTAGAGGGAGAGGTTGACCGTGAACATGACCGCCGCCAGGAACGCCGCCCCCAAGAGGAGCCCGGCCCCCGCCCGGTTGAAGTACCGTTCGAGGCCCCGGCGCAAGAGGTCCCCCGCCGTACCCCCGGCCGGGAGCAGCAGGCCGTCGAAGGGAACCGGGCCCCGGAGCAGGGACAAAAGGCCGGCGGCGGAGAGCACCAGCACCCCGTACCCCAGGGCCACCCACCCCGGGTGGGCGACCGGCTGGAGGATCACGAAGCGCACCGCGTACACCCCCAGGGCCAGGGGCAGGAGGTAGGCCGCGTGGCCCAGGCTCTGGTACAAAAGGTCGGCTACGTACGCCCCAACCACCCCGCCGAGGTTTTGGGGCACCCCCGGCCCCCCCGCGGTGTTGAAGGACGGATCGGAGGTGGAGTAGGAGGCCAGGGCAAGCACCAGGAAGGCGCAGCCGATGCCGAGGGAGAGCCCGACGAGCTCGGCCCGCACCCGCTGCCCCAGCCGGGCCTTCCAGCCCGGGGGCGGGGGCGGGGTGCCCCGCCCGCCCCGGTCAACGCTGGCCTTGGCCACCGGCGCTCCCTCAGGGCCCCAAGAGGAGGTAGCCCAGGCCGAGGGCCCAGCAGTAGGCGGCAAACCAGCGGAAGCGCCCGCGGCGCAAGACCATCATCAGGAAACGGATGGCCCAGAGGCCGGAGAGAAAGGCGGCCAGCACCCCCGCCGCGTAGGGGAGGACGGGGACGGCCTCTTCGCCCAGGGCGCCGCCGACCTCCAGCACCACCGCCCCCAGGACCGCGGGGATCGACAGGAGGAAGCTGAAGCGCGCCGCGTCTTCCCCGCGGATCCCCAGGAGCGTTGCCGCCGCGATGGTCGACCCGGAGCGGCTGATCCCGGGCACGATGGCGAAGCCCTGGACCACCCCGATCGCCGCCGCGCGTGGCATCCCGAGCTGGGCCAAGCCGTCGCGGGGGCGCGCGAGGGCCTCGGAGAGCCACAGGAGGGCGCCGGTCACCAGGAGCATGGCGGCAGCCGCCCGGGGCTCGTGGAAGAGGGCCCGGAGCGGCTCCTGGAAGAGCAAGCCGATGGCCGCCGTGGGGACGGTGCCGACGAGCAGGAACCCGAGGAGCCGCCGGCTCGCCGGGTCCCCCCCGGGCCAGAGGCACCGGAAAAGCCCGGCGATGTCCCGCCGGAAATACACCAGGATAGAGAGGAGGGTGCCGCCGTGGAGGAGGACGTCAAAGAGCACCCCCGGCTGGACGAAACCGGGGATGAGGCTCTGGGCGAGGACCAGGTGCCCCGACGAGCTGACGGGAAGGAACTCGGTGAGGCCCTGGAGCACCCCCAGGGCGATGGTGTAGGCAGCGTCCATCTCTCTCTCGTCACGGGCCCCAAGCCAGGGCGTACTGTAGAGGACCCGCCGCGGGGCCGTCAACGCCGGGGGCCGTCACCCTCCCGGACCCGGGACCTCCACCGCCACCGCGAGGACGAGGGGGGTCCGGTTCTCCCGCCGGAAGTGGCGCCGCAGGGCGGCCTCGGCGGCCGCCTCGACCTCCGGGACGGTGCCGGACCCGGCGGGCCCCAGGGCGCCCCGCACCGCGGCCTCGGCG
>JBBIIA010000188.1:0-7064 GCA_037446775.1 Deltaproteobacteria bacterium
CTTGGTCACGGGTTTTTACCGGAAATCCGTGTCCAAGAAAACCGGGGCCGCTATAGAGACAGCATAGTCAGCCTCCTGGTAGAGGGTGGGCACCGACCACCCCACCAACCCCACAGCGAACCGCGTCGTGGGCGGTGAGCTGGTCCCGCTGACCAAACGACTGCTGGCAGCTCCGGAGGCCGATTGACGAATGCAACGCTCTTCTGCACGAACGTCCGCCTATAAAGCGCCCGGCAAGTTCAGCACACATCACACAGCAAGCACTAGCCGAAAACACAAACAGAAGAGTAGGCGCGGAGCAATCAACCAATATTTGGCTTAGTCAGCCCAAACAAAAACCGTCACATCCTGAAAAACAACTACTCAAAAAAGGCGAGAGAGGTGCGTCCTCCCACTTGCAACGCTACGACTTCTGCAAGAGGCTCAAGTGCTCGCCGGGGCCGACCGGGAATTGCTGCGTCCGAGGTGTTTCCTCGCATGCCAGGGGTCTACGACCGCGCGGAGTCCTGCGTCTTCTCGCGATTTGGAAGTCGCAAATGTTGCCTTCTGCCTCGTCCCACGGCATCGGCACTCCGAAGTAAGCACATTTTCGCGGCTCAATACCCTGCCTGCGTGTACCCCTGTCAACGCTTCGTCCCCGCCCTCACGGCCGTGGCCGCATGACTCGGGGCCGGTGTGGTTCGCTACGCCTTCACCGTACGACTCTTTCATTCGCTACACCTCGCCGGTTTTCATCGGCGCTATCGGGTCGTTCGGCGGTGGGGCGTCATGAGCGGAAGAGGGCGGTATCGAGGAGACGGGCGCCGTGAATCACCCGCAGGATGACGACGCGGTGGCCGACGACGCGGAAGACCGTGCGGTAGGGGCCGTGGATCAGGTGTCGGTAGGAGGTCCCCATCACCTCGTTCTCGGGGATTCGCGGGCACCTCTCGGGGTGCCGCTCGAGGGAAGCGATCTGCTCCTCCAGCGCCCCCACGAAGACCGTCGCCTGGGCAGGGCTGTCCTGGGCTATGTAGTCCCAGACCTCTGCGATATCGGCCTCGGCCGTGGGCGTGACGTGGACCTCATAGGTCGCGGGCACGTCGGAACTCGGAGAGAAACTCTCGGGCGGGGCGGGTGCGTCCCTCCGCGGCTTCGGCTTCGGCGGGGGCCAGCAACCGGACCAGATTCGCCGCCTGGAGATGCTTCTGGTAGACGGCCGCGGCCATGATGACGGAGTCGGGACGGCCGTTTACCGTCAGCACCACCGGGCGCCCGGTGGCGTGGACCTGGTCGAGGATCTCCCGGGTGTTCCGTTTGAGGTCGGTCACGGAGCGAATGTCTTCGGTCACGTTCATCGAGGCGCTCCCTATTGCGTGCATCATGTAGCACGTAACTTGGTGCTCAACATGGCACACCCATGCCGTAGCGTCAAGGAAGAGCCTCGCGGACCTCTAGCCCGGGGCCGGAGACGACGGAAGGCCGAGTCGGCAGACGGTGGTCTGCGGACACGGCCTCCTGGTTGGCCCGACCCGGTGCGGGCCCTGGGGTCGCGGCGCCCCCAGGGCGCCTCCCGCGGAAGCGACCGCCCTTGTTGCGTAGCCGCGGGCACCGGGACAGCATAGTCAGCCTCCTGGTAGAGGGTGGGCACCGACCACCCCACCAACCCCACAGCGAACCGCGTCGTGGGCGGTGAGCTGGACCCTCTGGCCAAACGACTGCTGGCAGCTCCGGAGGCCGATTGACGGATGCAACGCTCTTCTGCACGAACGGCCCCCTATATGCCGACCCGCACTGCTTCGTGTTCTGTCACTGCCCCACTCCTCGATAGAACTCTCCCGGCGCCCCCGCCTCACACCCACCCGATGCCCCTGGGCCGCTCTCTTCGAACCGCACCGGGTCGGGGAGCGGGTCGAGGATGTCCTGCAGCACCAGGGTCGATCCACCTCGGAAGACGGCCTCGCCCCGGGACGCGACGACGTGGGCGCCGATGTTCGTGAGCGTGAAGGCGATTGTGACCGCCGGAAGCGGGTCGTCCTCGGCCTGGGTGCGCCGCGCCCACTCCAGGTAGCGGCCGGTCTGATCCTCCGTGAGCTCTAAGATCATCCGTGTCCGTGCCATGATCCCTCCCTTGAAAGGCGCCGCCGTCGGGTCTCTGTCCACCTTACCGCGCCGACGTTCCAAAGGGTGGAACGGATCGTCACGTTGCCCCTCGCGAGGGGCTGCCCGTGCGGCATGCCGTCGGCGGGCGGCCCCCACCGCCTCGTCACCGGTGCCGGCGAGGTCGGCGAGTGCCCGCGGGTGGAGTCGGCGCCGTGGCGGCTTCCCCTCGGATTCGGATCGTCTCGGCCACCGCCTGAAAGAACTCCCGCGACCAGATGTCGAGGCCGGAGGGATCCGCGACGAATCGGGCGACGTCTGCCCGGGCCCCGGCGACATCGAGGTCCGCGATCCGCTCGGCCAGGAGCCTTCGAAGGGTGGGCGCGTCCAGGGGGGCATGGGCCCTGAAGTGGCCGCTCTGGCGCATGCGCGCCTCGAGGTGTGCGAGGTCGAGCTGTGCCCCATGAGCGGCGTACCACACGAGATCGTACCAGTCCCGTCCCTTGACCCTCGTCTTCCAGCCGCGGCACAGGAGGGCGTGCAGCTTTCCCGCGAAGAGGGACGGCAGGTCGTAGACCCTCACGGAGAAGGGAACCGGCAGCAGGAGAAACCGGGTCTCGGTGGAGAACCCGGGGGGAGGGTCGGTGTCGACCTCGATCCGGATCGTGAGGCGCTGTCCAGGATGGACGGCGCCCGAGATTCCTTCGCCGGCGTCGATGAGCAGGAGCTGCTCCAGGGTGTTCGCCTTGACGAAGGCCGACTCCACGGCGCTCTGCGCCGTCTTCTCCTTCCTCTCCACGCGCGTCGAGAACCCCCAGGCCCGAAGCTCCCTCTCGATGCTATCGCAGGCGGGGCGCAGGTCGAACCGCGTGTCGGGGGCCAGGAGGGAGAAATCCATGTCCTCGCTGAACCGGTCGAGGCCGTGGAGGACCCGCAGCGCGGTCCCCCCGTAGAAGGCTGCCCGCTCGAAGAACTTCCCCCGCCACAGGCCGCACAGGGAGATCTCCTGGAAGATCTCCCGCAAGGCGTTCACGTGGTCGTCGACGCTTCGCGGCTCGTATTTCTTGAGCATGGCGGCGATGGCCGGATTCATCGGTTTTTCTGGAGCCGCCGCAGAACGCGGGCGCACACCGCGAGCTTCTGGGAGCGGCCTGCTTCGGCGAGTTCTTCCAGGACCCCCGCGTCCAGCGCGGCTGCGGCGTCCCGGTTCAGACGCAGGTTCTCGAAGAGGTAGGCGGCAGCAGCAGCAGCCGTCCGCAAGGGGTGCCCTCGGTCGTCGCGCACCTTGTCGGCTAGGGCCCGCTCGGGCACGGCCACCAGGAAGGCGACATCCCCCTGCTCCACCCGATCCATCCCCAGGGGGTAGTAGTCCGGCGGGACCGGCCGGTACACGAACCGGCCCACGGGCGTATCGAAGGCTCGCGCCCGGTGGGGGGTGACCGAGGTGACGGCGGCTACCCTCTCTGGGATGAGGCCGTGGAAGGCCAGGGCGTAGTCCAGGGAGACGAACGACGGTCCATAGATCAGGTTGGCGAGGAGTTCACGGGAGTAGGGCCGCCGCCGGAGAGCGTCCCCGAAGACGTAGAGGCCCTTCTTCACCCGCACGATGAGGCCCCGGCGCAGGAGGTCTGTGACCTTGTCGCGGGGATGCGCGTAGCGCTCCAGCGCCGCCATCAGGGCGGGGTAGTCGAACTCCTCTCGGCCGATCCGCTGCCTCAGTTCGAGCTCCATGCTGAAATTCAAGCAGAGTATGTCCGCGAAGTCCAGACATACTCTGCTTGTTTTTCAACGTGGGAACCGCGGGCCCTTCGGAGCTGGAGGTGTCGACATCCTCCGCCAGCATGCGAGCTGCGTCGGCGCCCACCCGGCCCTCTCGCAGAAGGCCAGCGCCAGCATGTGCCTCCCCCGTTCCACGCCCTGGAACGCTCCTCCGGTACTGTCCTCCTGGAACTGCGACGACCAGGAGGTGACCTGTGGGAAGGCGACGAAGGCTCTCTCTGCCGTTTCGGATGGAGGCTCTGGACCTGGACGACCGGGAACTCGACGCCAACGACCGGTTCGTGCTCCGGAATTGCGCGGCATGGCTCGAGAGGGTCCTCGCCCGGTTCCCGGGGCTGGGGCAGACAACCCTGGAGTTCGCGCTGTGGGTGCTGGGCCCGGTGGACGACTCGGGAACGCTGCGAAGGTTCCGAAGGTTCTTTCGCCCCGCGGATCGTCCGCGCACCTTGGACGGCCTGCCACACGGCCGCACCGCCCGTCTCAACCAGAACCCTATCAACCTTTGCAGCGTCCCGACCGCCTCTTGATATCGATTACCGTCGCTGGACGCGAACCATCGACCGCCGACCCCCGAAAACGAGACGAGGGCCGTCCAGCAAGAAGCAGTTCTTGCCAGTCGGCCCTCGGTCGTGTCCTTGCCTGCCTGCCCCACAGACCCCCTCCGGTCTTCTTCAGAGCCGTCCATCCATGGCTCCAACCCTCCCTTGATACTTCTCCCTTGTACGCGCTCTACCCGATTTGAGTCAATAGAGGGGTCGACATGAGGCTCTTGCGGCGTGGGGTTTGCGGAGGTCCGGTGGTTGGAGTCAGGGCGACGGCAACCGTCTCGCCGGGGAAGGGGCAAGCGCGGGGCCAACTGGGTGGCGAGGATCGGCGGTGGGTGTCGTTGTTCGGCAGCTCGCGTGAGGGTGGTCAGGAATCAGGGATCAGCGGGGTCGGGAGGACGGGGACCCGAGTCCCCCGCCAGGACGATGGGTCACGCCGCCTGTTGTGGCGGCGGTTGCGTACGGGCAATCGGGCGCACGAGAGAGCATATCTGCTGCGGCCGGCCCTCGCTGAGGTGGCCGACCGCCATGGCGAGGGCAACGGCCAGGGCCAGTCCCATCCGCGCCCGCATCTTCTCGAGGCCCCGGATGGTGTGGTCCTCGAACCCCAAGACGTGATCGATGCGGGCGTTGAAGCGCTCCACGGCCGTGCGCTTTCGATACGCCCGGGCGAAGCTCGCGCTGGAGCGTGGCGTGGGCAGAAAGATCCGGTAGTCGGTCTTCAGCGGGACCCGGACTGGGCTTGGGGACAGTTGCCCATGCGCTACGCTCGGCTGCGGGGATACACGCTCCGGGGCCCGCACCGCGCCCAGGGGCGGCGTCAGCGGGGCTCCCCGCGGTACCGGTGAGGGCAGGATCGCGCCCGGGCTAGGCCCCCAGGCAAGGGCTCCCGTTGCGCCGCGGGTCCCGGCTACCGGCCTACAGCAAGCGGTCTGGCTTGAAGGGGCTGGGGTTCTTGATCGCGAAGTAGGCGAACGCCAGTACCACCACCAAGCCGAAAGCCGTCTCGAGGATCTCGATTACCTTTTGCCCGGTGCTCGGGGGTTGGGTCGTCATGTCGGGGCCTCCTGTGGACGTGGGTTGGTCTCGCTGGGGCGCCGATCGGTTCGGGTTGCCCGCACCCCAGCGTCCCGTGGTGGCGCAAATAGCACGAACCGTGCCGCAGCTCGCGCCGGGCCCTACCCCCGCCGCTCTTCCTCCACCACCTCGGCAAACAGGTCGTCGATCAGGGCCTGGCGCTCGGCCGGGGGCAGGGCGGCCCGGGTGTACTCGCGGTACAGGCCCTTGGCCCTCAGCAGCCGGTCCGCGGCGGCGCGGCCCTCGTCGGTGCGGGCCGCGGCCAGGTAGCGGGCCAGGAGCGCGCCGGCCGCCACCCCCACCACGGCCCCCAGGATCGGCAGGGTGGCGGCGAGGCCGGCGGACAGGGACTTGCCCGGCCGGATGCCGAGGGCGGCGGCCAGGGATTCCAGGGTCTTGGGGCCGAGGGCGCTGGTCACCCCGCCGAGCCAGCCGTCCACCGACGCCCCGCAGCGCTTGAGCTCCTCGCCCACCTCGGTCACGAACCCCTCGAAGCTGTCGTAGCGCTTCGCCTTGCTCATCGCTCACCTCCTCGCCCCCACCGGAACCGGTCCAGGGTGCGGGTGCTCACCCCCAGGGCGCGGGCGGCCGCCACCGCCGTGGGGTGGTCGTCCAGGGCCCGCTGCCGGTACCAGGCCACCACCTCGGCCTCGGTCCACCGCCCCTCGGCCAGGCCCGCCGGCACCGCCGGACCCGGCGCCGGGGCCTCCGGGGCCCTCCGGGCCGGGGAGCGCCGGGGCCGGATCGCGTCGGGGCCCCGCAGGGCCACGGTCAGGGCCACGTTGCGGAGCTCCCGCACGTTGCCCGGCCAGGCGTAGCCCGGCAGGGCCGCGCCGATCGCCTCGGCCACGGCGCCCTCCTGGCCCCGGTGGCTCTCGGGCAGGAGCTTTCGCAGGATCGCGCCCAAATCCTCGTCGATCACCTCGCGCAGGGGCGGCAGCTCCACCACCACGCCGCTGAAGCGGTGGAAGAGGTCGTGGCGGAAGGTGCCCGCCTCCACCATGGCCTCCACGTCCCGGTGGGTGGCCCCCAGGTAGCGCACGTCGGCGGGCCGGTCCGCCTCGTCCCCCACCCGGCGGAGCGCCCCCGCCTCCATCACCCGCAAAAACTTCGCCTGGACCGGCAGGGGCAGTTCCCCCACCTCGTCCACGAACACCGCGCCCTGGTGGGCGAGCTCGATCACCCCGGCCTTGTCCCTAAGGGCCCCGGTGAAGGCGCCCTTGGCGTAGCCGAAGAGCTCGGCCTCCACCAGCCCCTCGGGCACCGCGGCCACGTTCACGCTCTGGCTGGGGGGTGCCTCGGCCCCCGTCGGCAAGAGCCCCCCCAGGAGCAGGGCCTGGGCCGCCTCCTCCTTGCCCGTGCCGCTCTCCCCCAGGATCAACACGTTCTGGCGCCGCAGGGCCCGGCCGTGGCGGGCCGCCACCGTCAGCGACTGTCCGAAGGCCGCCGACCACACCCCGGCCCGGGCGCGCCGGAGGGCCTCCGAGTTGCCTCCCAGCCCCTCCCGCAGCCGCCCCTCGCAGCGCTCGGCCGCGGCCAGCGCCCCCCGCAGGTTCCAGCCCCCTGCGGTGAGGGCCCGCTCCC
>JBBIIA010000189.1:0-7041 GCA_037446775.1 Deltaproteobacteria bacterium
GCGCCGGACGCCCAGGCACCGGCCCGCAAGCCGCGCCGACCGAGGGCGCCCAAGAAGGCCAAGGGGACCGAGGAGTAGGGGCGCCGCGCGCCCGGCGCCGGAGGACCAGCAACCACCGGCGAGACCGACCGCCCCCCGGCGCTGCCGCGTCTCGCCCTGTTTCCCTTGAGGGAGTGCCATGAAGCGCGTACTGGTGAGTGACGGCCTGGCCAAGGAAGGACTCGAGGTATTCCGGGGGGCCCCGGACCTCCAGATCGACGTAAAGACCGGCCTCAAGCCCGCCGAGATCGAAGCCATCATCGGCGACTACGACGCCCTGGTGATCCGCAGCGCCACCAAGGCCAACGCCGCGCTGCTCGCCGCCGCACCCAAGCTCAAGGTGATCGGCCGGGCCGGCATCGGGGTGGACAACGTGGACGTGCCCGCCGCCACCAAGCGGGGCGTGGTGGTGATGAACACCCCGGCGGGCAACGTGGTCACCACCGCCGAGCACGCGGTGGCCCTGATGATGAGCCTGCTGCGCATGGTGCCCCAGGCGAGCGCCAGCATGAAGCAGGGCCAGTGGGAGAAGAAGAAGTTCGAGGGCCGGGAGCTCACCGGCAAGACCCTGGGGGTGGTGGGGCTCGGCAACATCGGGACCATCGTCGCCGACCGGGCGCTCGGCCTCAAGATGAAGGTGGTCGCCTACGACCCCTTCGTCAGTGCCGAGCGCGCCGCCAAGATGGGGGTGGAGCTCCTGTCTTTGGACGACCTGTACGCCCGGGCCGACGTAATCACCATCCACGTGCCGCTCTTGGAGGAGACCAAGAACCTCCTGGGGCGGGAGGCCTTCGCCAAGATGCGTCCGGGGACCTTTTTGGTGTGCGCCGCCCGGGGGGGCATCGTGGACGAAGAGGCGCTCCTGGTGGCCCTGGAGTCCGGCCGGATCGCCGGGGCGGCCCTGGACGTCTTTCGGGAGGAGCCCCCGGGGCTCACTCCGCTCGTCGCCCACGAGCGGGTGATCTGCACCCCCCACCTGGGGGCGTCCACCGCCGAGGCCCAGGTGGCGGTGTCGGTCCAGGTGGCCGAGCAGATCGTCGACTACTTCCGGGACGGGACCATCCGCAACGCGGTCAACATCCCGAGCGTCGCCCCCGAGGTGCTGGAGCAGATCCGCCCCTACATCGACATGGCCCGCAACCTCGGCCGGCTCCAGGCCCAGCTCGGGGTCGAGGGGGTCGAAGCGGTGGAGCTCGAGTACTCGGGCAAGGCCGCCGAGAGCCGTCCGGCGCTCCTCACGGCCTCCGCCCTGGCGGGGCTCCTCTCCACCAGCCTCGGCGAGAGCATCAACCTGGTGAACGCCCCCACCCTGGCCCGGGAACGGGGCTTGCGGGTCTCGGAGACCACCGCCAAGAACGGCGAGGACTACACCGCCCTGATCCGCCTCAAGGTCCAGACCGCGAGCGGGCCCAAGTCCCTGGCCGGCGCCATCTTCGGCCGTCGGGAGCCGCGGGTCGTGGAGATCGACGGCATCGCCATCGAAGCGATTCCCCAGGGGCATCTCCTGATCTTTCGCAACTGGGACCGGCCCGGCCTGGTGGGCTCCATTGGGACCACCCTCGGGTCCTTCGACATCAACATCGGCCAGCTCCAGTTTGGGCGGGAGGCCCCGGGGGGGCGGGCGGTGACCGTGGTGAACGTCGATTCGGCGGTCTCCGACGAGGTCCTCGACGCCCTCAAGAAGCTCCCCAACGTGGTGGGCGTGACCCGGGCCGCCCTGTGACGAGGTGGCCGTGAGCTCCCTCTCCCGCGGGGACCGGGGCGGGCTGTACCGGGAGGTGCCGGCCGGCCTCGGGGATCTTCTTCCCGAGGCGGCCGCCCGCTGTCACGCGGTCCGGGCCGCCATCCTCGGGGTCATGGCCCGCTGGGGCTACCGGCCCGTGGTGCCGCCGCTCCTGGAGTACGCCGAGGCCTTCACCCGGGCGCTCTCGTCCCCCGCCGAAGAGGCGAGCCTGTACACCCTGGTGGACCGGGCCACCGGCCACGCCCTGGCGATCCGGTCGGACTTCACCCCCCAGGTGGCCCGCCTGGTGGCCGGGCGCTTCCAGGACGCCACCCTGCCCCTGCGCCTGTGCTACGAGGGCTCGGCGCTGCGCCACGTGCCGGCCCAGCGGGGCCGCTCCCGGGAGCTGCACCAGGCCGGGGCGGAGCTCCTGGGCGTGCAGGACCCCGAGGCCGACGCGGAAGCCATCGCCCTGACCGTGGCGTGCCTCACCGAAGCGGGGGTCGGGGAGTTCAAGGTCGACGTGGGCCAGGTGGAGTTTTACAAGGGCATCTTGCTGGGGACCGACCTCTCCCCGGAGGACCAGGACGCCCTCACCAGCGCCGTCGCGCGCAAGGACGGGAGCGACCTCTCGCGCCTCCTCGGGGACCTCCCGATCCCGGACGCCAAGAAGCACCTGCTGGCGGAGCTGCCCCTCTTGGCCGGGGGCGTCGAGGTGATTGGCCGCGCCGAAGCCCTGGTGGAGTCGGACCACAGCCGCGCCGCGCTCGCCAACCTCGCCCGGGTGGTCGACTTCGTGGACGCCCACGGGCTGGCGCACCACCTGACCGTGGACCTGGGGAAGATCCGGGGGGTGGACTACCACACCGGGGTGATCTTCGAGGCCTTCGTCCATCACCTGGGGGTGCCCCTGTGCCGGGGGGGCCGGTACGACCGGCTATTGGAGCGCTACGGCCGGTCCCTGCCAGCCACCGGCTTCTCCCTGGATCTCTTGGCCCTCATGGAGGCGCTGCACCTCGCGGCCCCGGGCGCCCCCGGGGCCGCCCCCCGGGGGGTCTTCGTGGTGAACTTCCGCCCCCAGCGGGGCGACGCCCTGGCGCTCGCCCAGGCGCTCCGGGCGGCCGGGGTGCGCTCCGCCCGGGACCTGATCCGCCGCCCCCTCGAGGATTCCCTGACCCACGCCCGGGCCGAGGGCTTTCGCTGGGCCGCCGTGCTCCGGCCGGCGGCGGGCTCCGCCTGCGTCCTCGTGGACCTCGCCGCCGGAAGCGAGGAAGCGCTCACCCCTGCCGAACTCGTCCGGCGCGTAGCCGAGGAGAACTAGTCATGCCGAACGTCGTGGTGGTGGGCGCCCAGTGGGGCGACGAAGGGAAGGGCAAGGTCGTCGACCTGTACGCCCCGCGCGCGGACGCCGTTTTGCGCTTTCAAGGGGGCAACAACGCCGGGCACACCCTGGTGGTGGGGGGGGAGAAGACCGTCTTGCACCTCATCCCCTCGGGGATCCTCCACGAGGGGACGGTGTGCGGGATCGGCCCGGGGGTGGTGGTGGACCCCCAGGTGTTGCTCAAGGAGATCGACGGTTTGCGGGCCCGGGGCAAGGCGGTGTCACCCGCCAATCTCCTCCTGTCCGAAGCCGCCCACGTCATCCTGCCGTGCCACCGCGCCCTGGACCTCGCCCGGGAAGCCCGGGCCGGGGGACAGAAGATCGGCACCACGGGCCGGGGCATCGGGCCGTGCTACGAGGACAAGGCCGCCCGGCGCGGCATCCGCGTCGGGGATCTCCTACACCCCGAGACCCTGGGGGGCCGCCTCGAGGCGCTCCTGGCGGAGCGAAACGCCCTCCTTGCCCACTGGGGCGCCGAGACCTTCGCGGTCGCGCCCCTCTTCGACGCCCTCCTCGCCCAGGGGGAGCGCCTCGCCCCCCACGTCTGCGACCTGACCAGCCGGGTCCACGGCTGGCTCGCCAAGGGCCGCAACATCCTCTTCGAGGGCGCCCAGGGCGCGCTTCTGGACCTAGATCACGGCACCTACCCCTTCGTCACCAGCTCCACGACCCTGGCCGGGGGCGCGTGCAGCGGCGCCGGGGTGAGCCCCCGGGACCTCCACGCGGTGGTGGGCATCACCAAGGCCTACACCACCCGGGTCGGGAGCGGCCCCTTCCCCACCGAGCTCCACGACGCCGTGGGGGACCGGCTCCGCACGGTGGGGGACGAGTTCGGCTCCACCACCGGGCGCCCCCGGCGGTGCGGCTGGCTCGACCTGGTGGTGCTGCGCAGCTCCTGCCGCCTGAGCGGCCTCACCGGCCTCGCCATCACCAAGATCGACGTCCTCCAGGGCCTGGAGGCGGTGAAGCTGTGCACCGCCTACCGCCTCGACGGCGCCACCATCGACCGGGTGCCGGCCCGGGCGGAGGACTTCGCCCGGTGCGAGCCGGTGTACGAGACCCTGCCGGGCTGGCAGGAGGGAGCCCGGGGCGCCGCGACCCTGGGCGACCTGCCCCCGAACGCCCAGCGCTTTTTGGAGCGGGTGACCGAGGCGACCGGCTGCCCCGTCATCCTCGCCTCGGTGGGCCCGGGCCGAGAAGAGACCATCGAAGTGGCGAACCCCTTCGGGGGGTGAGGGAAGCTCTCTCCGGGCGTCGGCTCGCAGGGGTGCTCAGGCTCAAGCGCGTGGTCTCGCAAGCACTGGAGTGATCAGGCGTGGGGGAGACGAGGCAAGCGATCGAGGAGGAGGGTAATCGTGGATCCGAGCCACTTGGCTATCGCGTCCCTGGTGTTGTTGTCGGCGCTCTTGATCCTGGCCGTTTGGACGCTGGTGCGCCTGGGGCGGCTGAGCCAATTGGGTCAGGGGGGCCTCGGGGGAGGAGCGGTCGTGGACGTCGGCCCCATCGAGCAGCTCGGACGCGCCATCCGGGAGGAGGCCGTGCGGGGGCGTGAGGAGGCGGGGTCGAGCGCGAAGGCCCTGCGTGAGGAGGTGTCGGGGGGCGTCCGGGCCTTCCAGGACTCGGTAGTCCACACCATGGCCGAGATGCAGAACCTACAGAAGGGGCAGCTCGACGTCTTTGCCAAGCAACTGGGCGATGGGGTCGTGGGGATCGACCGGCGGGTCGAAGGCATGGGGGGAGCCCTGCAGACCGGGGTGAACCGCATGGCCGAGGCCGGCGACCGGCGGCTAGAGGCCCTGCAGGCCCTGGTGGACGGAAAGCTCGGGGAGCTCCAGCGCCAAACCGCTGAGAGCAACCGGGCCCTGCGCGAGGAAGTGGGCGGAAGCCTGCTACGGCTGGGCGAGGGCGTGGCTGGCGAGATCACGCGCCTCGGCGGCGCACAAACCGAGAAGCTCGGTGCGGTGGCCAAGGAGATCGGGTCTCTCTCGGATCGGAACCAGCAGGGGCAGGAGGCCACTCGCAAGACCCTGGAAGAGCGCCTGGAGGGCATCCGGGCCGACTCAGCCGCATCGGCCAAGGCCCTGCGAGAGGAGGTGGCGAACACCCTGGGGCTCCTGGGGGAGACCCTCTCGACCAGCATCGAGGCGATCACCCGGGCCCAGCACGAGAGGCTAGAGGCCGTGGCCAAGGAGGTAGCGGCGCTCACCCAGCGCAGCGAAGCTTCCCAAGAGGGGCTCAGAAAGGCCGTGGAGGAGCGCCTCGACGCGATTCGGGGCGAGAGCGCCCAGAAGCTAGAGCAGGTGCGCCAGACCGTGGACGAGAAGTTGTTGGGCACCATGGAAGAGCGCCTGGGGGGAATTCGAGCGGACACCGCGACATCCGGCAAGACCCTGCGGGAGGAAGTGGGAAACACCCTGGGGAGGCTCGCCGAGACCCTATCGGCCAGCGTCGAGGCCATTGCTCGGGCCCAGCACGAGCGGCTGGAGGCCGTGGCCAAGGAGGTGGCGGCGCTCACCCAGCGCAGCGAGGCCTCCCAGGAGGGGCTCCGGAAGGCCGTGGAGGAGCGCCTCGACGCGATGCGAGGTGAGAACGCCCAGAAGCTCGAACTGGTGCGCCAAACCGTGGACGAAAAGCTGCAAGGGACCCTGGAGAAGCGCCTGGGCGAGTCGTTCCGGTTGGTGAGCGACCGGCTGGAACAAGTGCACAAAGGCTTGGGGGAGATGCAGACCCTGGCGAACGGTGTGGGGGACCTCAAGCGCGTGCTCACCAACGTGAAGTCCCGGGGGACCTGGGGCGAGGTGCAATTGGGGAACCTCTTGGAGCAGGTGCTGACCCTCGACCAGTACCTACGGGACGCCGTGACCCGACCGGGGAGCTCGGAGCGGGTCGAGTTCGCGATTCGGCTACCGGGCCGGGGTGACGGCGACGCAGAGGTGCTCTTGCCGATCGACGCCAAGTTCCCCCACGAGGACTACGATCGGCTGGTCCACGCCGCCGAGCGCGCCGACGCCGAGGCCGTAGAGCAGGCGGCCCGCCAACTGGAAGCCCGGGTGAAGGCCTCGGCGCGGGAAATCCGGGACAAGTACGTGAACCCGCCGCACACCACTGACTTCGCGATCCTGTTCCTACCCACCGAGGGACTCTACGCCGAAGTGCTGCGCCGCCCCGGCCTAGTGGAGCAGATCCAGCGGGACTGCCGGGTCACCCTGGCCGGTCCGACGACCCTGGCTGCGACCCTGAATGCTCTGCAAATGGGCTTTCGGACCCTGGCGATCCAGAAGCGCTCGAGCGAGGTGTGGGAGGTGCTCGAAGCGGTGAAGACCGAGTTCGGCAAGTATGGAGAGGTGCTCGACAAGGTTCAGAAGAAGCTCCAGGAGGCCTCAAAAAGCATCGACAGCGTTTCGGTGCGAAAGCGCGCCATCGACCGGAAGCTCCGCGCCGTGGGCACCCTGCCCGACAGCAAGGCCGAGGCCCTCATCGGCTTCGGCGCCCTGGAGGCCGACGACGCCGAGGACGAGGAACCTGTGGAGGCAGTGTCGGCTTAGACAGTGCGAAAGTGCGAAAGGGGCGCCTTTGGGGACAGTTGTCAACGAACCTAGTTCACTTGGATGGAAGAAGCACTGATCTTCGCATCATGTAGATCCTTGAAATCGGTAGGTTTTGCGCGGATTTGGAGGGGCATTCGGGCAACCTGCGCTAGCCAGGCACGAAGTCGGCGCCCCCTGCTGAAGAAACATTATTTGCATCAAGTAATTTCTACTGGACTTTGGCCAATTCAAGCCGCCATCGCGAGGCAATGACGAGGAGTTCGCGAAATACCGCGAGGCCCACAGATGGCGGCGGACCAAGGTGAGGACGTCGGAGAAGGTCGCCTGCTCTTTCTTGTACCAAGCGGTCT
>JBBIIA010000190.1:0-6960 GCA_037446775.1 Deltaproteobacteria bacterium
TGAGGTGGGAGCCGGATGCGGGAAAGCCGCTCGTCCGGATCTGTGGAGGGGGTGCTCAGCAATGGGCGTTCTTACTCCGACTCAACCGCCCCACCGCCACTCCCCGGGCCGGGTGGACCCGCCCCCCGCGGAGCGAAACCCGGAGTTCCCGCCCACCTGGGGCCTGCGGCGGCGGCCGGGGCTCCCTATCCGCCGCCGGTGAGTCGGGTCGGCAGTCCCACCGCCACGGTGGTCCCCCGGCCCACCTCGCTCTCGATGGCGAGCTCGCCGCCCAAAAGCTCCACTAGGTGCTTGACGATCGAGAGCCCCAGGCCGGTTCCGCCCCGGGCCCGGGAGCGGCCGGGGTCGACCCGGTAGAACCGCTCGGTGACCCGGGGCAGGTCCCGGGGGGGGATGCCGATGCCGGTGTCCTCGACCCGGTAGCGGGCGCCCCCCGGGGCCGCTTCGACGGCCACCGTGGCCCGGCCGCCCCGGGGGGTGTAGCGCACCGCGTTCTGGACCAGGTTCACCAGGATCGACGCCACCCGGTCCGGGTCCGAGGCCAGGGGCAACGGCTCAGCGGGCAGCTCGACGGCCAGGTCGACGCCGGCAGCCTCGGCCTCGGCCCGGAAGAGCTCCACCACCTGGCGGGCCGGCTCCCGGGCGTCGAACTCCCGGGGCTCCACGGCTTCGACCCCGGCCTCGATGCGGGCCAGGTCGGTCGCGTCGCCGAGCAGGGCCTCGAGCCGCAGCGCGTTGCGGCGGATCGAGTCGAGGAACCGGCGGGTCGCCGCCGGGTCGGTCCGGGCGGCCTCGAGCAGGGTCTCGGCCGAGGCCCGCACCGCGGTCAGGGGGGTGCGCAGTTCGTGGGAGAGGTTGGCCATGAAGTCGGTGCGCACCCGCTCCAGGTGGGCCTGGCGGGTGACGTCCCGGAGCACCACCAGGGTGCCCCGGCGGCCCGCCGGGTCGGCCAGGGGCCTAAGCGCCACCTCGAGCTCCCGGGCCGGCTCGGGCCACGAGACCCGGAACGGCTCGGGGGACTCGGCCCCGGCGTCGAGGGCCGCGAGGATCTTCGGGTTCCGCAGCAGCTCGCCGGCGGGCCGGCCCAGGACCTGCTCCGGAGCCAGGCGCAGGAGCCCCAGGGCCGGCCGGTTGGCCAGGGCCAAGCGGCCCTCGCCGTCCAGCACCGCCACCCCCTCAGGCAGGCCGTCCACCAGCCCCTCCAGGCGCTCCCGGTCCCGCCGCAGGGCGGACCAGCGCTCCGCGAGCTCGCCCTGGAGCGCCACCAGGCTCCGCTCCAGGTCGGCCAGCTCGTCGTCCGCCCGCACCGGCAGCGACGCGTGCAGGTCGCCTCCGGAGATCCGGGCCGCGAACCGCCCCATGGCCTCGACCCGGCGCGACAGGCCGCGACCCAGGGCGAAGGACAGGGCCAGGGCCACGGCCCCGGCCAAAAGCGCCGCCCCCGCGATGCGGCCCCGCATCGCCCACAACACGGTCTCCACGTCGGCGAGCGGCAGGGCCGCCCGCACCACCGGGTCGCCGGGCACGGTCACGTACAGCATCGGCTGGCCCAGGGTCGGGCTGGCCCGCACGGCGCGGCCCGCGCGCCCTTGGTAGGCCTCGGCGATCTCGGGGCGGTGGCCGTGGTTCTCCATGGAGGCCGGGTCGTAGTGGGAGTCGGCGAGCACCGCCCCGTCCCGGGCCACCACCGTGAGGCGCAGGTCCGACGCCTCGCCCTGGCGGACGATGGCCCGCTGGAGCGCTGCCGGGTCGGCGGGGAGGTCGGCGGCCACGGCCCGGGCGGTCCGGGCGAGGCCGTCGGCCAAGAGCCCCACCTCCCGCTCCCCCAGGAACCGCTCCAGGGCGAAGGCGGCGGCCGCCAGGAGGGCGGCGATCACCAGGGCGCCGTGGAGCAGGAGTCGGCCGAAGAGGGTGCGGGGCACGGGTCAGCCCTTCGGCTCGCGCAGGGTGAACCGGTAGCCAACCCCTCGTACGGTCTGGAGCCAGCGGGGCGTGGCCGGGTCGTCCTCGATCCGGGCCCGCAAGCGGCGCACGTGCACGTCCACGGTGCGGGGGTCCACGTACACCTCCGGGTCCCAGGCGTGCTCCAGCAGGGCCTCCCGGGAGTACACCCGGTCGGGGTGGGTGGCGAAGAACTCCAGCAGGCGGTACTCCTGGGGCGCGAGCGTCAGCTCGTGGCCATCCCGGTACACCCGGCGGGCGTCCCGGTCGAGCTCGATCGGCCCGAACCGCAGCCGCGGCGCCGACGCCTCGCCCCCCCGGGCGCGCTTCAACACGGCCCGCACCCGGGCCAGGAGCTCCCGGGGGCTGAAGGGCTTGGTGAGGTAATCGTCGGCGCCGAGCTCGAACCCCACCAGCACGTCGGGCTCCTCGCCCCGGGCGGTCAGGAGCACCACCGGCAGGGCCCGGGTCGCGTCGCGGCTGCGCAGGATCCGCAGCACCTCGAAGCCCATCAAGTCGGGCAGCATCACGTCCAGCACCACGAGATCCGGCTTCGTCCCCTCGGCCTTCTCCAAGGCCACGCGGCCCGAGGCGGCCCGCTCCACCGCGTACCCCGACACCTCCAGGTTGTAGGCGACGAGGTCCAGGAGGTCCTCCTCGTCGTCCACCACCAGGATGCGCGGGCGGTTCACGGCCTGGCGACCTTCTGCTTGCAGTGGGTGTGGCGGATGTCCTTGCCCTTCACCAGGTAGATCACCATCTCGGCGATGTTCGTGGCGTGGTCGGCGATCCGCTCCAGGTAGCGGGCGATCATGATCAGCCCCAGGGCCCGGGAGATGTTGGCTGGGTTCTCCAGCATGTAGGTCAAAAGCTCCCGGAACACCTGGTCGTTGAGGCGGTCCACCTCGTCGTCGGCCGCGCACACCGCCTGGGCCAGGTCGGGGTCTCGGCCCACGTAGGCGTCGAGGCTCGACCGCAGCATGGCCCGGGCCTTGTCGGCCATCAAGGGCAGGTCGATCAGGGGCTTCAAGGGCGGCACCTCCAGGAGCTCCAGCACCCGCTCGCACAGGTTCGCGGCCAGGTCGCCGATCCGCTCCAGGTCGGTGGTGATCTTCAAGCCGGTGATGATCAGCCGCAGGTCCCCGGCGGCGGGCTGGCGGAGCGCCAGGAGCTCGATGCACCGTTCGTCGATCTCGACCTCGAAGCGGTTCACCAGGTGGTCCTGCTCGATGGTCTCCCGGGCCAGTTCGGGTTTGCGCTCCACCAGGGCCGCCAGGCTTCTGCCGATGGCGTCCTCCACCTGGGTGCCCATGCGCAGCACCTGTTCCTGGAGCCGGGTGAGCTCGGCCTCGTAGGCCTTGCTGGTGTGCTTCTCCATCGGTGTCTTCCTCGTCCCTACCCGAAGCGGCCGGTAACGTAGGCCTCGGTGCGCTCTTCCTTGGGGTTGGTGAAGATGGTCTGGGTGCGATCGTACTCTACCAGGCGGCCCAGGTAAAAAAAGGCGGTGCGGTCCGAGACCCGGGCGGCCTGCTGCATGTTGTGGGTGACGATGACGATGGTGTAGCGTTCCTTGAGCTCGGCGATCAAGTCCTCGAGGCGGGCCGAGGAGATCGGATCGAGCGCGCTCGCCGGCTCGTCCATCAACAGCACCTGGGGCTCCACTGCCAAGGCCCGGGCGATGCACAGGCGCTGCTGCTGGCCCCCCGACAAGGTCATGGCCGACTCCCGCAGCCGGTCCTTCACCTCGTCCCACAGGGCGGCCTTTTTGAGCGCGGTCTCCACCAGCCCGGCGAGGCGGGCCTTGTCCTTCACCCCGTGGATACGGGGCCCGTAGGCCACGTTGTCGAAGATCGACTTGGGGAAGGGGTTCCAGCGCTGGAACACCATGCCCACCTGGCGCCGGAGCTCCACCACGTCGGTCGCGGGGGCCAGGATGTCGTGGCCGCCCAGGCGGATCTCGCCCTCGGTGCGCACCCCGGGAATCAGCTCGTTCATGCGGTTGAGGCACCGCAGGAAGGTGCTCTTGCCGCAGCCCGAGGGCCCGATCAGGGCGGTGACCCGCCGCTCGGGGATGTTCAGGGTGATCTCGGCCAGGGCCTGCTTGTCCCCGTACCACACCCCCACGTTTCGGCACTGGATTCGGGTGGTCTCCATCAGCGGGCGCTTTCGAGGCGGCGGCGCATCCGGCTGCGCACGGCAAACGCCCCCAGGTTGAGGGTGAACACCAGCCCCACCAGCACCAGCGCCGTGCCGTAGGCCAGGGGCCGCACGGTCTGGATGGAGTGGTGCTGGGTCGAGAGGATGTACAGGTGGTACGGCAGGGCCATGAACTGGTCGCCGAGGCTCCCGGGCACGAAGGGCAGGTAAAACGCCACCCCGGTGAAGAGGATCGGCGCGGTCTCCCCCGCGGCGCGGCTGAGGCCGAGGATCGCGCCGGTCAAGATGCCGGGCAGGGCCGGCGGCAGCACCACCGTGCGGGTGGCCTGCCACGGGGTGGCGCCCAGGGCGAGGGCCCCGTCCCGCACCGACCGGGGCACGGCCCGCAGGGCCTCCTCGCTGGCGGTGATGATCCAGGGCAGGGTGAGAAGCCCCAGGGTCAGGCCGGCCGAGAGGAGGCTCGTCCCCAGGCCCAGGAGGTCGACGAACAAGACCACCCCGAAGAGGCCCCAGACCACGCTCGGCACCCCCGAGAGGTTGCGGATGGCGAGGCGGATCCCCCGGGTCGCGGCCCGGTCCGGGGCGTACTCGCTCAGGTAGATCGCCGCCCCCACCCCCAGGGGCAAGCTAAACGCCACGGTCAACAGGCTCACCAGGGTGGTGCCGGCGATGGCCGGGAAGATGCCCCCCTGGGTCATGCCCTTGCGGGGCGGGGCGGTCAGGAACTCCCAACCCATCACCTCCCAGCCCTGGGCCGCGATGTGGGCCAAAAGGCCCAGGAGCACGGCTACCACCGCCGCCGTGGCGAGCACCAGGTACGACCGGCCCAGGAGCGACCACAGGCGCTTCATCGGCGCCCCCCCTGGAAGCGCCGCAGCACCCGGTCGGCCGCCCAGTTCACCCCGAAGGAGATGGCGAACAGGGCGAACCCCACGGCGAAGAGCGCGTGGTAGTGGGCGGTGCCGTGGGGCACCTCCCCGAGCTCGATGGCGATGGTGGCGGTCATGGTGCGTACCGCCGACAGAAGCCCGTCGGGGAAGGCCGGGGCGTTGCCGCACGCCATCAGCACGGTCATGGTCTCGCCGATGGCCCGGCCCATGGCGAGCATCATGGCCGCCAAAAGGCCCGGCGCCGCCGCCGGGATGGTGACCTTCAAGAGGGTCTCCCAGGGGTTCGCGCCCAGGGCCAGGCTGGCCAGGCGGTACTCCCGGGGCACGCTCCTAAGCGCGTCCTCCGACAGGCTCACCGCCGTGGGGAGCGCCATCACCGCCAAGAGGAGCGACCCGTTCAGGGCATTCAGGCCGTTGGGGAGCCCGAAGGTGCCGGCGATCCAGGGGCCGACTACCACGATCCCGATGAACCCCACCACCACGCTGGGCACCGCGGCCAGCATCTCGATCGCGGGCTTGAGGAGCTCCCGGGCCCGGGGCGAGGCGAACTCCGACAGGTAGGCCGCGACCCCCAGGCCCACCGGCACCACCACGGCCATGGACCCCAGGGTCACCAGGGCCGTGGAGGCCACCATGGCCCAGAGGCCGTACCCCGCCTCCACCGGGCTCGTGGGGTCCCACCGGACCGAGAGCAGGAACTCCCGGAGGGGCACCTCGCGGAAGGCCTGGGCGCCCTGCCACAGGAGCAGGGCGAAGATGCCCCCCAGCACCAGCACCGAGGCGTAGCCGCACCCGGCCAGGGCGAGCTCCACCAGGCGCTCGCCCCACCGGGGCCGGCGGTTGGCCAGGCTGGCGTCGGCAGCGGTTCGGGTCGGGGGTACGTCCAAGCGCCGGTCTCCTCGGTCCACGTCGTCCACGGCCGAGAGGCTATCCCGCCGAGGTTACGGGATTGTTACGGCCCTGTTGCCGTCCCGTGAAATCGCCCCACGGCGCGGCCACCGCTTTTCACGGAGCCTTCACCGGGCCGTCACCCGGCCGTAACAAAGGACGGCTATCCTGCCGCCACGTCAACCGAACGACCCGACGAAAGGAGAGACCACCCATGAGAAAGACGATCGTCACCGCCCTCACCCTGGCCCTGGCCGCCGCGGCCCCCGCCTGGGCCAGCCGCAAGATGGTCCAGGTCAAAGGATCGGACACCCTAGTTAATCTGGTCCAGGCCTGGGCCGAGGCGTTCACCGAGGAGAGCGGCACCTTCGTAGCCGTCACCGGCGGCGGCTCGGGCACGGGCATCGCGGCCCTAATTGACGGCAAGACCGACCTGGCCATGTCCTCCCGGGACATCAAGCCCAAGGAGGTCGACCTGGCCCGGGCCAAGGGCGTCACGCCGGTGGAGATTGCGGTCGGCGTGGACGGCCTGTGCGTGGTGGTGAACGCCAGCAACCCGGTGAAGGCCCTGAAGGTCGAGGAGATCGGCCGGCTGTTCCGGGGCGAGGTGCCGAACTGGAAGGCCCTGGGCGGCGCCGACCGGCCGGTGACCCTGTACGGCCGCCAGTCCAACTCGGGCACCTACGCCTTCTTCCAGGAGCACGTGCTCGGCAACAAGGACTACGCCCCCACCATGAACCACATGAACGGCAACGCCCAGATCCTCGAAGCCGTGAGGTCGGACCCCTCGGCCGTGGGCTACGTGGGCATCGGGTACGTGCTCGGCGAGGACGGCAAGGTGCTCCCGGGCATCCGGCCCCTCGGGGTGATCCCCGCCGTCGGCGGCGGCACCGTGTCGCCCCTGGACCGGGAGGCGGTCAAGTCCGGCAAGTACCCCCTCTCCCGGTCGCTCCTGGTGTACACCAACGGCAAGCCCAAGGGCGACCTGCTCCGGTTCCTCCAGTACCAGCTCGGCCCGGCCGGCCAGAAGCTGGCCGAAAAGCAGGGCTTCTACCCGGTGGGCGGCGACCTGGCGGAGAAGAAC
>JBBIIA010000191.1:0-6911 GCA_037446775.1 Deltaproteobacteria bacterium
AGCCGACCAGCCTGCAGTGAACCCCACCCCCTCATCACGCCCCCCCGGGGTTAGCTACCCCCCGGGGGGTGTGATCGCTTACCAGAACACCGCCGGGTCGAAGACCCGGGAGCGAGCGGGGGTTGTTGCCATGGAGGACCTCCTGCGGTGGGGGTGGCCGGTGGGGTGACACCGGCACCCCTCTCGCAAGCCCCGTGCCAACCGCCGCCGAGGGTCCGAAATCGCCGGCGCTTTCCCGTCCCGAAACGGTTTGCGGGCGGCGAGGGCAGACCGGGCGAGGGGGTAGGTGAAAATATGCTTGCGGCTAGGGGCGGGATTGCCGACAGGATATTTTCGGTGGGCGAAGAGATGTTTTCACCCGAGTCGCCCGCGCCGGTCGGTGCCGCCGGGACGGCGACGCCGCCGTTGATCCCCTCCCGGTACTTCGGAAGAGCCGCATTTCACCTCAAGAGGTAGGTGTTGGGCCGAGCCGCCCTGGAGGTCGCCGGCCCCCCATCCCCGGAGGGTAGTGAGGGCGTGGAGTAGAAGTTGGCCGTCATCCCGGGAGCAGCGAGCCGGGCCGCCGCTGGGGCAGCATTGCCAGGCTTTCGCCTGCGGGGGCCCCGGCCCCCGGTCACGGCGGACGAGGCCCAGATCCCCCCGGGGAGCGCCCGGGGCGGTCCCGAGAGTTTGGCTCCCTTGGCGGCGGAGTGGGGCCGGTGGGTGAAGCTCGACCTCCCGCGCCAGGGCTTGCACCGACGAGGCCTCCCTGCGCCAGACCATCTGGGGAGCCCCCACCCCTGGCGGTCCCGCGGCAACCCCGTGTTCCCCCGACTGCTGGATCAACCGGCGACGTATGGGGCCGCGCCGCTGGTCCAGGGGAGGAGTACCCGTACCGCCGGCTTCTTCACAGCCGCATGCTTCCCAGGAAGCACCCGCCCCCGCCACCACCCCCACTCCCACTACCACCCCCACTGCCACCCCCTCTGCCATCCCCACTGCCACCTCCGCCACCTCCGCCCCCTCCGCCACCTGGAAGTGGCGCCGCGGCGGCCGGGTCTACCCCGAAGACGCTCAGGTGGGTGGTGTCGAAGGTGACGCTGCCGTTTGCGTAATCCACGGCCACCAGCCCGCTCTCGGGCACGGCCGTGCGTCGGCCGGCCTCGTAGTCGCCGGGGGTGGCGGCCGCGTACACGGCCCACTGCCGGTTCTCGATCCCCCCCACCGGCACCCGGGCCGGGTCGAAGGGGATGGTGAGCCGGAGCCGCCGCACGACGCTCCCGGTTCCGCTGGTCGGCACCCCCTGGCCCCTACCGTCCACCAAGGCCAACCGGACGTCGACCAGCAGCGTGCCGCCGGCGAGCAAGTGACTCGCCACGGCCAGCCCTGCGTTCTGCAGAGTCACCCCCCCGAGGGCGAGCCCGTCCGGGGCGATCTCGACGATCAGGGTTCGCCGTACCTGCGCGGGGTCGGCCGAGTCCCCAAAGACCACGGTGAACCCGTTTGCCACCCGCCCGGGGTCGATGACCGTGGCCCCCCCCACCTGCGCCTCGGCCAGTCCCGACCGCACCACGGCGACGGGACGGAGCGCGAGGGCCAGCCCCGCCACGTCGCCCCTGGCGAGGTCGTAGCCGCTGCCGCCGTTGGTCGCCACCGCGTTTTCGTAGCCCTCGGCGGCGGCCCACACCCGGGCGCAGGTGACGTTTCGGTTCGCCACCGAGAGCTCGAAGGCGCCGGGCCCGGCGACGAACGTCGGCCCGACCCGCTCCCCGCCGCAGAGCGCGTAGACCACCGCGCCCTGGCCCGCTCCCAGGCCCGATACCTCGCCCGAGAGGCGCCCCTGCCGGGCTTGGAGCACGATCTCCTTGGTCAGGCCGGCCCCCGCGTGCTCGCCGCCCGGCACGCTCCTCGTCACGTGTCCCGAGGCCGCCACCGTGAGCTCTGGGTGAATGCCGTAGGGCATGGGCAGGGCCAGCGCGAACCGGCCGGTGCCGTCGGTGGCGGTTTCGTAAGGCCGACCGTCGGCGCGGCGGCTGCCCACCACGGCGACGACGGCCCCGGCGAGGGGGGTGCGGAACGGGTTTAGCACCGTCCCGCTGTAGGCCTGCGCCGGGATGAGGGTCAGGGGCGGCGTCGACACCTTTGGCAGCGACCCCTGGGTCAGGTTAACCGCCTCGACGGTGAAGGCCGTGAAGGCCGCCACATCGGCGGGGAGGATCGGCGACGCGGCCGGGTTGCCCCGCTCCCCGTCGGCCGCTGCCGTCGCCCTGGCCACCGTCGCGATCCTGCCTCCGGGGTCGGCGACGCCCCGGTCGTCCTTCACGGTGTACCCCACCTCGTCCCCAACCCGGCCGCCCCGCACCGTGACGACCTGGCTGCGGTCGGTCTCCAGGATCGTCGACGCCGACACGGTGATCGCAAGGGGCACGGTCACGGAAAGCACGGCCGTTTGCCCGGCGTCTTGGTCGGTGACCTCGATGTGGTAGGTCCCCGCGAAGGCGCCCGTGCTCGGGGCCCGGAAGGTGTGACCCCCGCCGCCAGCGGCCTCGAGGCTCGCCGCCCCAGCCCCCGGGGGCGCAGACTTGAGCGCGACGGCGAGCCGACCCGAGCCCCCGCCCACCGTGAGCACCGTGGTCCCGCCCGCGGGGGCCGTGACTACCTCGAACGTCTCGCGGCCGTTCACGGTGAGGCTCGGAAGCACGGTGGCGGAGGCCGTGCCCACCACCGATCCGCTAGCGGTGTGGGCCCGGTAGGTGAAGCTGTCCGAGCCCACGTAGTTCGTTCCGGGTGCGTAGACGAGCTTCTGATCCGACACCGAGGCGGTGCCGCGGCTCGCCTGGGCGACGATCTCGAGGCTCGTGTACGGCCCCGGACCGCTGGGGTAGGTGACCACGGGCGCCACCGGCAGGCTCGGCCGGTTCCGCAAGGTGACGATCGTGGCGCTCGTGCCCGTGGGCCCGCTGGGGGTGATCGTGTACACGGCCTCGGTGACGGCCGAGTCGGCCGAGCCGGCCTTGAAGGCGATGGCCTTCACCGTCGTGATGCCGAGCGGCGGGGCCAGCCCGAAGATCTCGCCGGGCTCGATGACGGTGCCGTGGGTCCGGCTCGGCGCCGAGCCGTCGATCGTGTACCGCATGGTTGCTCCCGCGGTGGTCGTGCGGATCGCCACGACCTGGGGCGCTACGTAGGTCCCTCCTGGCGGGCTGAAGGTCGGCGCTGCCACTTGAGCCGGCGACCGGATCGCGTAGTTCGCGGCTGCCACCACCGAGGCAGCCACCCCGCTCTTGTAGGCGATGGCATGGAGGACGGTGTTCGTCCCGACCTCCACCGGGCCGGAGTAGGGGGTGCCGGTGACGGCCGAGGGCGGGGTGCCGTCCATCGTGTAGCGGATCGAGGCCCCGGGCGTCTCCGAGGCGATCGTGACGGTCTGGGGATTGTCGTAGGTGCCGCCCAGGGGGCTGAACCAGGGGGTGGCCACCCGGTTTGGGGGCGGCGGCACCCGGGGGAACACCGCCGGGTCCCCGTCGTTGGGATCGACGTTGCTCGCCCAGCCATCCCCGTCGGCGTCCATGAGCCCGGAGTAGTCCTGGTGGGGCCCGCCGTAGCCGACCCAGGCCGAGACGCGCCGGGTGCCGAGCACGCTCCACCCCGAGGCGTCCCGGGCCTGGATGCGGACGACCAGGGGCTCGGCCGGCAGGGCGCTGGCGGGGAAGAGGTGGGAGGTCTGGGTGAGGTACTGGCGGGAGTAGACTTCGTCGAACTTGCCGTCGCCGTTGTGGTCCCGCAGGGCGGCTACGTCGACGCCGTACCACAGGGGCACCTCGGCGTGGGCGGGAGCCCAGGTGACGTAGAGGTTGCCGCCGTCGGTCTCCACCCGGATCGACCGGTGGTCGAGGGCCGGCAGGGAGAGCGGCGCGGGCTGGGCGTCGTGGATGACCCGGGTCTTGCCCTGGTCGTCCACCGCGGTCAGCGAGTACCGGCCCTGGGCCGGAGCCCCGTCTTCGACCAACCAGCGGCCCCGGTAGTCAGGCCCGATGAGGAGGAGGTCGTCCCGCAGCAGGTCGCGTCGGTACCCACCGGGGCCCTCGACCCTAAGGGCGGCGAGCGAGCCGTCCGGGTCCGAGGCCTCGAACCAGAGTTCGGTCCGGTTCCGGCTGTCGGACTCGATCCGGTGGCGCACAGCGGCCACGGCCGACGGCCGCCCGGGATCGTGGGGCCGCACCTCCAAGGGCACCAGGGGGCCGACCCGCCGGTTGCGAAGCGTCAGGAACTCGCTGCTGTCGTGCACCTCGGCCCGCCACGCCTTCCCGGCGAGGCTCCCCAGTTTGCTCGGGTCCACCTCGGCGAAGGCTTGGTTCTGGCGGTCCGTGATGAACTCCCAGGTGGTTCCGGGCTCGTGGACGTACACCCGGTAGTAGAGCGCCCCGGGGTACTCGACCGGCGCCCAGCTGAAGCGAAGCTCCCCGCTCGGCAGCGCCTCGACCTGGTAGGTCGCCGGGTCTGGCGCGGGGTAGACCACCGGCGGGGTGAGGGTGGCGTGGCGCACGTGCTCGACCCCGTCGGCCACCAGCCGGAACGTGTAGAGCCCATGGGGGGTCTCGGCCGGTGGCAGGAACTTCAAGTAACTGCCCCACTGGTCGCTCCGGTCGGCGCCCAGGTCGAAGGCGTACCGGAACCCGCCGGGCCCGGTGACCTCGGCCAGGGTCACGGCGGCCGGCGTGCCCACCCCCACGTCGAACACTGTGCGCGGGGTGCCGTCGGCCTCGACCCGCTGGTACACGCCCCACCAGCCGATCGTCAGGGGGCTCGGCCGGTGGTCCGCCGGCCCGGGGACGAACCCCCGGTAGGCCGACTCGGCGCGGTTGGCGAGGAGGTCGAAGCTGGGGGCGTCGTGGGCCTCGACCCGCCACTCGTACGCTACCCCGTCCTGGAGCACGCCGGCGTGCACGGTCTCCCGGGTGGCCAGCTCTCGCGACCCGACGAAGACCACCGTGCGGTCGGGCTTTCGCACCCGCAGCCGGTAGTGGTACGTCCGGGCCTCGTTCACGGGGGCCCAGGTGAAGAGGTAGGCGCCGTCGGCCAGGCGCTCGTGGCGGAAGGCGGCGGTGTCGGGAAGGGGCAGGCGCCGCGCGCCGCCGTGGGCGTCGAAGCGCGCGGTGACGTGCCCGCGGCCGTCGCTCACGGTGAAGCGGTAGAGCCCCGGCGCCAGGGAGGGGAAGGACTTCCACAGGGCGATGGCCCCCGGCAGCCACGGCTGGAGGTCCGCGGCGGTAAAAGCATAGGTGAACCCGCCGGGCCCGGTGACCGTGGCGGAGAAGTCCGGGAAGGGGTTCCCGTTGCCGACGACCCCCAGGTCGAGGGCGTCGGCCTCGCTCCCGTCGGCGAAGGTGTGGTGGGTCACCCCGGCCCAGGCGAGGGCAGGCGTGACCCAAAGGTTCGGGTTGGTCGGGTAGGCATCGAGCTTCAGGGGGGGGCGCGTGGTGGAGTCGCCCGGGCCCCTGCCCGGGTTCCAGGCGTCGGGGTAGCCGTCCCCGTCGGTGTCCACCGAGGCGGCCGGGTCGTCGGGAAAGGCGTCCAGCCCATCGGCCACACCGTCGCCGTCCCGGTCGGGGCCCGGCGTGATGGTGTAGGTCGCGGTCGCCACGGCCGAGTCGGCCATGCCGGCGTTGTAGGCGATGGCCTTGAGGGTGGTGGTCGTCGCCACGGTCACCGGCGCCGTGTAGGCCGTGCCCACGGTGGCGATCGGGTTGCTGCCGTCGGCGGTGTAACGGATCGAAGCCCCGGCCGTGGTCGTGGAGATCGCTACGGTCTGGGTGCTGGCGTAAGTGCCCCCCGGCGGGGTGAAGGTCGGCGTGGCGACCGTCACCGGAGGCGGCAGCGCACTCACCCGGATGTCGTCGAACCAGGCGACAGGGCTGCTGCCGTGGGCCGCCGCCAGCTCTACGCCGGTGGGGCCACCGGTTGCCGGCATGGGGACTTTCTCCGCGGCAAGAACGCCGTCGATGTAGACGTCAAAGACACGCTCATCGAGCTTGGCGTCTATCGTCACCCGATACCATCGCCTCGGCACATAGTCCCGCAGCGCTGGCCCCCGCTCTGTCTCACCCCGCCAAGCGTAGATCTTGCCGTCACAGTCGAACGTCACGGTGCCGAACCGGGTGCCCCAAGTTCCCATCGTGGGGTCGAAAAAGCCCAGGTGAGCGATCCGTGGGGTACAGCCGCACGCCACCACGGCGTCGACATACACGCTCCCTTCCATTCGCACCCTCGGCGGCAAAGCGACGGGCCGAAAGGCATTGCTGCTCCAACAGGAAGACCCGGCAAGGCGGAGGGACCGGGAGCCCAACGAGGAGACAGAGCCGTCAACGAACTGGTTGCCGGCACCCGAGCCGCTGTAGAGAAGCTGCCATCCCCCGGCGGTCGGAAACGTGCTGAGGCCATAGGTCTCGAAGTCGTCGGCCCAGGGTGTCGTCGACGGAGCAATGGTGTACGCGGCCTCGGCCACCGCCGAGGGGGCCATGCCCGTCTTGCACGCGATGGCCTTGAGGGTGGTGGTCGTTGCCACGACCACTGGCGTCGTGTAGTCGGTGCCTGTGTCGCACGTAGGGGTAGAGCCACCGATGGTGTAGCGGATCGAGGCCCCGGCCGTGGTCGTGGCGATCGTCACGGCCTGGGTGCTTGCGTACGTGCCCCCCGGCGGGGTGAAGGTCGGCGTGGCTACCTGGGGCGGCGGCGTGATGGTGTAGACCGCGGTCGCCACGGCCGAGTCGGCCATGCCGGCCTTGAAGGCGATGGCCTTGAGGGTGGTGGTCGTCGCCACGCTCACCGGCCCGGTGTAGGGCGTGCCCGTGGTGGCGGTCGGGTTGCTGCCGTCAACGGTGTAGCGGATCGAGGCCCCGGCCGTGGTCGTGGAGATCGTTACGGTCTGGGTG
>JBBIIA010000192.1:0-6856 GCA_037446775.1 Deltaproteobacteria bacterium
GCTCGTCCGGATCTGTGGAGGGGGTGCCCAGAAATGGGCGTTCCTACTCCGACTTCAGAGCCCCCCTGCCCCAGCAGCCCGGGCCAGCGCCTAGTCCGAGAAGTCCCCGCTCGGCCCAACCTCCTTGTGGAGGGCCTGGGCGCGGGACGCCGCCTTCTCGGGGGTCCACTCGGCGGGATCCTCGATCCGGGCCGCCTTGGGCCCCAGGTCGTAGCTCCCGGCGGCGAGGAGGGCGTCGATGGCCAGGGGGGCCGTGTCCCCCGCCCCGAAGACCTCGGTGAGCAGGTGGTAGACGAAGCCCTCCACCGCCACGATCATGCTCTCCCGCACGTCCCGGGGCTGGGCCCACAGGCGGTTTTCGAAGGGGAGGTTGAGCTTCTTGTAGTTGCCCCCCTTCCACCCCTTGTCCCGGGCGTGGGCCGTCATCCGCGCCCACAGCTCAGGGGTGACCCCCGCCCCGGCCTTCTTGAGGAACTCGCCGTTGGCGTCCCGCTGGGCGTTGCCGGCGTCGTTCACCTCCACCCCCCAGGAGAGGAACTGGAGCGCCGTTGCCACGTTGGCCTTGGTGGTCCGGGTCTCCCGGGCGATGCGCCGCAGCCGCTCGGCGCTGTTGCCCGAGGTCCCGTGCTGGGCTCCCGACACCCGGTAGGGGGCTAGGGCCTGGTGGATGGCGGCGGTGAGCTCGACCTGGATCCCCGCGTCGCTCTCCTCGATGCCGTGGGTGGTCCCGTTGTTCAGGGCGATCCAGTCAGGGAAGACCCCGTGGGCGTTGAGGCCCCGCACGAGGAAGAGCGCCTCGTCGGCGGTCGATAGCCCCTCGGCTCCCTTGATCTCCCCCACCTCGGTCTCCAGCCCCGCCCACCCGGGCACCAGCCGCGCGAGTTCCAGGGAGGCGGCGAGGTTCTGGTCGTCCGGGAGGTGGGACGCGTCGATGGCGATGGAGGTGACCCCCGCGTCGAAGAGGGTCGGGATCTCCACCTTGGCGGCGGCGACGTCGGCGGCCCCCTTGACGCCGTAGTGGTCGGCGTGGATCGCCACCGGCACCGTGATGCCGAGCTCGTTCATGGCGGTGTCGGTGATGGCGGCGAGGTTCCACAGATCCACGGCGCAGTAGGCGTCAACCCCCCCCTCGGACTTGGCGATCTCCAGGATGATCGCCGCGTTGGCCCGCTGGGCCGCCCGCAGCGCCCCGTACACGATAAAGCGGTTGCGGGCGTTGGCGGCGATGGTCATGGCGCCGCCCTTGGCGGTCAGCGCCCGGTCGACGACCTTGCCGCTCACCAGGAGCGCCCGGGAGTTGGGGAAGCGCCGGACGATGTTGGGCGGGCGACCGATCTCCAGGGCTTCCTCAAACCTCTCACCAGCAGTGGTGCACGCCGTCGACATGGGTTCCTCCTTGGCCGAAGGGGTGAAGAGAAGGCGGAGACATCCCGCATGGGCTCGATACTGTACCCGAGACCGAGTCGGCGTCCAGGGCTTTGACCGGGAGCCGGGCACCGAGCGATTTCCGTTCCTGGCTCCCCCTGGCTGGTGCTACCATTTTTCCCGCGACCGCGTCCACTGTCACCGGCGACCGACCATGACCGAGCAAGACCACCCCAACCACCCGGCCTCCCCTCTCCCCGGTCCCCGGGGCTGGAGCACCGAGTCCCTCCTGGCTTCGCTGCTGTTGCACCTGGCGGTGCTCCTAGGCGTCATCTTGTTCGCCCCCCGGGGGGGGAGCGACCACCACGATGGGGTGGTGGTGGACATCGGCTCCTTCACCCTGCCCGCCCCCCGGGCCGCCCCCGAGCCAGCCGCGCCCCCGCCGGACACCGAAGACGGGATTGCCGTGCCCTCGGTGGCGGCGACCTTCAAGCCCGAGGAGCCGGAAGCCGAGGCCCCCTCGCCTGCGGGGGAAGAGGTCCCCAGCGAACCCCCGCCCCCCGAGGAGCCGGTAACCGAGGCCCCCGCGCCCGACCCGGCGCCGCCGGAGGTCGAAGAGGTCGCCAGCGAGCCCCCGCCCCCGGAAGACCCGGTGGCCGAGGCCCCGGAGTCGGCCGCGGAAGCTCCCGGGGAAGCGGTCGCCGAAGCCGGGGCCGCGCACCCGCCGATCCCCGAGGTCGCCCTGCCCCACGAGCTCGGCCCGTACGACCCCTTCGAGGCGTACAAGGCCGCCCTGGCCCAGCGGGTCCACGACCTCACCGCCTCGGTGGAGTTTCTGCCGGCGCGCACCCTCTTCGTCGGCAAGCTCGCGGTGCACCTGTACCTCGACCCCGACGGCTGGCACCGGGAAGACCCCAAGGTGTGCCTGGGGCACTCGGATATCTACCTGGCGGCGATGATGCCGGGTCCCGTCGCCCAGCGGCACTTCCAGGTCCTGGTCCACGGGGTGGTGAACGCCCTGACCACCGGGGCCCCCTTCCCCCCCGCGCCGCCCGGCATCGAGATCCCCCGGGAGCTCACCACCTTCATCGCCCTCGACGGCAACTGACCAGGGCGCCGGGTCACCCCTTCTTCTTCCACGGCTTGGCGGGCGCTGCCGGCCGACGGGCTCCGGTCCGGGGCGAGCGGGCGTGGGGCCCGGCCTCCCGGACCCGGATCGGCCGACCCCGGATGGTCGCCCGCACCATGCGGGTGAGTACCTGGGCCAGGTACTGGCGCGGCACCTCGACGAAGGTGAAGTCCTCGTAGATGTCGATGGACCCGATGGCCTTGCCGGGCACCCCAGCCTCGTTGGCGATGGCGCCGACCACGTCGCTCGCCCGCACCCCCGCCCGGCTCCCCGCCGCCAGGAACAGCCGCGCCATCCCGTCCTCGGCGGCCGGGATCACCACCTCGGGCAGGGGCGCCAGCTCCACCGCCAGGGGCTTGTCGCCCCGGGCGACCCGGGCGGCAGCCGCGGCCACCTCGGCCATCTCGTAGCCGCCCTCCTCGGCGAGCTCCTCCACCAGGGCGAGGTACAGGTCCAGATCCCCCTGCTGGAGGGACGCTCGGATGCTCTCCTTGAACTCGGCGACCCGCCGCGCCGCCACGTCGGCTCCGGTGGGGACCTTCATGGCCTGGAGCGCCTTGCCGGTGTAGCGCTCGATCTCCCGCAGCATCCGTTGCTCCCGGGGGGCGACGAAGAGCAGCGCGACCCCCGAGCGTCCCGCCCGCCCGGTGCGCCCCACCCGGTGCACGTAGGACTCCACGTCGTTGGGGATGTCGTAGTTGATCACGTGGGTGATGTGCTCCACGTCCAGGCCCCGGGCCGCCACGTCGGTGGCGACCACCAGCTCCACCTGGCGGTTGCGGAAGCGCCGCAGCACCGTCTCGCGCTGGGCCTGGGAGAGGTCGCCGTGGAGGGCCTCGGCGGCGTAGCCCCGGGCGACGAGCTTCTCGGTGAGGTCGGCGGCGCCGAGCTTGGTGCGGGCGAAGATCAGGACGGCGTCGCTCGGCTCCGCCTCCAGCACCCGGGTGAGGGCCTCCAGCTTGTGGCGCTCCCCGACGTTGAGGTAGCGCTGCTCCACGGTGGGCACGGTCATCACCCGGTGCTCGAACTCCACGGTCACCGGATCGACCATGTGCTTGCGGGCCACCCGCCGGATCTCCGGGGGCATGGTGGCCGAGAAGAGGGCGATCTGGCGCCCCGCCGGCGCCTGGCCGAGGATCCACTCCACCTCGTCGAGAAAGCCGACCCGGAGCATCTCGTCGGCCTCGTCCAGGACCACGGTGCGCACCCCGGCCAGGGAGAGGCTCCCCCGGCGCAGGTGGTCCGCCACCCGCCCCGGGGTGCCCACCACCACCTGCACCCCCCGGGAGAGGCGTTTGAGCTGGGGCACGATGGGCTGGCCCCCGTACACCGGTAGTACGTCCACTCGGCCCAGGTGCTTCGAGTAGGCGTGGATCGCCTCGGCCACCTGGATGCTCAGCTCCCGGGTGGGGGTGAGGATCAGGGCTTGCACCCCCCGGGCGTCGGGGTCGAGGCGCTGGAGGACGGGGAGCGAGAAAGCCGCGGTCTTGCCGGTGCCGGTCTGGGCCCGCCCGATCACGTCGCGCCCCGCCAGGAGCGGGGGGATCCCCCGGGCCTGGACGGGGCTCGGCACCTCGTAGCCGAGCCCGGCGAGAGCCTGGAGGATGGGCGCCGAGAGCGCCAGGTCGGCAAAGGACGGGGTCTGGGGGTCACTCATAAAGGGAGCTCCTCACGGTCGGGGCAAGGGTCACGCGGGTTGGTGCCAAGGTAACAGGACGCCTGGAATTGGGAATACCGCCCTCCTCCCCGGGGTGGGCTCCGGTCCGTCGATCCCCGGGCCCAGGCCGATCCGGGTCCCGGCGCGGGTGGTGATCCAGCCGAGGCGGGCCCACAGGGTCCGAAAGAGGTCGCCCCGGAAACGCGGGAGCGGTCGGAGCCCTCGGGGGGTGTGGGCCAGCAAGGGCCCTCCCGCCAACAGCTCGGCCAGGGCGTCGGCGCCGGCCTCGCCGCGGGGGCCGAGGGTGCGCGCCGCCGCCAGGGCCTCCCCCAGACTCGCCTCGGCCCCGGCCAGGGGGAGGCCCTTGACGAAGTTCACGATCCGGGCCGCCACCAGGAGGGTGTACACCTCGTCCCGGGTGAGGTCCCCCCCGTCGGGCCCGAGCGCGGTGAGGCGGCACCGCACCAGGTCGGCCGGGAGGAACGGCCCCCCCGCCTCGGCCAGGGGCGCGCCCGGGGGCAGGTAGAAGGGCGAGGCACCCACCAGGGTCGGGAGCCGGGCCAAAAGGGCCAGGGTCTGAAGCGTTGCCCCCCGGTCCTCCCCCGGCAGGCCCAGGATCTGATAGCCGACGGTGCGCAAGCCGAGCCGACTCGCCTCGGCGACGACGGCGGCGAACCGCGCCGGGGCCGAGGCCCGCCCCATCCGTCGGCACGACCCGGGATCGGCGCTCACCAAGGACAGGTTGAGCTCGGCAAACCCCGCCCGGGCCATCAAGGCCAGGAGCTCGGGGTCGAGGTCCAGATAGGACACCCCGTTCATCGCGTGCAGCGCCACCGCCCCGGCGGGGAACGCCGCGATCACCGCGCGGCACAGGGCAGCCAGGTCCCCGGGGCCGCCAGCGAGATGATCGTCCTCGAAGTCGAAGGCCCGGTAGCCCTCGGCGTAGCGGGCCCGGAGCTCGGCGACCACGGCGGCCACCGGCCGACGGCGGTGGCCCGCCCCCCCCGAGGCACCCCCGGAACAGAAGGCGCACCCCCGGGGGCACCCCCGGGACGCCACCACCGCCGCCAGGGGCGAGCCCCCGAGCCGATATCGTCCCACCTCCAGGTCGGCGGGGTCGGGCGCCGGCAGCTCGGCCAGGGGGTAGTTGGGGGCGAGGGTCGTGTGCACCACCTGCCGCCCCCGGCGAAACACCAGATTGGGCACCCCCGTCGGATCGCCCCCGCCAAGAAGCGTCGCCAGGAGTTCCACGAGAGGTCGCTCCCCCTCGCCGCGGATCACGTAGTCCACCGCCGGGTGACCCAGGAGCGACTCCGGAGCCGCCGAGGCGTGGGCGCCCCCGACGACCACCGGCGCCAGGCAGCGGGCCCGGATGGCCGCCGCGCACGCCAACACCTCCCGGTGGTAGGCGGAGAAGAGCGAGGCGATGCCGATCACGTCGGGGCGGGCCGCGGCGACCTCTTCAGCGAGGACGTCGAAGGGCGCGCCGAAGTGGTAGTAGCCGTGGAAGGTCGAAAACGGGCTTCGGTCCGCCTCCCCGTAGTACGCCCCCAGGTAAGCGAGTTCCGGAGGGACCCGGACGGTCCGGCGCCCCCACCCCTGACGGTAGTCCCGAACCTCCGCGACGACCCCCGGAAGCCGGGCCTCCACGGCGGCCTTGAGGCTGCACAGGCCCAGGGGAAAGCGGCGCACCTCGGTGTCGTAGTAGTCCTGCACCGGGGGCTGGAGCAAGAGCACCTTCACCCTTCGGACTCCGGAACCCAGGGGTGGGCGGCAACCCAGGCGAGCTTCTCGGCCCGGGACAGCTTCTTCAGGGCCGCCTCGGCCCGGGTCGCCTCCCCCCGGTCCCCATAGGCTTGGGCCGCCAACACCCGCACCGGCGGATGGGCCCGGGTGAAGGCTCCCCCCTGGCCGGCCCGGTGGCGCTCGAACCGCACCGCCACGTCGGGGCTGATCCCCGCGTACAAGACGCCCCGGGCGCACTCCAGGACGTACAGATACCAAGCCGCCACGGCCCCGCTCCCTTCGCCCAGGCCCGCCCGGGGTCTCGAGCCAACGTTACAAACAACAGGGCCCCTGCCGCGAGGCAGGGGCCCTGGGGGTCCCGTGGTGGAGATGATCGGGATCGAACCGACGACCTCCTCGTTGCGAACGAGGCGCTCTCCCAGCTGAGCTACATCCCCACGGAAGTGCCGCTGTATACCACAGCGGCACTCGCTGGTTCAACGTCGAAAAGCCGAGCCTGCGTGCCCCGTCAGAAAGGACCCCGGAGTCATTGACTAAGATATGGATTTTACTGGAGCATCGAATCTGGCTTGAACCGACCACCCACCTGCCGATCGCGGCACGTGCCAGCGCTTCACCAGGGGCCGCAAGAGTTCCGCTCCCTCGGCCCGGGTGGTCGCCTCGCCGCCGCCCGTCGGCCCCTGCGTCCCCAGGTAGAGCCCCCCACGACCACCAGAATCGAGAGCACTTCCGCCAAGACCGCTTCAGGGGCTACCCCGATGCGCTTCACCGAGCGCGCCTTGTAGTCGATCGATTTCACTTGTTCCACCACGGTCTGGACTTTGGCCATTTTTCAGCCCGCCGCGGTTGCCGGCTGACGGAGGGGCGTTGTTAGAACTGTTCTTGCTGAACAAGGTCCTGCGAAATCCCGCCACCGCGTGGCAGACGCTCACCGTGCGCTGGTACAGGCAGTCTTCCCG
>JBBIIA010000193.1:0-6831 GCA_037446775.1 Deltaproteobacteria bacterium
GAGAAGCACCACGGCTACCAGTACGAGCACTGCTTCTCGTGGAACTGGCAGGCCATGAAGGGCTATCACTACCTGATGCGCCTGGCCCACGCGCTCAACGTGATCGCGCTCTACACCACGGCCCTGGCCCGGCGGGTCCGCGAGCTCGGCGTACGGGGCGTGCTGCGGCTGGCCTACGAGACCCTCACCGGGCCCTGGTTCGACCCCGAGGTCGTGGGGGCCCGTTGGCACCAGGGCCCGTTGCAGCTTCGGCTCGAATAGGAAGGCCGCCCGCATCACACCGGGGATCGACGGCGGGTGAGGAGCCCTGCGCCCCGGCGGCGCCCCGACGACGGGGACGCAGTGCCGACCAGAGGCGCCGCCCCCGGTTCGTACGACCACGGTACGACCGATGCGGCCAGCCGCCCCCCCATCCTGTCACCCAGGGGGCACGCGCGGTGGTCCCGATCGGTTCCCCCGGAGGTCGTGCGTCAGCGCTGCGAGAGGCGCACCGTTCTTGACGCGCGCTGGCGCCCTTGCTACAACCGCCGAGCCTTCCACCCGCCCCCTGCCCACCGGCCAGGCCATGCGCGACACGAGCCACCCCCTCTCCGATGCCCTGCCCCTGGCACCCGCCGGGGCCGGTAGCGCCGCCGCCAAGAAGGAACTGGGCGCCTACTACACTCGCGAAGCCGTGGTTCGTTTCCTGCTGGACTGGGGGCTGCGCAAGCCCCGCCGGGCGGTCCTCGACCCCTCCTGCGGCGATGGCCGGTTCCTGCACGAGGCGTTGGGGCGCGGGGTACCCCGAGTCCTGGGGTGCGACGTCGATCGGGACGCGTTGGAGCACGTCCGGCAGGTGGTCGCTCCCAGCGCCTCCGACCGCCTCTCCCTCCACCACGCGGACTTCTTCACCCTGGAGTCGGCGGACCTGGGCGGCGTGGATCTCATCGTCGGAAACCCCCCGTTCATCCGCTACCAACGCTTCGTGGGTGACGCCCGGCGGCGGGGGTTGGCGGCGGCCCTGCGGGCCGGGGTCAAACTGACGGGCCTCACCTCCTCCTGGGCCCCCTTCTTGCTCCACGCCATGCAGTGCCTCGACCAGGGCGGCGACCTCGCCATGGTGGTGCCCGCGGAGATCGTCCAGACCCAGTACGGCTTGCCCACCCTCCGGGCGCTGGCCGGGGGCTTTGGCGCGGTGACCCTGCTCTCCTTCGAGCGAAACCTCTTCCCCGATGCGCAGGAGGAGACCTTTCTCCTCCTGGCCGAGAACCGGGCCAGCGGGCCGGGCACGGTCCGCCTCGTGCCGCTTCGCGGGGCCGGGGACCTGGGCTTGCCGCCGATCGCTCCGGCGGGTGCCTTTGAGGTGGACCTGGCGCCTCGAACGGAAGTGCGTTTTGCCGAAGCATTTCTAACCCCCGACGAGCGGGCGGCGTGGGCCGTCTGTCGGGCGGCGGCAGAGGTGCGGGAGCTCGGTACCCTGGGTACCGTGACCAACGGCTACGTGACGGGGGACAACGAGTTCTTCCATTGCCGCCGCGAAGATGCCCTGGCCCGGGGGATTCCCGCCCCGTGGCTGTTGCCGACGGCGCGCAACAGCCGCTCCCTGCGGGGGCTCGCCTACCTGCCCGGGGATGTCGATCACCACGAGGCCGCCCGGAGCGCACACCACCTGGTGCGCCCGGTGGGGGTGCGCCCCGCGGACCAGGCGGTTCTCGCGGGGTGGGTGGGCGAGGGCGAGCGGAGGGGCGTGCCCGAGCGATTCAAATGCCGCACCCGCACGCCGTGGTGGCTGGTGCCCGGCTTGCAAGACGCCGACCTGCTCTTGACCTACATGGCGGGCGCTCGCCCGAGAGCGGCCGTGAACCGGGCGGGAGCCGTCTACACCAACTCCCTCCACGGCATCCGGCTCGCGGCGCCCGCCCACGCCCTGCTCGTCGCGCTCTCCTTCCACTCGAGCCTCACCCTCCTGAGCCTGGAACTCCAGGGACGGAGCTACGGCGGGGGCATCCTCAAGCTCGAGCCCCGGGAGATGGCCAAGGTAGTCGTGGCGTGGCCGGGGGCGCTGCCGGAGGGGGAGGTGTCCCGGGTCGCCGCCGAAGTCGACCAAGCCCTGCGCCGGGGAGAGTACGAGGGGGCCGTAGCGGTCGTCGACCAGTGGCTGCTGGTGCAACGCCTCGGGTTACGGCCCGAGGGAGTGGCGCGGCTGCGCTCGGCGCGAGCGAGGCTCGGCCAGCGGCGCAGCGGGCGGGCGAAGGGGAGGGGGCATGGACCTGACGGCTGAGTTCTCGCGGGAGTTGGCGGAGTTGGGCGGCCTGGTCGCCGACAGGGGCGGCCAGAAGAAGAACTACACGGAAGCCGTCAGCGGGAGGCTCGGCCAGCTCGTCGCGGGGCGGCTGCGGCACCTGGGGCTGGCCCACGTCCGGGCGCCCCAGGGCGCGAGAGACAAGCAGTTCATGGGCGGGTACGGCACGAAGGGTGTAGATGTCTCCCTGTCCGATGAGAAACACGGGCTGCTGTTGACTTCGGGCATCAAGGGCATCTTGTTTGACGTCCCCAAGAACCTCAAGAACCGGTACCGGGACGTGGTCATGGAGGCGCTGGAACTCCACAAGCGCTTCCCCTACGCGGTCTGCGGGCACCTCCTGTTCCTCTCGCGATCGGAGGTGGGGCGGGGAAACCAGGCCTTTGGCACCGTGCTCGCGGAAGCCGTCGCCCTCCTGTCGGGGATCACCGGCCGGCGCCGCCCCGACGAACCCGCCGAGCTGTACGAGGCGATGGGTATCCTCCTCTTCGAACCCGGAGACCCCACCTCGGTGGTCTGGGCACCCGAGGGAGTCCCGGCGGAGCTCACGGCCGAAACCTACTGCGAACGCTTGGTGGCGGCCTTCCACCGCCGCAACCCGTTCTTTCGGGAGTAGCCCGCCGGGGACCCACGCGGGGTGGGTGGCTCGGTCGCCCCTCCCCGCCGGGGGCGACCGAGCCTACGGTCCGTCACTCCACCGGCACCGTACCCCGGACGCTCGCCATGTCCACGGCGGGAACCGTGGGCGCCTTGTCCCCCAGGAGCGCCTTGGCGATGGCCTGGGAGAAGCTGCGGTAGCGCAGGGTGGCCGTCACCTGGAGGGGGCCCTTGGTCCCCTGGGGCACCAAGAGGGCGAACTCCCGCTCGGCGTAGCCCTTGGGGGGGATGGTGCTGTTGTAGTCGAAGCGGGTCACCTCCCACGGCTTCACCGTGGGTTTGCCGTGCTCGTCCACGGCCGGGGTGTAGAAGCGCACCGTCCCGTCGGTGAGGTCGTTGTCCGCATTCAGGGCGCCGGAGCGGTACAGCTCGGCCCCGGCCGCGTCGGTGACCGCCACGTCGAGCCACATCTCCCGGACCTCGGTGAGGCTGGTGGGGAGGTTGTGCCCCGCCCCCACGTTGGTCACCCGCACCTTCACCCGGGCGATGTCGCCCTGCTTGGCCGCCTTGGGCAGCTTGAGACCCATCTCGGCGGCGCTCTGGAGGCGCTTCACCGCGAGCTCGCTGTGCCTCTCCGCCCCCAGCAGCTTGGTGACCGTGAAGTTGCCCCCGACGAACTCGTGGGTGAAGACGTTGTCCCGATCCGGGCCCATGGGGGAGGACTTGCCGGGGTTCTTGGGCTTGGTCAGGGTGCGCGCGGTCTCGATCGCCTTCTCGATCGGCATCATGTGGCAGTCCTGGCAGACGATGCCCTTCTGGGCGTACACCGAGAACTTCCACTCGTTGTAGGTGTTCTCGATGGGGAAGTGGTTGGTCGGGTGGAAGACGTTGTGGCAGTTACCGCAGAACTCGGCCTTGGTGTGGAGCTCGGAGTACGCCGCCTGGTGCCACATGGGCTTGGCGTCGGCGTGGGGGCCCCGCATCACCAGGCTCGGGTCCACCAGGATGCTCGCGTTTTGCGGCATGTGGGTTGGGGTCTCCAGCATGTTGCTCCGCTCGATGGCGTGGCAGAAGTGGCACTGCACGCCCTCGGCGGCGATCTCGCTCACCGTGAAGTCGCCGTCCGGGCCGCGCTTCACCTCCTCGCTCACCGTGCCCACCCCGGTGTGGCAGCCGGCGCACAGCTTGTCGACCGCCCCCTTGGTCTCGTCGCTGCCGAGCCGCCACAGGGCCCGAAACACCGGGTCGTGGAAGGCGTTGGAGTGCATCGACCCCTTCCACTGGTCGTAGATCTCGGCGTGGCACCCCTTGCACCGCTGGGGCGAGAAGAAGTCGGTGGACTTCACGGGCTTCCCGGTCGCGGTGTTTATAAGGCTCGGAAAGAAAGGGTACTTCTCGTTGGCCCCGGCCACCGCGGGCAGGGACAAGACAGCGGCGAGAGCGACGCGGATCAGGGTACGAATCATGCCGGTTTCCTCCTCCAAAGCGGGCAAGGGTTCAAGCGCGGGGGGGCTGGCCTCGGACGAGCTCCCCCAGGGTGTGGCGGCCAAAGACCTCCTCGAGCTTCTCCACGGCCTCTGCCCAGAGGCCGTGGACCGGGCACCCCCCGGTGCGGGCGCAGGCGTCGGCCGAGAGCAAGCAGACGTTGAGGGTGAGCGGCTCCTCCACCGCCCGCAAGACGTCGAGCAGGGTAACCTGATCCGGGCTGCGGGCCAGGGCGAAGCCGCCAGCCACGCCCCGCTTTGACCGCACCAGGCCGTTGCGGATGAGGGGCTGCAGGATCTTGGTCAGGAAGGCCGGGGTCACGTCCTCCGCCTCGCAGATCTCCTGTTTGGTGACGACCGGGGTCGGATACCGAGCGGCCAGGTGAAGAACCGCCCGGATCGAGTACTCGGTAGCTCGCGTGATGATCATTAGATGACCTTCTTGGTTATTATTGTCTGCCGGCGGGACGCCGTCAAGGGGCCGCTTCGCGAGGACCCGGTGGGACCACCAGGACCGGGCAGGGGGCGGTGCGGATCACCTTCTCCGTCACGCTCCCCAGGAGGAGATGGGCGAGGCCCCGGCGGCCGTGGGTGGTCATGACGATGAGATCGACGCCCTCCTCGTCGGCCAGGGTAGCGATCTCCTCATGGGGAATCCCGACCTTCAGGAAGACCCGGGTCGAGATGCCCTCTCCCTCCAGGCGGGACCGGACCCGCCCGAGGGCACCGCCGAGGAAGCTCTCGAGCTGGGTCCGCAGGTCCACCGGGCTGAAGGCCTCGGCGTACACGTCGTACATCCCGGCGGTCAGGTCCAGGGCCCCCACCAAGAGCACCTCGGAGCCGAACGATCGGGACAGCTCCACCGCCGTGCCCACGGCCACTTCGGCGAGCTCCGAGCCGTCCAGGGGGACTAAAATCCTCGCGTAGCTCATGGCGTGCCTCCCATGTCGAGCCCGGGGATCTCCTGGCCGCACCCGGCGCAGCCGCCACGCCGGTCGAGCCCCCGGTGGGTGATGAGGAAGCCTGTCCTACCGACTACCAGGCCGCCGCAGCTCGGGCAAGCGGTATCTTCGCCGCCGCGACCGTGGCGGTTGCCGGCGTAGACGAACCGGAGCCCGGCCTCCTGCCCGATCTGCCGAGCCGCCACCAGGGTCGCCACCGGGGTCGGGGGCGCATCGGTCAGCCGGTAGGCGGGGTAGAAGCCGGTGACGTGCCACGGCAGGTCGGGGCTCAAACCGGCGAGAAACCGGGCGGTGGCCCGAAGCTCCTCGGGATCGTCGTTGTGCCCCGGGATCACCAGGGTCGTCACCTCCACCCACACCCCCTGCGCCACGAGCGCCCGGAGGGTCTCCAGCACCGGCTCGAGCCGAGCCCCGCACACCTCGCGGTAGAAGGCGCCGCTCATGGCCTTGAGGTCCACGTTGGCGGCGTCCAGCAGGGGCACCACGGCGGCCAGGGCTTCGGGAGTCTGGTAGCCGTTGGTCACCCACGCGTTTCGTAGCCCTGCCCGCCGGGCGAGGGCCATGCAGTCCAGGGCGTACTCGGCGAAGACCGTCGGCTCGGTGTAGGTGTACGCCACGGTGTGGCACCCCGCGGCCACGGCGGCGGCCACCACCGCCTCGGGGTGGACAGGCTCGCCCCGCGGCTGGGCGCCCCGATCACCCACCTGGCTGATGGCGTGGTTCTGGCAGTGGCCGCAGCGGAAGTTGCAGCCGGCCGTCGCCACCGAGTAGGCCCGGGACCCTGGCGCGAGGTGAAACAGGGGCTTTTTTTCGATCGGATCCACGTGCCGAGCCACCAGCCGACCGTACACCAGGGTATGGAGGGTACCCCCTCGATTCTCCCGCACCCCGCACACTCCCCGAGCCCCCGGGGCGATCCGACAGCGGTGGCTGCACAAAGCACAGCGGACGGCCTCGCCCGGCAGCGGCTCCCACAGCATCGCCCCCGGGCCGACGCGCACGAGCCCCTACCTCGTCGCCGCCGCCACGAGGCGCCGCACCTTGTCCTCCATGGGGCGATCCACGTCCCGGCGGTCGTCGATGGCGATGCGCGTCAAGACGCGCTGGCAGCCGTAGGCGAAGGCGCTCTCGTGGAGCCGGGCCGCCAGGGCGAGGAGTTCCGGCAGGGGCCCCTCGATGACGGTGCCCATGGGGTGGATCTCGTAGCGGAGCCCGCTGGCGGCCAGGAGCCCGGGGATGGGGGCGAGGTGGGTGCTCAGCCCTGGGCTCCCGGTCCCCAGGGGAACGACGCTCAGTTCCAGAATGGCCACGGCAGCTCCTCCAGCGCAGGGGTTTGAACCCAGCCTAGGGGAGACGCGGGGCGTGTCAAGGCGCCGGGCTGACCTGGAACCACCCGCTGGGGGGGAGCCCGGCCCGCGATCCAGGGCCTAGCGAGGCGCCGCCTCAGACCGTCGAGGTACGAGAGGGAGGTCTTCTTGAGTCGGAGTAGGAACGCCCATTGCTGGGC
>JBBIIA010000194.1:0-6825 GCA_037446775.1 Deltaproteobacteria bacterium
ACCTCTTCAACGCACCGACCAACCTACGGGGGTTCTTGGACAGGATAACAGGACAAGATCTGATGCCTTCCAAAAAACATCCCGTCCATCCTGTTATCCTGTCAAAAAAACCTCTTCAACGTACTGTCAAAACAACTCCCGCCGGATGAACTCTACCGCGTTGCGAAAGAGCGCCACCCCTTGCCCTTCTTCGGGTAGGGTTTCCCGGGTCCAGCGGGGGTGGTTGGTGCGGTGGAGGAATGCCTCGGGGTGGGGCATCAGGCCAAAGACCCGTCCCGTGGGGTCGGTGAGGCCGGCGATCGCCCCGACGCTGCCGTTGGGGTTGTGGGGGTAGGCTTGGGTCGGTTGGCCGTCCGGGTCGGCGTAGCGCACGGCCACCAAGTTCTGGCCTTCCAGGTGGCGCAGCGCCTCGTGGTCGGCGGGCACGAACTTGCCCTCCCCGTGGCGCACCGGCACGTACAGGCGCTCGATCCCCCGCAAGAAGACGCAGGGGCTGGCGGGGTTCACCGCCAGGTGCACCCAGCGGTCCTCGAACCGCCCCGAGTCGTTGTGGGCGAGGCTCGCCGCCTGGGTCCCCGCCCCCCCCGCCCCGCCGGGCAGAAGGCCGAGCTTCACCAGGAGCTGGAAGCCGTTGCACACCCCGAGGACGAGCTTGCCGTCCGCCACGAACCGCTGCAGGTCCTCCAGGAACCGGTGTTCCCCGCCGACCCGGGCGTACTGGAAGCGCACCGCCCCGGCCTTGGCCGAGCCCAGGTCGTCCCCGTCCAAGAACCCCCCCGGCAGGTTCAAGAAGTGGAAGTCCGCGAGGCGCACCCGGCCGGCGAAGACGTCGGCCGTGTGGGCCACCACCGCCTCGGCCCCGGCGAGCCGGCAGGCGTGGGCGGTCTCCCCCTCGCAGTTGGTTCCGTTGCCGGTCAACACCAGCGCCTTGACTGCCCTCATCGCACGCTCCCTCAGATCCCCGCCAGGGGCGCCTGCCACGCCGCCTTCAGCTCGGCCACCGGGGCCCGCACCACCTCGCGCCCCCCGAGCCCCCGAAGGACCAGCACCGGCGCCGCGGTCACCTCCCCCACCCGGGCGAAGGGCCGCCCCTTGAGCACCTTCTCGAAGGCCCCGGCTTGCTCGGGCCGCACCGTCACCACGAAGCGGCCCTGGGACTCGCCAAAGAAAAGCTCGTCGTCCCGGGCGATCCCCTCGGCGGGGGCCTTCGCCAGGTCGGCGGCGAGCCCGAGCCCGCCGGCGAAGGCGGTCTCGGCCAGGGCCACCGCCAGGCCGCCGTCGGAGCAGTCGTGGCACGACGCCACCAGGCCCCGGCGGATCGCCTCCTCCAGGGCGCGGTACAGGGGCAGGTTCTCCTCCACCCGCACCCGGGGCACCCCGTTGCCGACGAAGCCCTTCTGGGCCCAGTACTCCGAGCCCCCGAGCTCCGGCCGGGTGGTGCCGAGCACGTACACCGGGTCCCCGGGGCTCTTGGCGTCCATGGTCACGCAGCGGCGGACGTCGTCCACCCGCCCGATGACGCTAAAGAGCACGGTGGGGGGGATCGAGATCTTGGTCGCCCCCACCTGGTAGTCGTTCTTCATCGAGTCCTTGCCCGAGATGAGCGGCACCCCGTACGCCACCGTCACGTCGTACAGGGCCTCGTTGGCCCGCACCAGCTGGGCCAGCTTGTACTCCCCGTCGGGGGTGCGTTCGCTCTTCACCGGGTCGCACCAGCAGAAGTTGTCGAGCCCCGCCAGGTGCCCGAGGCTGCCGCCCACGGCCACGGCGTTGCGCACCGCCTCGTCCACCGCGGCCGCCACCATCCAGTAGGTGTCGATGTCGCTGTACCGGGGGCAGATGCCGTTGGCGGTCACCACCCCGGCGAAGCCCTCCAGCAGGGGGCGCACCACGGCGGCGTCGGAGGGCCCGTCGTTTAAGACCCCCACGAAGGGCTTGATCACGCTGCCGCCCTGCACCTCGTGGTCGTAGCGCCGGACGATGGCTTCCTTGGAGCAGACGTTCAGGCGCGCCAAAAGCGCCCGGAGGTCGGGCCCCAGGTCCTCCGGGCAGGGGAAGTCGGGCTCGGGGTGCACCGGCCGCTCCCACCGGGCCGAGAGCTCCATGGGGGGCAGGCCACCGTGCAAAAACGCCATGGGGAGGTGGGCGACCACCTTGCCCTTGAAGCGGGCCACCAGGTCGCCCTCGGCGGTGAACGTTCCGAGGTCGGTGGCCTCCACCCGCCGCTCGGCGGCTAGCGCCAAAAAGGCGGCGAGGTGCTCCGGGGGCACCGCCAGGGTCATCCGCTCCTGGGACTCGGAGACCAGGATCTCCCAGGGGGAGAGCCCCGCGTACTTGAGGGGCGCCCGGTCGAGCTCCAGCACCGCGCCCCCCGCCTGCTGGGCCATCTCCCCGACGCTGGAGGAGAGCCCCCCGGCGCCGTTGTCGGTGACCGAACGGTACAAGCCCCGGTCCCGGGCCACCAGCAGGAAGTCGTACAGCCGCTTCTGGGTGATCGGGTCGCCGAGCTGCACCGCTGTGGCCGGGCTCCCCTCGTGGAGCTCTTCGGAGGAGAAGGTCGCCCCGTGGATGCCGTCCTTGCCGATGCGGCCGCCGGCCATCACGATCCGGTCCCCGGGCAGGGCGCGCTTCTCGTGGCCGGGCCGGCCGTGCAGGGTGCGGGGCAGCAGGCCCGCGGTGCCGCAGTACACCAGGGGCTTGCCGAGGAACCGGGGGTCGAAGACCACCGCCCCGTTTACCGTGGGGATGCCCGACTTGTTGCCGCCGTGCTCCACCCCCTTCACCACCCCCTCGTAAATGCGCCGGGGGTGGAGGAGCCGGGGGGGAAGGGCCCCCTCATAGAAGGGGTCGGCAAAGCAAAAGGTATCGACGTTAAAGAGGAACCGCGCCCCCATGCCGGTGCCCATGGCGTCCCGGTTCACCCCCACGATGCCGGTGAGGGCCCCGCCGTAGGGATCGAGCGCCGAGGGGGAGTTGTGTGTCTCGACCTTGAAGACCAGGGACCACGCCTCGTCGAAGGTGATGACCCCGGCGTTGTCCACGAAGACCGACAGGCAGAAGTCCCGGTCCCCCAGGCCCCGGCGCACCCGCTCGGTGGCGCCGACGATGTAGGTCTTAAAGAGGCTCCGGATCACCCGGGGCGCGCCGACCCCGTCGTCGTAGTGGATGGTGGCGTTAAAGATCTTGTGCTTGCAGTGCTCGGACCAGGTCTGGGCGAGGCACTCGAGCTCCACGTCGGTGGGGCTCTCGGGCAGGCCGAGCGCCCGGCGCCGGGCCCGCACCCCCTCGTCCCGGTAGTGGTCGCGGATGGTCTCCATCTCCCCCAGGGTGAGGGCCAACAGGCCCTCCTTGGAGAGGCGCACCAGCTCGGCGTCGCTCACCTCCAGGTCCACCGTGGCCACCCGGGGCTCCGCCTCGTCGTGCACCCGGGGCACCCGGGCGGGGAAGCCGCCCCCCTGGCGGTGCTCGGCCTGAGACCGGATCTCCCAGCGCTGGATCAGGGGGTTGGCCAGAAACCCCGCGGTGAGGGCCTCCACCGACTCCCGGGTGAGCCCCTCGCCCCTGAGCAGCACCTGCACCCCGGTGTACACCTGGGCCTCGTGGGGAAAGGTGCGGCCCAAGGCGTGCTCCACCGCCTCCTTGGCGGTGCGGCCCACGTTGTCGGTGACCCCGGGCAGGTACCCCACCTCCACCGCCCAGTGAAACATCGGGTACAGCCGGGGCGCCAGGGGCGCCCCCACCGCCACGTCCTGGATCACCGAGTCCGAGAGCACCTCGGCCGCCACCGCCCGAAGCTCCTCCTCCGAGAGGCCAAGATCCAGGGTGTACACGTCCAGGGTCCGGGCCTCGGCGACCCCCAGGTGCAAAAACTCCCGCACCTCCCGGGCAAACCCCTCCCCCCGGGGGTCTCGCAGGTGCCCCTTCATGCCGACTTCGACGCGCGCAACCATCGCAAACTCCGTGGGTAACCAACATCCACCACCCGGCCACTCGGGAGGGCACGGGGAATTGGACAGGATGTTCAGGATGCCAGCGGCAGGCAGACCCGGAGAATCCTGTCCATCCTGTTCATCCTGTCAAAAGAACCTCCCCCTCGTCCCTCGACCGTCTGGGGCGGCGCCGCGCTAGCCCCCAAAGACCCGCTGAAAGATCGTGTCCACGTGCTTGAGATGGTAGCCGATGTCGAAGGCCTCGTCGACCTCGGCGGCGGTCAGCAGCCCCGACACCTCGGGATCGGCCGCCAAAAGCGCCTTGTAGTCGGCGCCCTCCTCCCACACCCGCATGGCGTTTCGCTGCACCAGCCGGTAGGCGTCCTCCCGGGAGGCGCCCTTCTCCACCAGCTTCAGGAGCAGCCGCTGGCTGTAGATCAGCCCGCCGGTGCGGTCGAGGTTTCGCTGCATGTTCTCGGGGTACACGGCGAGGTTTCGCACCACGTGGGTGAAGCGGTGGAGCATGTAGTGCAAAAGGATCGTGGCGTCCGGGGCGATCACCCGCTCCACGCTGGAGTGGCTGATGTCGCGCTCGTGCCACAGGGCCACGTTCTCCAGGGCCGCCTGGGCGTAGGAGCGCAGGAGCCGGGCGCAGCCCGAGAGGTTCTCGGTGGCGATGGGGTTTCGCTTGTGGGGCATGGCCGAGCTGCCCTTCTGCCCCTTGGTGAACGCCTCCTCGGCCTCGAGCACCTCGGTGCGCTGGAGGTGGCGGATCTCGACGCAGAACTTCTCGATGGAGGTCCCCACCAGGGCGAGGTGCGCAAAGTACTCGGCGTGGTGGTCCCGGCTCACCACCTGGGTCGACGCCCGCGCGGGCACCAGCCCCGCCCGGGCGCAGACGTGCTCCTCCACCAGGGGATCCACGTTGGCGAAGGTCCCCACCGCCCCCGAGATCTTGCCCACGGCGATGGCCGCCCGGGCCCGGGCCAGCCGCTCCAGGTTGCGGCTCATCTCGTCGTACCACAGGGCGAGCTTGAGCCCGAAGGTGACCGGCTCGGCGTGGATGCCGTGGGAGCGGCCCATCTGGGGGGTGAACTTGAACTCCTCGGCCCGGGCCTTGAGGACCCCCAAAAGCTCGCTCACCTGGCCCATCAAAAGGTCGGTCGCCTCGACCAAGAGCAGGGCGAGGGCCGTATCGAGCACGTCCGAGCTCGTCAGCCCCAGGTGGATGAACCGGGAGGACGGCCCCACGTGCTCGGCCACGTTGGTGAGAAAGGCGATGACGTCGTGCTTGACCTCGGCCTCGATCGCCTCGATCCGGGACACCTCAAAGGCGGCCCGGCTCTGGATGGCCGCCAGGTCCTCGTCGGGGATCTGGCCGAGACGGTGCCACCCCTCGCAGGCGTAGATCTCGACGTCGAGCCACTTCTTGTAGCGGTTCTCGTCGGTCCAGACGGCGGCCATCTCGGGGCGGGTGTAACGGGGAACCATGGGGCACCTCGGCGGGAGGGTTAGCGGACGGTCACGCGGCGGCCCGGGCGGTCCTGGCGCGCCACCAGCAAGGTGACGTCGTCCCGGGCGCCCGCGGCGGCGAGGACGGCCGAGCCCGCCTCGAAGGCGAGGCGCGGCTCGTTGTTCACCTCGGAGAGGTGGGCCAGGACCACGGTCTTGAGCCCACCGTGGAGCAGCTCGGCCACGAGCTCGGCCGCCTCGCGGTTCGACAGGTGGCCTCGGGTCGACCGGATGCGCCGCTTGAGCGGCCACGGGTACGGGCCCTTCGCCAGCCGCTCCTCGTCGTGGTTCGACTCCAGGTACAGAAAGTCGAGCCTCCGCAGCCCCGCCCGCACCGCCGCGCAAGCGACCCCCAGGTCGGTGACCAGCCCGGCTACGGCCAGGCCGTCGGTCACCCGAAAGCCCACCGAGCCGCCCGCGTCGTGGCTGGTGGCAAAGGCGGTGAACTCCAGGCCCTCGGCCGCGAAGGGCCGGCCCACCTCGAACTCCCGCACCTCCACCCCCACCAGGCCCCGGGGCCCCAGGGAGACCTCGGCCTCCCGGCGGCACGCCTCGGTCAGATACACCGGTACCCGGTGGCGCCGCGCCCAGGGCCCCACCCCCCACAGGTGGTCCCGGTGGGCGTGGGTGACCACCACCGCGCCCACGCCCCGGGGCTCGAGCCCCGCGCCCACGAGGCGCCCCTCGAGCTCGCGGCCCGACAGCCCGGCGTCCACCAGGACGCCCCGCCCCCCGCCGCCGAGATACACCGCGTTGCCCTTGCTGCCGCTGGCGAGCGCGCAAAACTCCAGAGGACGGCTCCTTTCGGTCCGGGCCCGGAAAGGGGGCGGATGATAGCGGACGGGGGGGCAGGATTCAAGGAGCGGGGGCGCGCGGAATCGATGCTGGATGCTCGATGCCCGATGCTCGATGGTGTCCGTGCACCCGAGCGGCGAGGAGGTGGAGCCCGAAGAAGGCGTCGGTCACCTCCCGAGCCAGGTGGTCCAGCGCCCGCAGTTCCCGGGACGACAGCTCGCGCCAGTCGAGGTCGCGGGCAAAGGCCCGGGCCTGGGCCAGGAACTCCTCGGCCTCCCGGAAGGCCGGGGTCGCCAGCACCACCCCGTCGCGCCCCGCCGCCCACCGGGCCAGGGACCGGACCTCTTCCGCCCACCCCTCGATGGCCGCCAGCTCGAACCCCTCCCCCACGTCCCCCCGCTCCACCCGGTCCACCCGCTTCGCCGCGTCCGCCACCCTCGCTCCACCTCCTCGCCCCGCCGCCGGCCCCACGCCCGCGGCTGTCGACCCAAGATACGCCCCACCGGTGACAGATCCTGTCAGTTCAACGACGCCCGTTCCCCGTTCCCCGTTCCCCGTTCCCTGTTCCCTGTTCCCTGTTCCCTGTTCC
>JBBIIA010000195.1:0-6820 GCA_037446775.1 Deltaproteobacteria bacterium
CCCGGGGCCGGCGGCCCCGGGCCCCGTGGCGGCGTCCCCGGCGAAGCCGGCGCCGACCCTGGACGAGGCCGCTCGTCGGGCGTCGGAGCGGATTCGCGAGCTCGAGCGGCGGCGGGCCGCCGCGGTGACCCCCGAGGCCCCGGCGCCCGGGGCGGCCCTGGCCGAGCGGTATGAGGAGCTCCTGGCCCGCCCCGGGACGCCCGAGGCCCGCAAGCCGGAGATCCTCTTGCGCCTAGCGGAACTCGCCTACCGGGAGGAGGAAGCCGCCCTGCGGGAGGTGTACGAACGGGGCGCCGAGGCCTCGGTGCCGCCGGGGAGCCGCTACCCCCGCTCCATCGCCCGGTTCCGCAACCTGGTGGACGCCTATCCCGACTCTCCCCAGGCCCTCACCGGGTTTTACAACCTCGGGTATCTGTACGCCGAGGCCGGGGAGGCGGCCCGGTCCGCCTGGGCCTACGAGGAGGTGCTCCGGCGGGACCCGACGACGCCCTACGCGGACGAGATCCACATGCGCCTCGGGGAGGCGGCGTTTGACGGTGGCGATGTGGAGGGGGCCATCCCCCACTACCAGGCGGTGGTCGGGAGCGGCCGACCGGAGTACGCGGAGAAGGCCCTGTACAAGCTCGGGTGGTGTCTCTTCAACCTCCAGGACTACGGGCGGGCCGCCGCGTCCTTCGCCCGGGTCATGGAGCAGGGACGAGACCCCACCGACGGGCTGCGGCGAGAGACCCTGGACGTGCTCGCCAAGACCCTCCTGGAGTGGGGTGGGCTGGACGGCCTGCGCGCCTATCTGGCCGAGCGGCCCGGGGCCACCGCCTACGCTCCGGCGCTGTACCGGGCGGTGGGCGACCTGTACGTCGATTCGAGCCGCTACCGGGAGGCGGCCGACACCTACGCCGCTGGGGTCGAGGCCGCCCCCGCGGCGGCGGAGTGCCTGGCCCTGGAGCGAGGGATCATCCAGGCCCTGGTGATCTCGCGGGACCTGGACGGAGCCAACGAGCGGCGGGAGTCCTGGGGTGCGCGCTACGCCCCGGGGTCTCCCTGGGACGGGGCGCACGGGGCGGGGCCCCTGGGAGCCGAGCGGGACGCCCTGGTGGAGGAGGGGCTGCGGCTCGCGGCCCTGTACCACCACGGGCGGGCCCAGCGGGGTCAGGGAGGTCTGGAGCGCGCGCTGCGTCTCTACGGGCGCTACCTCGAGTGGTTTGGCGACGAGGCCGAGGCGGGCTACGAGATGGCTTACGCCCTCGGTCAGGCCCTGCGGGAGGGCGGGCGCCTCCGGGAGGCGGCGGCCCAGTACGCCCGCGTGGCGCGCCACCCGGGGCGCACGTCCCATCGGGAGGAGGCGAGCTACCGTCGGATCGAGGTCCTCGCTACGCTGCACCGGGAGGATCCCGGCGCCCTGGAAGACCTCCTGGGCGCCCAGGAGGAGTATGGGACCCTCAATCCCGGGTCTCCGGCGGTGCCCCAGGTGCTCTTCTCGGCCGGCGAGCTCTCCTTCGAGGCCGGGCAGTTCCCCCGGGCCCGGGGCTTGTTCCAGCGGGTCGCCCGGGAGCACGGCCGCCACCCCCTCGCGCCCCGGGCCCTGGACCGGGTGGCCCGGTGCTTCTTCCGCGAGGAGGTGTTCGACCGGGCCGAGGAGGCCGCCCGCCAGGCGCTGAAGGCGGGCCTGGGGCCGGGAGAGGGGGCCGAGGCCTGGCGCCTGGTCAGCTACAGCGTCTTCAAGCAGGGGGAGGTCGCCCAGGGGCAGGGGAAGCTCGGGGAGGCCAATCGCCACTTCCTCCGCCTGGCCGACGAGTTCCCCGGGGAAGAGGCGGCGCGCATCGCCCTGTACCGGGCGGGGGAGAACCTCCAGGCCCTCGGCCGGGACGGCGACGCCGCCCAGGTGTACGACCGCCTCGCCAAGGCGTACCGGGGCACGCCCCACGCCCAGCAGGCGCTGGTGCTGTCGGCGGAGATCTTCTCCTCCCTCGGGGATTGGCGCCAGGCGTCCCGGAGCCTGGAGGAGCTGTACCGCGCCGACCCCCGGTCCCCGGGGGCGCCGGACGCCCTGTTTCGGGCGGCCCGCGCCGCGGAGCGCGGCGAGGACGCCGAGGGGGCAGCGCGGCTCTTTGAGGAGTTTGCCGGCCGGTTCGCCGGGGATCCCCGGGTGGCCGAGGCCCTGGTGCGGGAGGGCGACCAGCGGCTGCTGCGGGGGCGGGGGCTGGACGCGGCGGCCCGCTACCGCCGGGCGTGGGACGCGCCGGCCGGCGCGGAGGCCGACCCCTGGCGGGCGAAGGCGGCCCTCGCCCTCGGTCGCCTGACCCTCGAGGCCTTTCAGGCGGTGGCCCTGCGGGGGGACCTGGAAGCCGCCCTGGTGCAGAAGGAGGGGCTGTTGGAGGAGGCACTCGGCTATTTGACCCGGGCGGCGGGCCTGCCCTATGCCGACGCCTTTACCGAGGCCCTCCTGCGTACCGGCCTCGCGTTCGAACACCTCAAGGACGCCTTGCTCGGCTCGGAACGCCCGGCGGGCCTCTCGGAAGAAGAGCGGGAGGAGTACGACTTCCTTTTGGAGGAGAAGGCGTTTCCCCTGGAGGCCCGGGCCGTGGGGTACTACCAGAAGGGGATCGACGCGGCGCGGCGGGCGGCCGTCCACACGCCGTGGGTGGAGCGGATGTTCGAGCGTCTCGAGGCCCTGGTACCCTGGGCGTACCAGCGCACCGAGGAGGCGGCGCCGGCGTGGACGGTGCCGGTGCCCCAGGAGCCGCCCGCCGGCCAGCCTACCGGGGAGGGGCGACCGTGAGGTGGTTCTTCTTGGCCGTGACCGCCGCCCTGGGGTTTGGCTGCGCGGCGCGGCCCCCGACCCCCCCGGCGGCGCCTCCCAAGCCCCCGGCGGCCGTGGCGCCGGAGACCGACGCCGTGGGGCTGCTCCTGGAGGCGCGGCAGGCCATGGCGGCCGGGGAGTTCGGCCGCGCCCTGGAGGCGGCGCGCCGGGCGGCGGTGCTCGACCCCCGGATGATCGAAGCCCGGGTGGTCCAGGCCCGGGCCCTGGAGGCCATGGGGGATCTGGCGGCCGCCGCCGAGGGGTGGCGGGCGCTGGCGGCCGAGGGGGTCGAGGAAGCCCAGGCCGCCTGGGCTCTCGCCCAGCTCGCCCACCGGCGCGGGCGGGGGGAAGAGGAAGCCCTGGAGTTGGCGCTGGCGCGCGCCAAGGAGTCCCCCGAGGATCCCGAGGCCCGGGGCCTTGCCGGCTGGCTCGCCCTCGCCCAGGGGCGTGCCGCGGAGGCGTTGCCCCACCTGGAGGCGACCGCGGGTACCCCCTCCGCCGGGCGCTTCGCGGTGTATCTGGGGCGGGCTCGCCTGCTGGCCGGGGACCTGGGCGGGGCCGCCGCCGCCGCCGAGGTGGCGGTGGGAGTGCCCCGCCCCGGGTCGGCGGCGTGGGTGCTGGTGGGGGACCTGCGGCGGCTTCGCGGACTCGCCGCCGGTGCCGAGGAGGCGTACCGTCGGGCCCTGGATCTCGATGGCGCCGACTACGCCGCCCGGGTGAACCTGGGGATCCTGCGGCTCAGCCAGGGGGATGGCGCCGGGGCGGCCGCGCTGTTTGGCGCCGCCGCCGCCGACCGGCCCGAGGAGCCCGAGGCGTGGAACAATTTGGGTCTGGCCCGGCGCGCCCAGGGGGACCTGGCGGGGGCCCGGGAGGCGTTCGAGGCAGCCCTCGGGGCCCTGCCGGAGTTTCCTCCGGCCCTAAAGAACCTCGGCATCCTGAACGAGAAGTACCTCGGCAAGCCGGGGGCGGCGCTCTCCTACTACGACCGTTACCTGGCGGTGCGCCCCGACGACGCCGACGTGGCGCGCTGGCGCAAGGCCGCCGAGCGCCGGGCCCGGGAGGCGGCGCCGTGAGGCCGGGCGCCCGGGGAGCCCTCGCTTTGCTGCTGCTCGTCGGGGTGGGCGGCGAGGCCGGGGGACAGGCCGCCGCCCCGGCCGCGCCCCCGGTGCGGATGGAGGAGGTGGAGATCCGCGGCGAGGTGGAGCGCCCGGAGGTCTTTTACGTCATCCCGCGGCGCGAGGTCCGCATGGACCTGGGGCCGCTCACCAAGGACTACCGGGCCGAACTGCTGGAGCCCCTGCTCCCCGGCCCCTTCGAGGACTGGGTTCGCCAGACGGCGCCCCGCCAACCGGAGGCACGAAGACCATGATCGAGTTCCTCGCCCGCACCTTTCAGGAGGGCGGCCTCTTCATGTACCCGATCACCGCGGCCCTGGGGCTCGGGCTGGCCGTCGCCGTCGAGCGGGCGTACTGGCTCGTGGTCCGCTTCAACGTGGACGGTCGCCGCTTCTTCGGCGAACTCCAGGCGCTGGTGGTTGCGGGGGACCTGGCGGCGGCCCGGGCGCTGTGCGGCGATGCTCCCCTGCCGCGGATCCTGCGCGCCGGCCTGGACGCGGCCGCGGGCGTCGGCAGCGGGCGGGAGCGGGCGGTGCAAAACGCCATGGACGAAGAGGCCCTGGCGGTGCTCCCCCTGGTGGAGAAGCGCCTCCCCTACCTCTCCATGATCGCCAACGTCTCTACCCTCCTCGGTCTCTTGGGGACGATCGTCGGCCTGATGGAAGCGTTCCAGGCGGTGGCGGGGGCCGACCCCTCCCAGAAGGCCGCGATGCTCGCCCGGGGCATCTCCATGGCCATGAACACCACCGCCTACGGCCTCATCGTCGCCATCCCGTGCATGGTGGTGTACTCCTTCCTCCAGTCCAAGGCGACCAAGGTGGTGGATGAGATCGACCAGTACTCGGTGAAGCTGATCAATCTCCTGGCGGCCGGGCGGCCGGGGAGCTGACCGTGGCGGCCAAACGCCCGAGCCAACGGCGGCGGCGGACGATCGCCGAGGTCGAGCTCTCCCTGATCCCGGTGATGAGCCTCCTGGTGGTCCTGGTGCCCATGCTGCTCCAGACGGCGGTGTTTGAGACCGTGGCGGCCATCCCCATGAACCTCCCGAGCGCCGACCAGGTGCGCTACCTGGAGGAGTTGGATCCGTCGACCCTGGCCGACGCCCTCACCCTGGCGGTGACCGACCGGGGGTTCGTGCTCGCCTCCGGCCGCAAGACCCTCGCCCGCATCCCCCGGGCGGGGGGCGGCTACGACTTCGCGGTCCTGTCCCGGGAGCTCGCCGCGGCCAAGGCCCGGCAACCCCGGGAGGAGGCCATCACCCTGCTCCTGGAGGACCAGATCATCTACGACGACATCGTCCGCGCCATGGACCGCTGCCGACCGTTCTTCCCGGCCGTCGCCCTGGCGGACCGGTTGGACCTCCCGGGGCCGGAGTAGACCGTGGCCTTTGCCCCGACCAAACGCAAGAAGCACCGTCGGCGAGCGCCCCGACAGCTGTCGCTCCAGATCACCTCGATGGTGGACGTGTTCACCATCCTCCTGGTGTTCCTGCTCAAGAGCTACGCCACCGAGGGGCACGTGATGCAGCTCGCCCAGTCGATCCGCCTGCCCGCGTCCACCGCCCAGGAAGAGGTGCACCCGGCGGCCGCGGTCGCCTTCAACGGGCAGGCCCTGTACCTGGACGGCGAGCTCCTGGTGGCCGACGTGGGTCCCTACCTCCGCTCGGAGGACCCCCTCATCGAGCCCCTCCACCGGGCGCTGACCGCCCTGGGCAAGCGGGCCAAGGAGATCGCCGCGGTCAACCCGGCCGTGATCTTCACCGGGGAGATCGTCCTCCAGGGGGACCGGGAGATCCCCTTTCGGCTGCTCAAGAAGATCATCTACACCGCCGGGCAAGCCGAGTACGTCAACCAGACCCTCGCGGTCCTGCGGGAGGAGTGATGGGGCTGCCTCTCCTTCGCCGGGAGCGCGCGGCGGACCGCCCGGCCCACCTGTGGGTGCACTGCGCCCGGGACGGGCGCCCCGTGGCCGCTACGTCCCGGGCGCGGGGCCGGCTGCGGTGGGGGAGCGGTCGGGGCCTCGAGCTCCCGCTCCCCGGGTCGGGGCTGGCGGCGGCCGAGGAACTGGCCCGGGTCGGCTGGGGGGGCGCGCGGCTGTGGCTGCGGCCCGGGATGACCGGCGCCCTGGTGCGGGGGGGGACGCGCCTCCCCCTGGAGGACCTGGAGGCGTGGGGGCTCCCCCGGGGCCGGAAGGGCGCGCGGTGGGTTCGGCTCACCCCCGAACTGACTGCCGAGCTCGCCTACCGGGGCTTTCAGCTGTCGGTGGCCTGGGGCCCGGCGCCGGAGCCGGCGCCGGCGGTGGTCCTGGCCCCGGTGCCGAGGGTGCCCCCGGTGGCGGCCCGGTTTCGGCGCCCGGTCTTCACCCGGGAGGAGCGCCCCTTCGCCCTGCTCACCTGGGGGATCTACACCGGCCTTCTGTTTGCGGCCTTGAGCCTGGCGTCCCTGCCCCTGCCTACGGCGCCCAAGCCCGAAGAGGTCGCCCGGCGGTTTGCCCGGCTGATCTACGAAGCCCCCCAGGCCAAGACCCGGGCCCGGGCCGAGATCCTCAAGCGCGCCGAGAAGAAGGTCGAAGAGGCGCCCCCGGCCCCCGAGGAGAAGGCCGAGCCGGAGGAGCCCAAGCCGAAGCCCGAAGAGCCCCGGGCGGCGGAGCCGCGCCCCGAGGCGCCGGCCCCGGCGCCGGCGGCGCCCCCGGACCCCGCGAGGCGCCGGGAGGAGGTGCGGCAAGCGGTCGCCCAAAAGGGCTTGTTGGGGCTTCTGGGAGGGCGCGGGGGGGCGAGCACCGCCGCGGCCCGGGGGACGCTCCTAGAAGGGAAGGGCGCCGCCCAGGATCTGGACAAGCTCCTGGAGTCGGTGGACGGGCTGCGGGCGGCACCGACCGGGGGCGGGGGAAGCGGCGGCTCGTCGGC
>JBBIIA010000196.1:0-6713 GCA_037446775.1 Deltaproteobacteria bacterium
ACGGGGCCCGCGTCCTGACCGAGACCCTCGCCTGCCTCGCGGCCCAAGAGGTGCCGCCCGGCCTGGCCTGGGAGGTCATCGTGGTGGACAACGCCTCATGCGACGACTCCGCCGAGGTGGCCGCCGCCTACGGGGACCTCCGGTACGGGCCGCCGGGCCCCCGGGGGCCGACCCTGCGGCGCCTACGCCGAGCCGTGCGGGCGGTGCGGCCGTGAGCCCCTCGCCCCGGGGCGCCCCTTGTGGCAAGCTCGCCGTGCACCGCGTCGGCCCCCAGGCGGCCCCCCGGGCCGGGAGGACTTCATGGAAGCGATCATCCGCACCCTGGCCCACTACGTGGCGCTTGCCGCCGAGGGACTGGCGGTGGGCTTCATCGTGCTCGGCCTCCTCTTGGCCCTCTGGGACTGGGTACGAGACGGCCTCATCCGACGGCGCACCCACCTCGCCATGGTCGAGATGCGAAACGACCTGGGGCACATGCTCTCCCTCAGCCTGGAGTTCTTGATCGGGGCCGACGTGTTGCGCACCGCCGTCTCCCCCACCTGGGAGGAGATCGGCAAGCTCGGCGCCATCGTGGGCATCCGGACGGTCCTGAACTTCTTCCTGGTCCTGGATCTCAAGCACTTCGGGGAGCGGGAGCGGGCCCGGCCCCGGGTGGGGTGCGGCGCCTCCCCCGAGGAGTGAGCTTGGTCACGGCCCCCAGGCTCCCAGCTGGCGGTAGCCCTCGTACACCGCCACCGCGACCGCCGCCGACAGGTTGAGGCTGCGCACCTGACCCCAGATGGGGAGGCGGACGCACCGCTCGGGGTGGGCGGCCAGGAGCTCCGGTGCGAGCCCCCGGGTCTCGGGCCCAAACACCAGCCGCGCGCCGGGGGCGTAGGGGGCCCGGTCGTAGGGGGTGCCGCCCCGGGCGGTGAAGAGGAGCACCGGCCCGGTCCCGGAGGCGGCGAGCGCCGCCTCGAGGCTCGGGTGGTGGCACAGGTCCACGTGGGGCCAGTAGTCGAGCCCGGCGCGCTTGAGCTGCCGGTCATCCACAGAGAACCCGAGGGGGTGCACCAGGTGAAGCCGGGAGCCCGTGGCGGCGCACAGCCGGGCGACGTTGCCGGTGTTGGGGGGGATCTCGGGGTTGACCAGCACGACGTGGAGGGTAGGCGGAATCACGGTGAACGCTCGGGACAGGGGAGACGGAAGGGGGAATTATGCCGCCGCAGGGCCCCGCGCTCAAGCGGCCCGTTGACTTCAAGGGGGCAACCCCTACACTGGACGGACGGGGAGGGCAGAGGAGGAGCCCGTTGGATCAAGAATACTCCAAACGTTTCTACGCCGCCGTGGCTCCCGTGTACGACTGGGTCTTCGGCCTCTCCCTGGAGGAAGGCCGGCGGGAAGCCGCCCGGCGGGTAGTGCCCGGGGAGGTCGTCCTGGAAGTGGGGGTGGGGACGGGCCTGGGCTTGCGCCATTACCCGACCGGGTGCCGGATCCTCGGGGTGGATATCTGCGCCCGGATGCTGCGCCAGGCCCGGTGGCGGGCCCTGGTGGAGGGCAACGGCAGCCGGATCGACCTGCGACGGATGGACGCCACCCAACTGGCGTTTGACGACGGCTCCTTTGACGTCGTGGTGGCCCCCTACGTGGTGACCACGGTGGGGGACCCGGGACGGCTGTGCGCGGAGGTCTTTCGGGTGTGTCGGCCGGGGGGGCGGGCGGTGGTGGTCAGCAACACAAGGGAGGACGGGATGTACGGGGCGGCCAAGTCCGCGCTGTCGCCGCTGATGGAGCGCGTCGGGTTTTCCACCGATCTGGAGGTGGGCGCGACCCTGGAGCGGGCCGGCCTGCGGGTGGTGGAAGAGCGTCGGGTCAACTGGCTCGGCCTCCACAAGCTGTTTGTGGCGGTCAAGCCGGGATAGGCGAAAGAAATCGCTTTTCCCGGGCAACCGTTGTGGTAGAATCCCCGCGTCTCCGCCCCAGCGGGGGCGGCTGCGGGGCGCCGGGCGCCGCGGGTTGCGTTCACACACAGGGAATCGGAAGAGTGACCATGTACCAGGACAAGACGATCAACTGCCGGGACTGCGGAGACGAATTCATCTTTACGGCGGGCGAGCAGGAGTTTTACGCCGCCAAGGGGTTCGAGAACGAGCCCACCCGGTGCAAGCTGTGCCGGACTCGCCGCAAGACCAGCAAGCCCGAGCAGGGGGCCGGTGGTGGCGGCGGCGGTGGCTACGACTCCCGTCCCCGGCGCGAGCTTTTTAGCGTCACCTGCGACGACTGCGGCCAGGAGACCCAGGTCCCCTTCCGGCCGAGCCAGGACCGCCCGGTGTACTGCCGCGACTGCTTCGGGCAGCGGCGGGGTTAGGCGCGTTCCAAAACAAGGTTTTCCGAGCGGGCGGGGCGAAAGCCCCGCCCGCTCTTTTTTGCGCCCGGGCGCGGGGTGTTTTCCACATGGGCATCCGTCGATTGGTCGGTGCGGTCTTGGTTTGCGTGCTGTCGGGGGGCTTGGCGGGGGGCTCGGAGCCGAGTGGGATCTCCCACCTCTTGCGGCTGCCCCTGCCCGAAACCCTGGAGCTGTGCGGGGAGCCGGTCCCCTTGGGCCGGGAGGACGTGGGGGAGCGGCTCGATCTAGAGCTCGTGGTGACCCTCGGCAGCCCGGTCACCACCGCTCTGTGGTTCAAACGGATGCCCCGGAGCTTTCCCGCCATCGAAGAGGAGCTCCGCCGCCGGGGCCTGCCCCAGGACCTGAAGTACGTGGCCGTGATCGAGAGCAACCTGCGGGCCGAGGCGGTGAGCCACGCGGGGGCGGTGGGGCCGTGGCAGTTCATGCCGGCCACCGGGGCGGCCTACGGCCTCGCCCAAGACAGCTGGCGCGACGCCCGACGCGGTTGGGAGGACTCCACCGCGGCCGCCTTGCAGCATCTAAAGGACCTGCGGGGGCGGTTCGGCTCCTGGCCCCTGGCCCTGGCCGCCTACAACGCGGGGCCAGAGCGGGTGGTCCGGGCCCTGGAGAGCCAGGGCGGCAAGGACTTCTGGGGGCTCAAGCTGCCAGCGGAGACGGAGCGCTACGTGTTCCGGATGCTCGCGGCAAAGTTGGTGGCCGAGCGGCCCGCCGCCTACGGCATCCGCCTCGAGGGCGCCCGGCTGTACGCGCCGGAGGCTACCGCCCGGGTCGAGCTCGCGGTCGCGCGCAAAGAAGTCCCCCTGCGCGTCCTGGCGGAAGCCGCCGGGGTCTCCTACCGGCGGTTCCTGGGTTTGAACCCGTCCCTCGTCGGCACCAGCCTGCCGCGGGGCACCCACCGCCTGACGGTGCCGGCCGAGGCGGCAGCGGGGATGGCGGCTGCCCTGGCCGGATGGCAGGAGCGCAACCCGGAGCCCCGGACGGCCACCCACCGGGTGGAGAAGGGCGACACCTTGAGCACCCTGGCGCGCCGGTACGGGGTGAGCGTCGATGACCTTCGGGCGTGGAACAACCTCGGCCCCAAGGGGGTGCTTCGCCTCGGCCAGAACCTGGTGGTGCAGCGGGGCAGATGATCCGGGGCCCCGCTAGGCGGTACCGAACCCCCGGGTCAGGAGATGGGGGTCGATGCCGAGGGAGCGGACGGCCTGCTCCCAGCGCTCCTCGGCCGGGTGGTGGAACAGGATGGCCGGATCCGCCGGCGCGGTGAGCCAGTCGTTGCGGGCGATCTCGGCTTCGAGCTGGTCGGGCGCCCAGCCCGCGTACCCGAGGAAGAAGCGGAATCGTGCCGGCCCGCGCCCCGCGGCGATGTCCCGCAGGATCTCCAGCGAGGTGCCGAGGTGCAGGGTGTCGCCCACGTCCAGGGAGCCGGCATACGCCCGGCCTTGGTAGACCACGAATCCCATCTCGGGCTGCACCGGGCCCCCGAAGTGGACCGGCTCGGTCGCACCTCCCTCCCCGGCGATGTCCTGCCCCCCGTACACCTGTCCCAGGACGAAGGGCGTGGGGCGGTTCACCACGAGGCCGAGGGCGCCGTCGGGGCCGTGCTCGCACACCAGGACGACCGTACGGGCGAAGTTGGGGTCGGCGAGCTGGGGCATGGCCATGAGGAAGTGACCCCGCAGGATGGTGCGGTCGTCTCCCCCACGCCCCCGGGGCGAGGCGGCGCGGCTCAGTCCGCCCCCTTCTCGTAGGGCATGCAGAAGATGCACGGGGAGAAACCCGCGGCCAGGGCCTCCTGGCGGGTGGCCAGGGGCACGGCGTTGCCGGCCCACGCCACCCCGGCGAGGGCGCAGCTCGGGTGCTCGTTGGCGGTGTCGTGGAAGTGTTTCTTACGGTAGGGGTTGGCGTCTCCCTGGTAGCGTGCTCCGTGGTTCATGGCTCTCCCCTCGCTGGATGATCGGTGTTGGCCGGTGCCGGGCCCGGTGGGAAAGCTACCAGGGAGGTCCGCGGCGGGTCAAGGGGGCGGCCCGGGCTGGACAGGGCACCGAAGGCACCCGCTAGATCCCGAGGACCAGCTCCTGGAACCGCCGCCACCAGTGGTGGAGGGCGAACACCACCAAGAGGCTGGCGGCGAGGGTCGCCACGGCGCCCCACCGGGCCCAGGAGGCCGCGCGCAGGGCGGCGCCGGCTCGCTCCCGGATCTCCTCCTGGGCGGCGGCCACCAGCCGGGACGCGCTCTCCTCCACCTCGGTGCCGAGACTCACTGCCGTGGCGCTGTACTCCTGGAGGCGGTTCCAATCCCGGGAACCCTGGCTGGTGTCCGGGAGGATCTCCAGGACCTTGCGGTACTGCTCCGCGTTCTTCTCGATGGCGGCGAGCTCGGTCGCGACCTCGGGCGCCGTGGCGACGGCACGCGCCTCGGCCAGGTGGTCCCGCAGGCGATCGAGGGCGGCGAGGGCTCGCGAGGTGTCATCCGAGAACTCGGCCAGATAGCGAAAGAGCTCCTTTTGGGCACCCAGGATCTCCTGGCGCACGGCGGCGCTCGCGAGCGCGATGGGCTCGGTCTGGGTCACCACTACGCGCACCGATCGGGCGATCACGACGCTGCTCACCAGGGCGACCCCGTTGACGGCGAGCAAGAGCCCAACCATGGCCGCAAACCATCGCCGGATCAGGACGCCAGCGGGCAGGGACATCGCTACCTCCCTCGGATTTCCAGCGACACGACCTGGCTCGAGGCGTGCCGCCCCTTCTCGTTTTTGTCGTATACGGCAAAGGAGATGGCGTGCGCCCTGCCTTCGACCAGGGGCGCGTCGTCGGCTTGCTTGGTGTCTAGGGTTCGGGCGAAGGCCACGGCCCAAGTGCCCGAGGTGCTGCCGGCCTGGGTCCAGGCTCCCCGGGCCTTGACGTCCTTGCGGCTGCCCCGGGCCGCGGCGGGGCGGTAGCTCGGCACCACCGGGCCCTGAAACTCGACCGGGATGTAGAAGGTCCAGCCGGCGGCTCCTTCGTCGGGGTCCTCGCGGATCCACACCTGACCGCCGCCAGCGGCCGCCAGGTAGGGGTTGGACTGGGGGATCCGATTCCGGCTGATGCGGATCCTCGCGTCGTCGGCGTACCCCGAGATCTCGGACCAGTGGGCCCGCCACCGCCACACGTCGGCGTCATGCTCCTCGCCGGCGAGCATGCAGGCGTCCCCGGGCGCCCTGCCCCGGTACAGGGCAATCGCCAGAGCGTCGTCGATCTGCTCGTTCTGCTGGTAGGTACGGCGGGCCGGATCCCACATCCACGGGCGGTACAGGGTGTCTCGGGAGGGGTCGGTCCACTCGGCGAGGAGCAGGAGGGTCGCCCCGTCGTGGAGGGCACGGACCTTGATGCTCTTGGTCACGCCGTCCCCGCTCAAGGGGACCTCGAGGACCGGGGCACTCCGCCACGCCGGGTCATCGGGCTTGGCCTCCAGGGACGGTAGCGGGGCTGCCCTCGCCGCGACCAGGGTCGTCTTGCCGGCTGCCGCGGGCGCTTCGGGGCTACGGGGCGGCTCGGGCGACCCCGCCCGGGTGAGCGCTTCCAGGGCGGCCCGGGCCTGGGCCGCCTTGGGGCTTCGGGGCCACGCCGCTAAAAACGCCTCCCAGTCGGCCCGGGACCCGCGCACGGTGGCGGTTTGAAAGTCGGACTCCATCCGGGCGGTGCGGATCTCCTGGGCGAGCTTCTTGGCCTTCGCCTCGTGGCGCCCCTTCGGGAAGGTGGCTACGTAGGCGTCCAGGGCCTCCGGGGAGGAGCGGGCCGCTTCGAACGCCGCGTCGTCCGCCTCGATGGCGGTGGCGCGCTCCTTGGCTTCCTTGGCCTCGGGGCCGTCGGGGTAGGCGGCTAGGAACACCCTATAGGCCTCCGCGGAGTCCAGCTTGCGGGCCTGGTGGTAGGCGTCCCGCCGACGCCCCTCGTCGATCTCTCGGGCCCGCCGATCGGCTTCGGCGCGGCGGCGCTCTTCGTCCAGGACCCGGCGTCGCGCTTCGACCTCGGGGCGGCGTCCCGAGGCGGGGAAGGCTTCGAGAAAGGCCTGATAGGCGGCTACGTCGTTTCGGGCGACGGCCGCCTGGTAGGCGCTCTCCTCCCGTAGGCTCCGGGCCCGCTGGCGGGCCTCCGCGGCTTCCGCCGCTTCCGGGTTGGCGGCGGCAAAACGGTCCAGAGCCTCGGGGGTCCCTTCGGCCAGGGCGGCCCGGTAGGCCTTCTCGGTGGCGCCCGCGGGGGGGCGCTTGGGTGCCTCGGGCTCCCGGGGGGGCGCGGCCGGGGTCTCGTTCGCCAATGCAATGTCGTGGGGACGGGTGATCGCGAT
>JBBIIA010000197.1:0-6497 GCA_037446775.1 Deltaproteobacteria bacterium
GACGGGGCCACCCTCCATGGCCCGGAGCACCGAACGTCTCCGGGTACTTCTGCAAGAGGCTCAAAGACAAAGGATTGTTGTTCTTGGGTCTCGGCGGCTGAAGGCCCTACGGTCCACCTAGTCCACTCCGTCCACCCTCTCCCCCCGCACCACCGCCAGCACGCCAAGGAAGCGCGCCACCGTCTCGGGGTCCAGGCGGTAGGCGCTGCCTCGGCCTTCGTAAAAGCCGTGGGCTTCGATCAGGTGAACTTGCAGGGCGGTCCACTGGAGCTCTTCGCCGGTGTCGGCGCGCCGGGCCGCCAGGACCGCCTTGGGGTAGAGGCCCGGGTGGCCGAAGGGGCAGGGGAGCTTCCCCATCGCCTCGTCGGCCCGCACCTCGAAGGGGCCCACGGCCACCGGGGCCCCCAGCCCCCCCAGGGCCGCCGCCGTCAGGGCTTTCAGGGCACCCGCCAACGCCCCGTGGGTGAGGCCGAGGCGGCGCACCGCCCCGTCGTCGGCCTGGAGGATCTCCCCCAGGTCCCGGGGGTCGGCGCCCAGAAAGCCATCCCGGGTGAGGGCCCCGGGGGCCATGCGGGCCTGGGCCGTAGCGAGGTCGGGGGACTGCTTCACGGGTTGCCCCTCACGTGAACTTGTCGAAGTAGATCTTGTCCTCGGGCAGGCCCTTGCCGGTGAGCACCGCGATGCAGGCGTCGATCATGCCCGGGCTGCCGCACAGGTACGCTTCCATCGCCGCCATGTCGCCGTAGTGGCGAGCCACCACGTCGGTGATGAGGCCGGTCTCCCCCTCCCAGGCGTCCTCCGGGGCGGGCCGCGACAGGGCCGGCACCGCCCGAAAACCCGCCACCTCCCGCTCCCACCCAGCCATCCGCTCCAGGTCGTAGAGGTCCCGGCGGCTCACCGCGCCGAAAAAGAGGGTCGCCCGCTTCTCGATCCCCCGCGCCGCCATGTCGGCGAGGATCGACTCGAAGGGCGCCAGCCCCGAGCCCCCGGCGATGAAGACCGCCTCGGCGGGGGTCTCCCGCAGGGTAAAGTCGCCGTAGGGGCCGTTGAGCCGGACCCGGTCCCCCACCAGCAGGAGCTCGTGGACGTAGGTGGTGGCGATGCCCCGGGGCACCTTGCGGATCAAGAGCTCCAGGCGCTCCGGGGCGGCGGCCGACGACGCCAGGGAGTAGGCCCGGTACACGGGCTCTCCGAGGCCGTCGTAAGCCGGGGTCTCGAGCTGGACGAACTGCCCGGGGCGGAAGGCGAAGCCGACCCCGGCCGGCAGGGCGAGGCGCACCCGCCGGATGTCGTAGGTGGCCTCCTCCAGGGCCTCCACCACCGCCTCGTACTCCTCGATCGCCAGAAGCTCCGGAGAAATCTCCAGGGCCAGGTCGCCCCGGACCTTCACCTGGCAGGAGAGCCGCACGCTCTCGGCCGCCTCGGCCTCGGTCAGGTGGGGGGTCTCGGTGGGCAAAAGCGGCCCGCCGCCCTCGGTGATCTTGACCTTGCACAGCCCGCAGCTCCCCCGGCCGCCGCACGCCGAGGGGATGAAGATCCCCTCCCCCTTGAGGGTGGCCAAGAGCGGCGCGCCCCGCTCCACCGTGCGCGGCGCCTCCCCGTTAATCGTCAGGGCCGCCGCCCCCCCGGCGACCAGGCGCCGCTCGGCAAGCACGATAACCAGGGCCAGCACCCCCGCCAGCCCCCCCAGGACCAGGACGGCGACGAGCACCGGGTGCATCACGCCGCCCCTCGCGGATCGAGCAGCCAGCCCCTCACATCGGCACCATGCCCGAGAAGCCGATAAAGGCCAGGGCCATCACCCCGGCGATCAGCACGGTGATGCCGGGCCCCTCCAGGGCCGGGTGGACCCGGGAGCGCGCCATCTTTTTGCGCAGCCCCGCCATGGCGAGGATCGCCAGGCACCAGCCGGCGCCGCTGCCCGCCCCGTACGCCAGGGCCTGGACCAGGGAGTACTGGCGGATGACCATAAAGAGGCTGACGCCGAGGATGGCGCAGTTGACGGTAATCAGCGGCAGGAAGATCCCCAGGGCGTAGTACAGGACCGGGCTGGTCTTCTCGATGATCATCTCCACCAGCTGCACGGTGGCGGCGATGACCACGATAAAGGCGACGGTCTGGAGGTACTCGAGCCCGGCGGGCACCAGGAGCCACCGGTACACCGCGTAGTTGATACCCGAAGTGAGGGTCATCACGAAGGTGACCGCGCCCCCCAGCCCCGCCGCAGTCTTGATCTCTCGGGAGACGGCCAGAAACGAGCACATCCCCAGGAAGTTGGCCAGGAGGATGTTGTTAATGAAGATCGAGGCGATGAAGATGGTAAACGCGCCCTGTTCCACGGCGGGCCTCCTAGAAACCCTTGAGGGGCAGAGATCTTCGACGATGCGTCAAGTATCAACGCCTGGGCCGCCACTTCTTCAGGATCCCGTACCCGTCGGCGAGACTGCCGCCGCAGTGCTGAAGCCACGGAGGCGGGCTGACCACCGGGAACGATAGCCAGAAGGTGTCGGTGCCACCTTTGCCGGTGTGTTGGGGCGTATGGCCGATGACGTGCTGCCGCAAGACCGCCTTCGAGATGACCCAACAGTGCGCGTCAAACGGAGAGATCCCCAGGCACACGGCAAACTCGTAGTTCTGGTCTCGGAGCTGCTGGAACTTGTAGACGCCGCTTTCCCACAAGGTGGAGAACTTGATCTCGACGCGGCGGCCGCCAATCACCCGATCCGCCTCCGAGTCCCCGCTTGCGACGACGTCGAGCCCCTTCGCCGCCGACCACCCGGCGATGAGCTGCTCGCCGATCTTGCCGACCTGCCGCGAAGGGCGCGTCTTGATCCACGCGAACGGGCTTCCCTCCCACGGGTCATCGGCACCTTCGCGTCCGTAGTCCCGCTTCGATGTTCCGGCGATCGACGCGAGGAGAAGAACCTCCGGGTCCTTTACCGTGTTTGGCATCTCGGTCAGGCCCCCCTGGCCCCGAGTTCGAAGAGATTGGCCTGCCGCGGGCCCCTCTGGTGGGGCGCCGGATCGAAGCCGACCCACTGGATTCCTGCGGTCCCGTGAAACCGCCGTGCCATGACCTCTAGGGCCTCCCGACTGCGATCGACGAGAAGGAATCGCCGCCCGAACTCCAGGGCCGCGGCGCCCGTGGTGCCGCTCCCTGCGAAGAAGTCGAGGACGACCGCATCGGGACGCGAGGACGCCTGGATGATCCGCCGCATGATCCCCAAGGGTTTCTGGGTCGGATAACCCGTCTTCTCGGAGCCGTTGGTGGGAACGATCGTGTGCCACCAGGTATCGGTTGGCAGCTTGCCGCGCGCGGCCTTCTCCGGACCAACCAGCCCCGGCGCCATGTACGGAATTCTCTCTATTTCGTCTACGTTGAACACGTAATTGGACGGGTCCTTCGCGTAGAACAGGATGTTGTCGTGCTTCGGCGGCCATCGATTCTTGGGTCTGCCGCCGTAGTCGTACGCCCAAATGATCTCGTTTAGAAAGGACTCCCGCCCGAAGATGGCGTCGAGAAGGATCTTGCAATAGTGCACTTCGCGGTAGTCGACGTGAAAATACATGCAACCATTCGGGGCTAGGACGCGGTGGGCCTCGCTGAGCCTGGGCTCCAGAAAGGCCAGGTAGTCGTCGAACAGATCGCTGAAGCGCTTCGTACCCACGACGACGCTCTCGTAACGGCGGCCTTGAAACCCGACGCGGTCGCCCTCCTCGGAGCGGGTGGTCTTGATCTGGGTCCGCTGCTGAACCTTCCCGGTATTGAACGGTGGGTCGATGTAAATCAGGTCCACCGATCCCGCCGGCAGACCACGAAGCACATCTAGGTTGTCTCCAAGGTAAATCGTGCCCGTCAAAGCATCCTCCGTCTTCTTGCCCCTTCTTGCCTGGACTACGGTTCGTGGAGCCCTGCCTGACAAGCAAGCGCCGTTGGCGCTGCTCCAACGCATCGTTCGTAGCCGCCGACCCCGTCTACACCATGACGGTCGTAAGCGAGCGCCTGCGGGGCACCCCGCGGTTCGGCCGGGTCCCCCGAAGCCCTGCGGCAAATCTCCCCGCGGGTGGCCGACCGGCACCCGGGTCCCGGTCCACCATCGGTATCCGCTCGCCTTCCGACGGTGGGGCGGCGCCTCGCCGCTGGATACACCGATTCGTCCTCCACGCCAAGCCTTCAGGACCGGCTCGGCACCCGGTGCCGGAAGAGCCAGATGGCCAGGGCGAGCATGAAAAAGGCCCCCGGGGGCATAACCATGATCGTCCAGCGGGTCAGGTCGGCCGGCAACACCGCCACCCCGAAGAGGGTGCCAAAGCCCAGGAGCTCGCGGAAGAACGCCAGGAGCAGGAGGACGAAGCTGTAGCCGAGCCCGCAGCCGAGGCCGTCCAAGAAGGACAGCCACGGGCCGTTCTTGGCGGCGAAGGCCTCGGCCCGGCCCATGATGATGCAGTTGGTGATGATGAGCCCCACGTAGGGCCCCAGGGCCTCGCTCACCTCGGGCAGGTAGGCCTTCACCGTGAGGTCGAACAACAAGACGTAGGCGGCGATGATCAGCACCTGGGCCATCATCCGCACGCTCTTGGGGGTGTGGTGCCGAAGCGCGCTGACGGTGGCGCTCGAGAGCGCGGTGACCGCCACCAGCCCCGCGTCCATCACCAGGGTGTTGAGCATCAGGTTGGTGACCGCCAGGGTCGAGCAGATGCCGAGGATCTGGCGGTAGACCGGGTTGTCGTCCCACATCCCCCGGCGCAGGGTCGACACCGCGGGGCTGCGGCGCAGCCACTGGCCGAGGGTCATCCGCCCCCTCCCGCCCGCAGGGGCGCCCGGTCCTTGAGCCCGGCCAGGAAGGGGTTCAAGAAGGCGGCGAGCCGGGTGCTGGTCTGGGTGGCGCCGGTGATGGCCTCGACCTCCCCGGGGCCCCGGGGCGGGCCCGAGACGAAGGACAGGGCCTTAGGGGCCTGCCCCTTGAACTGGTCGCGAAACCACGGCTCGGCGATGCGCCCCCCGAGCCCCGGGGTCTCCCGGTGCTCGGTGAAGGAGAGGCCGAGGATGCGCTCGCCCCGGGGGTCCACCGCCAGGACCCCTCGGATGGGCCCCCAGAAGCCGGGGCCGCCGAAAGGGAAGGCGAAGCCGAGGATAGCGCCGTCGGGGCCCTTCGCCTCGAAGTAGGACCCCCGGTCGTCGGCCCTTTCGGCCACCGCGGCGGCCCAGGCCCGGTCCACCGCCAGGGGGTCGGCGGGAACCGGGAGGCCGAAGGCGGCGAGCACGTGGCCCCGCAACCGGGCCCGGGCCCCCGCTTCCACCCGGTCGCGGGTGGCCACGGCGACGGCGCTTACCGCCGCGCCGTACACGGTAGCGAGGACTACCATGAAGAGCACCGGGTAGCCGGCCCAGCGCTTCACGGCGGCGCCTCCCGGGGCGCGCGGGCCGCCTTCCACGCCCCCAGGCCCTCCTCGACGATGGGGCCCATGGTGTTGCCCAGAAGGATCGCGAACATGATCCCCTCGGGGAAGTTGCCGAGATCCCGGATGAGCGCGGTGGTGAGCCCGATCAGCGCCCCGTAGGCGACCTTGCCGGGCCGGGTGCGGTTGGCGCTCACCGGGTCGGTGGCCATGAAGACGGCGCCGTACAGAAAGCCCCCGGCGAGCACCCCGGAGAGGGCGTCGGGGCCGGCGCCCCAGCCCAACAGCCGAAAGGCCGCCGTGACCACGGCGTAGGCGCCCACCGTGGAGGCGATGATCTCCCAGGAGGCGACCCGCTTCCACACGAGGTACGCGCCACCGAGGAGGATCAAGCCCTTGGAGGCCTCGCCGAGGCTGCCGGGCACCGCCCCAAGGAAGAGCCGCCCGAGGTCCACCCCTTCGCCCCGGGCCAGGAGCGGCAGGGGGGTGGCCGCGGTCACCGCGTCGGCGGCCCAGACGCCCCAGCCAAAGGCCACGGGCTCGACCCAGCCCGCGGTCAGGGCGGCGGGGAAGCAGACGTACAGGAAGGCGCGGCCCACCAGGGCCGGGTTGAAGACGTTGCGCCCCATGCCCCCGAAGAGCTCCTTGCCGAAGGCGACCCCCACCACCGCCCCCACGACGCACATCCACAGGGGCACCTGGGGCGGCAGGGAGAGGGCCAAGAGGCTCCCGGTGACGAAGACCGCGGAGGTGACCGGCTCGCCCCGCTGGCGGGTGAAGTACCGCTCGGTGGCAAACGCCGCGGCGTTGGTGACGGCGAGGACCGCCACGGCCCGCCAGCCGTACCAGAAGACCGCCGCCCCGGCCAGCGGGGCCAGGGCCGTGAGCACCGCCACCATGTTCGCCTGCCAGCGCACCGCCGGGGAAGGCGCCGGGGCGGCAGCGGTCGCGTCGGGCATGGGCTCTCCCAGAGGGCGGTGAAGGGCAAGCGCGGCGAGCCTAGCGGCGAAGGGAGATACCGTCAAGGCGAGGGGTCAGGGGTCAGGGGTCAGGGGCTAGGGGCTAGGGGCTAGGGGCCGGGGGGGGCGCCTTCTCCC
>JBBIIA010000198.1:0-6299 GCA_037446775.1 Deltaproteobacteria bacterium
CCTCACCCCCGAGGCAATAAGACCAGCGTCTCCGTCCGCTCCTCGCACTCCGCCCAGTGGGCCTTGTACTCCATGCAGGGCCCGAGGTCGTAGCGCTCCACCCCTTCCTCGGCGAGCCAGCGCACCTGCTCGAGCTGGAGGAGGTTCCCCACCGACCAGGGGCTGCAGGCGGCGTCGAAGCTGAACTGCTGGCCCCGGTAGTGGCCGCAAGCCACCCCGCCGAAGACGAAGCCCACGTCCCGGCCGTCGCGCCGGGCGAAGATCACCCGGCCCGCGGCCGAGGCGCTCAGGCGGCAGAGCATGGCGCGGTAGAACTCCCGGGACGGCGGCTCGGCCATGCCGCAGCGCCCCAGGCCCTTCCAGCTCCGCTCCTCCACCGCCAGCATCCGGTCGTAGATCCCGGCGGCGGCGGCCGGGTCGGCGGGGCGGCTCCGCTCGAAGGTGAACCCGGCCGCAGCGGCCCGGCGCTCGGCCTGGCGGAGCTTGCGGCGGTGGTTGGCCGAGCGCCGCGACAGGTAGCCGTCGAGGCCCCCGGCCAGAGACGCGCTCCGGACCACCGAGGGTTCCCCCAGCCGCACCCGGTAGCGGGGCCGGAGGGCGGCCAGGAGCGCGTGCCACGCCGGGCTTGCGGGGGTGAGGCCGCTCAAGGCCACCGCGGGGGGCCGGGCGCGAAAGGCCTCCTCCTCCAGAAGCGCCCGGAACACCTCCACCGCCCCGGGCCCCAGGAGCGGGCACCCGAACAGCCAGTGGGACTCCAGGGGCTCGAGCAGGGTCCCCACCCGGCGGTGGGGGGTGCCGGCCAGGGCCACCAGGCCATCGCCGTCGCCCCGGAAGTACAGGCGCCGCCGGGGCGCAAAGGCCTGGTGGTACGAGAACTGCCACTCGGTGCGGCAGCACAGGGGGTCGGGGTGGGGCGCCCGAGCCGCCAGGCGGTTCCAGACCGAGTCGGCGCGGTCCAGGGCGTCGAAGGTGAGCGGTTCCAGGGCGGCCTCCCAGCGGATCGAAGGAGTGCGCGAGCGCCCGCGACGATACCCACGCTCCGCCCGCCCGGTCAACCGCCCCCCCGGTCGGGGTGGGGGGCCGAGGTGCCGGAAGGGGGGCGGCGCCTCTTGCTGTGTACCGGTACGCGGTATACCGTCTCTCCCCGATCCACGGCCCAGAGGCCTGCCGCGCCCCGCCGCCTCCCCATCGCGGTTTCCAGCGGAGCGGGGCCGGGCCGCAGGGCGTCGAGATCGTCGACTACCACGGAAAGGAGCAGCGACATGGCGAAGAACGGCATGCGGCCGGTCCATCCCGGCGAGGTCCTGCGCGAGGACTTCCTGGTCCCCCTGGGCCTCAGCGCCAACGCACTCGCCCGGCTGCTCGCCGTGCCCACGCCGCGGATCAACGACATCCTGCGGGAGCGGCGGGGGGTCACGGCCGACACGGCCATGCGCCTGGCGCGGTACTTCGGGGGCGACGCGCTCTCGTGGCTGAACCTGCAAGCGGCCTACGACCTCCGGGTGGCCGAGTTCCAGAACCGGGAACGCATCGAACGCGAGATCACCCCCAAGGCCGCGTGAGGGGGCACCGCCGAGGAGGCGGATGAGGCCGTGGCGCCGGGGGAGGCGGGCTTTCGCAGCGACGCGCGAGCGTTGACTGTGGCCCGATCTGGGGCACATGATAAACTATCGGTTTATTATGGCGAGGGAGTGGAGCCACAATGAACGCCAGAGCGAGCATGGCGACCCGCGCGGGGCGTTACGTGACGCAGGCCACCGGCTATCGCGCGTTCCTGCCGGCCCCGTTGCCGCCCGAGCCGCCGGTGGACCTGGGCGGCCGGTTGCGGGTGCTCCTCTCCCAGGCCGACCACGCCCTGGGCCGGCTGGACGGCGCCGTGCACACGTTGCCCAGCCCGGACCTGTTCGTCTTCATGTACGTGCGCAAGGAGGCGGTGCTCTCCAGCCAGATCGAGGGCACCCAGAGCTCGCTGCAGAACCTGCTGGCCGCCGAGGCGGCCCTGTACGACCCCGACGCGCCGTCGGATGTCGGCGAGGTCATCAACTACGTGCGCGCCATGAACCACGGCCTCGCCCGCCTGGTGGAGCTTCCGGTCTCCGTGCGGCTGATCCGCGAGATCCATGCCGAGCTGATGCGCGGCGCGCGCGGAGGCAGACTCCGGCCCAGCGAGTTGCGCACCACCCAGAACTGGATCGGCCCCGGGGGCTGCACCCTGCGCGAGGCCGCCTTCGTCCCGCCGCCGCCCCACGAGGTGCCCGCGGCCCTTCACGATCTGGAGCGGTTTCTGCACGCCGAAGACGGGCTGCCGCTGCTCGTGCGCGTGGCCCTGGCCCACGCCCAGTTCGAGACCATCCACCCCTTCCTCGACGGCAACGGCCGCGTCGGCCGGCTGCTGGTCACGTTCCTGCTCACGGAGAAGCGGCTCCTGGCGAAACCCGTCCTCTACCTCTCCCACTACTTCAAACGCCACCGCGCCGAGTACTACGAGCGGCTCCAGGCGGTGCGCGACGCCGGGGACTGGGAGGGCTGGATGGGGTTCTTCCTCGAAGGGGTGGTCGAGGTCTGCGGCAAGGCAGCCGAGACCGCGGCCGCCATCCTCCGGGTGCGCGAGGAGTGCCGCGCGCGGATCGCGGACCGGATGGGCCGAGCCGCGGCCAACGGCCACCGGATCCTCGAGCGGCTCTTCGACCACCCGATCGTCGCCGTGGCCACCGTGCGCGATTGGCTGGGCGTGACCCAGGCGGGCGCCAACAACCTGGTGAACCGGCTCGCCGACGCCGACATCCTGCGCGAGATCACCGGCTACGCCCGAAACCGCCGCTTCCGCTTCGACCCGTACCTGCGGCTGTTCGAGGAGCCGGGCGACGGGTCGCCATGAGACGTCGACGGGGGTGGCGATGCCGCGGGTTCCCACCCTCCTCGACCGGGCGACGGGGTGCGCTTATCCCGTCGCGGTCGGCGTCGAGAGCACTCAGATCCTGTGTCAGGCCGTGACGGCGGGTGTCGCAAACCCGCATTTGGCCGCAACCGCGGCCCGGCGGTTGACGCCGAACCTGTCGGCAGAGGCCCCTTCTTTCGGGGGCCGGTTAGGATGCGGCGGGCCACTACAGGGCGGGCGCACGCGGGCCAATCAGGGAGGCGGCGCCCGGTCGGCGGCCCCCCCGATCGTCGCGCCGATCGGCGTTGACCCGGCGTGCGGCGGGAGTGTACACGAGATGACCAACCATCCAGTGGGGAGAGCAGGGATGCGGGGAGGTCGGGGGCGGGGCGCCCAGGGGTCCGGCACCGGGCAGACAGGCAGGAGCGAGGCCGTGCGCGCCAACCAGGCGCGACGGCCTCGCTTGCGTCTGGGCCGAGGGGGTGCGGCGTGAGCGGGCAGCGGCGGCACCCGGCCAAGGCGAACCGAGCGGCCGCGGCCCCGGGCGGCGAGCTGGTGCTCTACGAGACCGCCGACGGGGAACCGGGGCTCGAGGTGAGGCTCCAGCGGGACAAGGCCTGGCTCCCCTCAACCAGATCGCCGAACTCTTCGACCGGGACAAGTCGGTGATCGCGCGACACCTTCGCAACGTGTTCGGGTCTGGGGAACTGGTGCGGGAGGCAACTGGTGCAGAATATGCAACGGCTCAGCCCGAGGGCCGGCGCCGGGGTGGTGCGGGACCTGGGGTGCTTCAACCTCGACGCCATCCCGTCCGTCGAGCGCAAGGGCCGGCTTGGGCTTGGGAGCCCGCACGGTCCAGCGGCCTGGGCACGTGATCGCCCTGCTTCGGGGGCGATATACGACAAGACCGCCAGTTCCCGATATGGGAACCAATCCCATTGACGGAGAGTTGGGAACCGGGGTACGGTGATGCACGTGATCTCCCGCAAGGCCTTGAGCGAGTTCTGGGCCCGCCATCCCACCGCCGAGCCGCCGCTCCGGGCCTGGTTCCACGAGGCGAGCGGGGCCCGGTGGGAGAGCTCTGCGGAGCTGAAAGCCCGCTACCCCAGTGCCAGCATCCTGAGCGCCGATCGGGTCGTGTTCAACGTAGGGGGCAACAGGTACCGGTTGGTCGTCCGGATCCACTACGCCGGCGGGACGGTGTTCGTCCGGTTCGTGGGTACCCACCGGGAGTATGACCGGATCGACGCGGAGACCGTGTGATGAACGCGAGGCTCATCAAGACCGAAGCGGATCACGAGGCGGCTTTGGGCCGGATCGACGAGCTCATGGGCGCCGAGCCGGGTACGCCCGAGATGGACGAGCTCGAGCTCCTGGTGCACCTGGTCGAGACCTACGAGGCCCGGGTTCACCCCATCCCGGCTCCCGACCCGGTCGACGCCATCCGGTTCCGCATGGAACAGCAGGGCCTGACCGCCAAGGACCTGGCCCCCCTGCTCGGCGGCAAGAGCAAGGTCTCGGAGGTCCTCGGGCGGAAGCGGGCGTTGAGCCTGAGCATGATCCGCAGGCTCCACGGGGCCCTCGGCATCCCCCTCGAGGTGCTCGTGCAGGAGGGCGGCAGCGCTCCTCGGGAGGCCTTTGACCCGGTGGTCTGGCAGGATTTCCCCCTGGCCGAGATGGTGAAGCGCCGGTGGTTCGGGGAGGCGGTGACGACCGCACGGCAACTGCTGGAGCGGGCCGAAGAGCTGCTGGGGGGGTATCTGACGGCCCCCGGGATGCCCGACCTGCGACCGGCCCGCCTGCGCCAGGCCGTGCGCCGCGGGGGCGTAGCAAACGAGAGGGCTCTCTGGGCCTGGCAGGCCCGCGTCTGGCACCTGGCGCAGGGGCAGGAGGCGGAGCCGTTTCGGGCGGAGGCCATCGACGGGGCCTTGATCGGGGACGTCGCTCGGCTCAGCGTCCTGGAAGACGGCCCCAAGGTCGCCCGCGACCTGCTGGCCAAGGCCGGGATCCGGCTGGTGTTCGAGCCGCCCCTGCCCAAGACCCACCTCGACGGCGCGGCGATCCGCGGCGGCGACGGCACGGTGATCGTGGCCCTGACCCTGCGCCACGATCGCCTCGACAACTTCTGGTTCACCCTCTGCCACGAGCTGGCCCACGTGGTGCTCCACCTGCGGGGCGACGGGTGCCGCATCGTGGTGGATGACCTCGAGGAGACGGGCGACCGGCCCGCCGAGGAACTCGAGGCGGACCGGCTGGCCGCCGACGCGCTGATCGACCGGGAACGCTGGGCGGCGTTCACGCAGCGCGGCCGGGTCGGGCGGGCCGACGTGCTCGCCCTGGCCCGCGCCGAGCGGCTGCACCCGGCGATCGTGGCGGGGCGTTGGCGCCGCGAGACGGGTGACCACCGGGCGTTCTCCGATCTGCTCGGCCGCGGCCGCCTGCGCGCGTCGCTGCTCCCCTCCGGGCCGCGCCACCTGCCCGCGAACTGATCCAGCCGAGGGCACCGGAGGGCGCTCAGGCCGGGAACAGCCCCCCGCGCCGACCGCCGGCCCCCCGACGCCTTCCTGCCCTCCTCCCATTCCCCCTCCTGCAACCACGCATCCCTCGGCTTGAGGGCAATGGCGCGAGGCGGTATAGTAAGGAATCCTTTCATCCTTGCGAAGGGAGGCCGGCCATGCTGGCGAAGATCACGTCCAAGAACCAGCTCACCCTGCCCAAGAAGGTCACCAACGCCATCGGGCCCGCCGAGTACTTCGACATCGAGGTCAAGGACGGGCAGATCGTCCTCACGCCGGTGCGCATCCAGCGGGCCGACGCGCTGCGCGCCAAGCTGGCCGAGCTCGAGCTCGGCGAGCAGGACCTCGCCGAGGCCGTGGCCTGGGCCCGCCGCCCCAAGAACGACGGGCCGTGAGCGCCGTGCCCCGGGTGGTGCTCGACACCAACCTGGTCCTCTCGGCCCTGGTCTTCTCGGGGGGGCGCGTGGCCGAGCTGCGCCGGGCGTGGCAGCAGGGCGCCCTCACGCCCCTGGTATCCCGGGACACCGCGGCGGAGCTCGTGCGGGTCCTGGCCTACCCCAAGTTCCGCCTCACCCCCGAAGAGCAGGAGGTGCTCCTGGTCGACTACCTGCCCTACGCCGAGACGGTGAAGATCCCCGCCCGCAAGCCCCGGGTGCCCGCGTGCCGGGATCCCTTCGATGCCCCGTTTCTGCTCCTCGCGGTGGCGGGCAAGGCCGACTTCCTGGTCACGGGAGATCGGGACCTGTTGTCCCTGGACGGCCAGATCCCAGGCCCCATCGTCACCGCCGACGCCTTCCTCCAGACCTGCTCGTTATTCCCGATTCCCCAACCCCGTTGACCCGAAGTGCGGCCCCGGAGTACAAGGAACCGACGAGACACCCAGTCGGGAGAGCAGGGATGCGGGG
>JBBIIA010000199.1:0-6236 GCA_037446775.1 Deltaproteobacteria bacterium
ACTCCTTCGCCACCGCGGTGGGGCTGAGTCCCCACTCCCGCACCGCTACCCGGGCGAAGGCGAAGGGGACGTAGGTCCGATGTGTCCGATGTTTGGGCTCAGAGCCTGTGAATCAATAGGGGCCGCCGTGCCGCGTGTCGCCCCCCTCCTTCAGGCTCATTTCTGGATTGGAAAGGACTGGGGTCAGGGGCCAGGGACGGGGGGCGGGGGGTCAGATTCGTCGGCGCTTGCCCCGACAATCCCGGGTCACGGCGGGCGTCGGGGCAAGCCCCGACCTACGGTTGCTGGAGACCTCGACCAGGGCGGAGGTGTCGGTCACCGTCAGCGGGGCAGACCGTCTACGCCGTATCCCAGGATCTCCTCCGGGGAGCGCGCATCTTTCACCGGAAGCCGGGCGCAGTGCAGGGCGATCTCGTCGAGCTCGTCGGCGAGCCGCCGGGAAGCCGGGTCACGGCGAAGGCGCTTCAACCGGTCCCGGAGCGCCCGAAAGGCCGCTCTTACCGTTGTCAGCATCGTAGGTCGGGGCTCGGAGGTCAGGGGTCACCATGGAGCATTGAGCATTGAGCATCCCCCCCTACCGCCGCAGGCAGCCCTCCGCCTCGAGCTCGTCGGCGAGGCCCATGATGTCCATCTCCTTCTCCACCTTCCAGCCGAGGCGGCAGAAGAGCCACAGGCGGAACTTGGAGTACAGGAGGTACAGGCACGGCACCACCCCGAGGGTGAGCACGGTGGAGAGGGCGAGGCCGAAGATGATCGCCACCGCCATGGACTGCCACCACTGGGAGCTCTCGGTGTTGTACTGGTAGGTGAGGTTTAAAAAGTCGATGTTGAGCTTAAGCGCCATGGGCAGAAGGCCGAGCATGGTGGTAATGGCGGTCAAGAGGACCGGCCGCAAGCGGATCATGCCGGCGCTCACCACCGCTTCCCGGGCGCGCTGGCCGCGCTCCTGGAACTGGCGGATGGCGTCCAAAAGGATGATGGCGTTGTTGACCACCACGCCCGCGAGCGAGATCACCCCGATGCCGCTCATGATGATGCCAAAGGGCATCTGGAAGACCAAGAGGCCCAAAAACACCCCGATCAGGGAGAGGGCCACCGAGGTCATCACGATCCCCGGCACCAAGAGCGAGTTGAACTGCAAGACCAGCACCATGGCGATGACGAAGAGGGCGACCAGGAACGCCTGGCCGAGGAACTCGGTGGACTCCTCTTCCTCTTCGGCGGCGCCCCCGAAGGCGTGGGTGATCCCCGGGGGGAAGGGGTACGCCTCGACCTTCTCCTGAAAGGCCGCCCGCACGTCCGCGTCGGCCCGCACCCAGGGGTGGACCTCGGCGCCGGCGTTCACCACCCGCTGCCGCCCCAGGTGGCGGATCGCCACCGGGCCGGGGACCAGCTCGGCCCGGGCCAGGGAAGCGAGCGGCACCGCGCCCCCCCCGGGGGCGGGGACGGTGACGTGGGCGAGCCGCCCGGTGTCGAGCCGGTGCTCCTCGGCCATCCGCACCAGGATATCCTGCTCGTCGTCCCCGTGGCCGAAGGTGCCGGTCCGCAAGCCTCCCACGGCCATCTGCAACACGCTCCCCACGGTGGCTTGATCCAAGCCGAGCATCCCCGCCCGGGCCCGGTCCACCGACCACTCCAGGGTGGGCTGGGCGGTGGCCGCGTCGTCGGTGGGTTTGGCCACCCCCTCGGTCTCGGCCATCAGGCGCTTCATGTCCTGCACCACGGCGGTCATCTGGTTTAAGTCCCGCCCGAAGATGTCCACCGACACCGGTTTGCCAGTGGGGGGCCCCTCCTGGGGCTTGATCACGTCGAACTCGGCGCCAAAGAGGGGGTAGGTCACCCGGTTCCCCTCCCGGTCCAGCCCCTCCACCCGGTGGCGGAGCTCGGCCAGGGTCGCGGTGCTCGGCTCGCTGCGGTGGGCCCGGTCCACGAACTCCACCCGGATCTTCACCGGCCCCAGCCCCTCCTCGCCGAAGCCCCCGCCCTCCTCCAGGCCCACGGTCACCGAGGCGTGCTTGAGGTTTTGCACCGGGCGGTCGTAGCCGCTGCCGGGGCGGCCGAAGGCCCGGTCCTCGAAGGCCCGGCTCAAGCGGTCGGACGCCTCCAGGGAGACCCCCTCCGGGGGCTTGACGCTGCCGATCACCAGGTTGGGGTCCACGGCGGGGAAGAACTCGGTGCCGAGCCCAAAGACCCCGTTGGCGGTGATGGACAAGACGAGCAGGGTAACGGCGGTGACCAGGGTCCAGCCCGGCCGGTCCAGGAGGAACTCCAGGCCCCGGCCGTACCACCGGGCCAGGGCGTAGGTGGGCCGCTGGCTCTCGGGATCGACCGTGGTGGCCGCCCCCCGCTTGAGCTTCATCACCAGGGCGCACAGCGTCGGGGTGATCACCAGGGCCACAAAGAGGGAGCTCAAGAGCACGATGATCACGGTCATGGGCAGAAAGCCCATGAACTCGCCCATGATCCCGGGCCAGAAGAGGAGCGGGAAGAAGGCGCCCACGGTGGTCAGGGTGGAGGTGATGACCGGCCACCCCACCTCGGCGGTGCCCACCAGGGCCGCCCGGGGCCGACTGAGGCCGAGGCTGTAGTGGCGGTAGATGTTCTCGACGATCACGATGGCGTTGTCCACCAGCATCCCCAGGGCGAGGATGAGGGAGTAGAGCACCATCATGTTGAGGGTGACCCCCAGGAGGTGGAGGACGCCCACCGAGATGAGCATCGAAAAGGGGATCGCCCACGCCACCAGGAAGGCGTTGCGGGCCCCGAGCCCGACGAAGATCACCAGGAGCACCAGCACCAGGGACGTGGCGATGCCGTTCTCGAGGTCCGAGAGCATCATCTTCACGTCCTTGGAGAGATCCAGCGAGGTGATCACCCGCACCCCCGGGGGCAGGGCCAGGGCCGCTAGGGTCGCCCGCACCGCGTCGGTGACCTCGAGGATGTTCTCCCCGCTCTTCTTCATCACCTCGATGGAGATCGACTTCTGGGGCTCGGCGTAGGCACCGCTTGGGGTCTCCCCGTCGGCGGCGGTAAAGTCGTACACTCGGGCGCGGCTGCGCTCGTCGGCGAAGCTCGGCCGCACCGCCGCCACGTCCCGCATGTACACCGGGGTGCCCCGGCGGCTCACCCCCACCACCAGCTCCAGGATCTCCCCCTCGGCCCGAAACTCCCCCGGGAGCCGCATCACCACCCGGTTGGTGCGGCCCTCGGCCACCCCCGCCGAGACGTTCTTGTTGGTGCCCCGCAAGACGCCCTGCACCTGGGCCAGGGTGAGCTCGAAAAAGCGCAGGCGCTCCGGGTCGACCTCGATCAGCACCTCCCGGTCCCGGCCGCCCCGGACCTTGACGTCCAACACCCCCCGGATGCGGGCGAGCTCGTCCTCCACCGCCTCGGCGAGCTCCTTGAGCTGGCTCAGGGCCACCTCGGGGCCGGCCACCAGATTTAAGACCATCACCGGCACGTCGCCGGAGAAGGAGAACTCCTTGACGATGGGCTCGTCGGCTTCGGCGGGCAGGTCCCCCTTGGCCTTGTCCACCGCGTCCCGGATGCGGGCCAGGGCCACCTGGGTGTCCACGTCCGGGTCGAACTCGATGGTGACCACCGAGAGCCCCTCCCGGGAGAGGCTGCGGAGCTTCTCCAACCCCTCCACCCCGTCGAGCTCGGTCTCCAGGGGGACGGTGACGGAGATCTCCACGTCGGTGGGGTTGGCGCCCTCGTACGCGGTGGTCACGTTGACCACCGGCACCTTGACGTCCGGGAAGTTCTCCCGGGGCATGGTGAGGTAGGCGCTGCTCCCCAAGACGACGATACCGACGCACAAGACCAGCACCGCCATGAAGTGGCGGACGGAAAACTGGGTGACGAGCACGGCCGCGCCCCCCGCCTAGCGCGCCGGGGCGGCGGCGGCCCGAAAGACCCCGTCCTCGGCCACCACCGACACCGCCTCGCCGGGTACCACCCCCTTCCAGCCCGCCACCACCAGGCGCTCCCCGGGGGCGAGCCCCCCCAAAAGCAGCAGCTCGTCCCCGGCCACCGACCCCGGCTCCACCGCCCGGGCCCGGGCGAGCTCGGCGTCCCCCACCCGCTCCACCACCAGCACACGGGGGCCCTCGTCGGTCACCTGGACCGCAGCCACGGGGATGACGATGGCCTGGGGGTAGGTGAGGTACTCCAGGCGGGCCCGGGCGATCAGGCCCTGGCGCAGGGCGCCCCCGGGGTTGTCGAAGCGGAGCTCCACCGCAAAGGTGTTGCTGGTGGGGTCGGCGGCCTGGGCGATGCGGGCGACCCGGGCTGGCACCTCGAGGCCCGGGACGTCGCCCCCGGTCAAGCGGGGCAGGCCGGGGACCTCCACCCGGGCGGCCACCTCCCGCGTGGCCCCGGGCCGGGCCTTTGCGACGAAAGCCGACGCCGCCCGGTTGGCCGGGTCGAGAAAGCCCACGTAGCGGTCCGGCACCTGCACCACCGCCCGCAGGCGGGCCAGGTCGTACACCCGGGCCACCGGGGCCCCCGAGGCGACCACCTCCCCGGGCTCGGCCAGGTGCTCCTCGAGGCGGCCGGCGAGGGGGGCCCGCAGGAGCGCCTTGGCGAGCTGCACCTGCACCGAGGCGAGCGCCGCCCCCAGCTCCCCCACCCCCGCCTCGGCGGCAGCCAGGGCGGCCCGGGCCTCGGCCGCCGCCGCCTCGGCGGCCTCGACCCCCAGGCGGGCCCGCCCCAGGGCCTCGGCGGCCTGGTCGGCCCGGATCTCCGCTTGGGCCCGGGCGTTGGTGGCCGTATCGAGCGTCGCCCGGTCCAGCACCCTGAGCTCCACGAGCTTGGTGGCCCGCTCGAACTCAGTGCGCGCCAGCTCCCGGTCCGAGCCCGCCGCCCGCACCCCCAGCTCGGCGGCGGCCACCTGGGCCCGGGCGTTGGCCACGGCGACCCCGGCCGCGGCTACCCCAGCCCGGGCCCGCTCCACCCCCCGCTCCGCCGACCCCCGCCGGGCGGTCAACTCCCCCCGGGTCGCCTCCAGGGCCGCCTGGTCGAGCTCGGCCACCACCTGGCCCTCGGCCACCAGGGCCCCCTCCGCTACCAGCCACCGAGCGAGGCGCCCCTGAAACTCGGGGGCAACCACCCCCGAGCGGTCCGCCTCCACCAGGGCCGGCAGCACCAGGGCCTCCCGGTGCACCCGGGCCGCCACCCTCGCCACCTCCACGTTCACCAGCTTCTTGGGGGGCGCCTCGGGGGGCGGGGCCTTGCGGCTCGCCCCGTACATCCCCACCCCCACCACCAGCGCCACCAAAAGGGCAGTAACCACCCAGGAGACGGCGGTGTACACCCGCCGCTTGTTCCTATCGTTGCCCCCGCTACTCTCCGTCGCCATCGACCACACCTCGCCGTCGTCACCCCAAAAAAGCGCGGGGCCCGCTGCCGGGCCCCGCTGCCCCGCCCCGGGCCGAACCGTACCCCAACCCCGCCGCCGAGGCAAGGCCGGGGCGGAGGGGACGCAGGACGCCGCCAAAGGCACGGCCAACCGGTAGCGCTCCTCGCCTGGGCTGCCTCCAGCCTCAAAAACGCCCCCCGCGACGACTACCTCGGCTGGGACCCGCCGGCCAAGCGCGAGCGCTTGCCCTTCGTGGTCCAGAACGTGCGCTTCCTGCTCCTTCCCGCCACCGCAGTTCCGCCCCACCTCGCCTCCCGGATCCTGGCCGCCAACCTGCGGCGGCTGTCCCGGGACTGGCAGGCGGCCTATCGGCATCCGGTGCTGCTGGCCGAAACCTTCGTCGACGAGTCTCGCTTCCAGGGCACCGGCTACCGGGCCGCCACCTGGACGCGCCTGGGCCTCACCCGCGGCTATGGCCGCCACTACCACTCCTACCGTCACCACGGGGTCCCCAAGGCCGCCTGGGTCTACCCCCTGCGCCCCGACGCCCTGGCCCGGTTGCGCAACACCCAGGTCCCGGCAGCTCCCCCTACCGGCGAGGTTGCCATGCCCCACCCCGCGCTCCACCCCGAAGCCCTGCCCATGGTCGGCGCCGGCGGCTTGCTCGACCGGTTGCCCACCATCCCCGAAGGCCGCAAACCCCGCGGCCTTCGCCACCCCATCGCCACCGTGCTGGCCATCGCCCAACTCCTCAAGACCTTGGGCGCCCGGCGTGCCACCCCGCCCAGCAAGTCGACGTTTCGCCGCGTCCTGGCCGGCGCTCCGGTCGACGCCCTGGATGCCGCCATCAGCCGCTGGCTCATCGAGCAAGGGGTCC
>JBBIIA010000200.1:0-6234 GCA_037446775.1 Deltaproteobacteria bacterium
AAAGAAACGCCCCCGGCGAGGCCAGCCCTCCCGGGGGCGTTTTGTCGTCTGGGGGTCTAGGCCGGTCTGGACTGGCCGGGGCGCTCTGCTATGATTGCACCCATGCGCACGAGCTGGGTTGCCGCGAGCATCTTCGTGGCGTCGGTGGCGATGGCCAAGGTCCCGGTGCTCACCGTGGAGGGACCCCTGGGGCCGGTGACCGCCGAGTACGTTCAGGACGGGCTGGTGGCCGCGGCGAAGGATGGTGCCCCGGCGGTGGTGCTGCGGGTGGACACGCCCGGGGGACTGGAGCGCTCCATGCGGGAGCTCGTCCAGGCGGTCCTGGCGTCCCCGGTGCCGGTGGTGGCGTGGGTGGGTCCCGCCGGCGCGCGGGCCGCGAGCGCCGGGCTCTTCGTGGTGGCTGCGGCCCACGTGGCGACGATGGCGCCGGGCACCAACCTGGGGGCGGCCCATCCGGTGGCGCTCGGGGGCGGCAAGGGGAGCGAGACGGCGGAGCGCAAGGCCGAGTCGGACGCCGTCGCCTTCATCCGCGCCCTCGCCCAGGAACGGGGGCGGAGCCCCGAGTGGTTCGAGCGAGCGGTGGCCGAGAGCGCGAGCCTGGCCGCCGCGGACGCCCTCGCCGAGGGGGTGGTCGACGGCCAAGCCAGGGACCTGGAGGAGCTGCTCGCCTGGCTCCACGGCCGTGAGGTGGTGGTCCAGGGCAAGGGGGTGGTGCTGCACACCCAGGGGCAGCGGGTGGAAGAGGTGCCGCTCTCGGGTCGGCAGCGGGCCCTGCGACTCCTCTCCGACCCGAACATTGCCTACCTCCTGTTGCTCCTCGGCTTTTACGGGCTCTTCTTCGAGTTCTCCAACCCGGGGAGCCTGTTCCCCGGGGTGTTGGGCGGGATCTTCCTCATCCTCGCGTTCGTGGGGCTACAGGCCCTGCCCTTTCGCTACGCGGGCGTCCTCTTGATTGCCGTCGGCCTCCTGTTGTTGCTGCTGGAGGTGAAGATCGCGTCGTTCGGGCTCCTCACCGTCGGAGGAGTCTTGGCGCTGGCCCTGGGCAGCGCGCTTCTGGTGCGCACCACCGAGGCCTACCAGCGGGTGAGCCTCGGGGTGATGCTGCCAGCGGTGGGGGCCACGGTGGTGTTTTTTGCCTTTGCGGTCGCCAAGGGGCTTGCCGCCCAGCGGGGGCAGGCGCGGTCGGGGCGGGAGGGCCTGGTGGGGGAGCGAGGGACGGCCCTGGAGGCCCTGGCCGCCGGCCGGCGCGGCCGGGTCTTCGTCCACGGGGAGTACTGGCACGCGACCGCCGGGGAGGAGATCCCGGCGGGGAGCGCGGTCGAGGTGTCGGGCGTCGAGGGCTTGGAGCTGCGGGTGCGGCCCCTACGGAGCGAGGAGGGTCCAGCGCAATGAGCACGATCTTCACGGCGGTCTTCTTCATCGTCCTCCTGGTCTTCCTGGCGTCGGCGATCCGGGTCCTGCGGGAGTACGAGCGGGCGGTGGTGTTTCGCCTCGGGCGGGCCCTGGGGGTGAAGGGGCCGGGGCTCATCCTGCTCATCCCCTTCGTCGATCGGATGGTGAAGGTGAGCCTGCGGACGATCGCCCACGATGTCCCGCCCCAGGACGTGATCAGCCGGGACAACGTGTCGGTCAAGGTCAACGCCGTGGTGTACTTCCGGGTGATCGAGCCGATGCGGGCCATCGTCGAGGTGGAGGACTACCTGTACGCCACGAGTCAGCTCGCCCAGACCACCCTGCGCAGCGTCTGCGGACAGGCGGAGCTGGACGAGCTCCTGTCGGACCGGGAGAAGCTCAACCGGGAACTCCAGGAGATCCTGGACCGGCACACCGACCCCTGGGGGGTGAAGGTATCGACCGTGGAGCTCAAGCACATCGACCTGCCGGGGGAGATGCAGCGGGCGATGGCCCGCCAGGCGGAAGCCGAGCGGGAGCGCCGGGCGAAGATCATCGCCGCGGAGGGCGAGTTCCAGGCGGCGGAGAAGCTGACCGCCGCCGCCAAGACCATCGGCACCGAGGCGGCCGCCATCCAGTTGCGCTACCTCCAGACCCTGGTGGAGGTGAGCACGGGCAACACCAACACCCTGGTCTTCCCGATCCCCATGGATTTCTTGGAGGCCTTCGCCCGACCCAAGGCGAAACCGTGAGGCCTTGTTGCCCCTAGCCCCCTTCCCCCTCCCGCTACGGACGGCGCCATGGCTAGACCGTTGAGAGTCGACTTCCCCGGGGCGCTCCACGTGGTGACCGCCCGGGCCGTGCCGCGCCAGAAGCTCTTTCGGAGCGAGGAGGAGGTGGAGGACTTTGCCGGCCGCCTGCCGGGCCTCGTCGAGGCCTTCGGCGCGCGCTTCCACGGCTACTGCCTGCTGCCCAACCACTACCACCTGCTGGTGGAGACGCCGGGGGCGAACCTCGCCCGGGTGCTCCACCGCCTCAACGCCGGCTACACGGCGACCGCCAACGCCCGGCGCAGCCGCAAGGGCTCCCTGCTCCAGAGCCGGTACCGGGCGGTGGTCTTCGACGAGGACCCGTGGCTCGTGCGTTTGTCCCTCTACCTCCACCTCAACCCGGTGCGCAAGGGGCTGGCGGCCGACCCCTGGGTGTACCGGGGCTCCAGCGCCCGGGCCTTTGGGCCGACCCCGGAGGCGATCCCGGGCCTCGATCCGACCCGGGTGCACCGGCTCGCCGGCGGCGCCGCAGCGTACGCCGAGCTCCTGGAGGCCGCCCGGGCGGCGCCGCCGTCGGCCCCGTGGAAGGAGGTGTGGCGGCAGGTGGCCCTGGGGGGGGAGGCGTTGCGGCAGCGGGTGCTCGCGTCGCTGGAGGGCCGGGACCCGCGGGAGATCGCCGGGTTCGTCCGGGAGCGGCAGGGACCAAGCCTCGAAGACGTGGTGCGCCGGGTGGCCGAGAGCACCGGGCTGGCTCCCGAGGAGCTCCTGCGGGGCAAGTTCCAGCGGGTGCTCGCCCGCAAGGTCGCCCTGTACCTGGCGCGCCGCTTCACCGAGCTCACCCTGCGGGAGATCGGCGACGCCTTTGGGGTCGACTACACCACGGTGCACATGGCGGCGCGGCGGGTCGAGGCCTTGCGCCGGGAGGACCCGGCGGTGGAGGAGTTCGTGGCGGGGCTGGAGGGGGAGCTCGGGGCGCCCCGCGCCCCCGAGCCCGTGGCCCCGCCGCCCGCCGAGCCGGCTCCGGTTCCAGGTGCCAAGCGGCGGGGGGCCAGCCGCGACCCCAAGCCCACCGGCCAGCTCACCCTCTTCTGATGTCCATCGATGGTCGGTTTCGGCTGGCCAGGAGCGGCCCTATTGACTTTGGGCGGCGCCGACGGTAGGAACGGGCCCCTGCGGGGTTTTTGCCCCGGTACTGTGGCGAGGAGAGGGACGCGATGACCAGGGTCGGATTCGTCGGGTGGCGGGGGATGGTGGGCTCGGTGCTGATGGAGCGGATGCTCGCGGAGGGCGACTTCGTGGGCTTCGAGCCGCTCTTCTTCTCGACCTCGGACGCGGGCGGCCGGGCGCCAGAGGTGGGCCTCCCGGTCCCGCCCCTGGTGGACGCCCACGACCTCGCGGCGCTCGCCGCCCTGGACGTGATCGTCACCTGCCAGGGGGGGGACTACACCGGCGCCGTGTACCCCGAGCTCCGCAAGGCGGGCTGGTCCGGGGTGTGGATCGACGCCGCGTCGACCCTGCGCATGAAGGACGACGCCATCATCGTCCTCGATCCGGTCAACCGGGCGGTCATCGACCGCGGCCTGGATACCGGGGTGCGAGACTTCATCGGCGGCAACTGCACGGTCAGCTTGATGCTGATGGCCATCGGCGGGCTCTTTCGGGCCGGCCTGGTGGATTGGCTGTCGACCATGACCTACCAGGCGGCGTCCGGCGCCGGGGCCAAGCACATGACCGAGCTGGTGCACCAGATGGCGGCGGTTACCCGGGCGGCGGGCGCGCGCCTCACCGACCCCGCCACCACCGCCCTGGAGCTCGACGCCCTGGTGACCCGGGAGCTCCGCTCCGAGGGGCATCCGGTGACGCAGTTTGGGGCGCCCCTGGCCGGCAGCGTCATCCCGTGGATCGATCGGGCCATGGAGAACGGCCAGACCCGGGAGGAGTGGAAGGGCTACGCCGAGACCAACAAGATCCTCGCCCTCGACCCGCCGGTGCCGGTGGACGGCTTGTGCGTGCGGGTGGGGGCGATGCGGTGCCACAGCCAGGCCCTGACCATCAAGCTCACCCGGGACCTGCCCCTGGACGAGATCACCGCCGTGGTGCGCGAGGACAACCCCTGGGTGAAGGTGGTGCCCAACGACCGGGAGGCGACCCTTCGGGAGCTCACCCCCGCGGCGGTCTCCGGGACCCTCACGGTGCCCATCGGCCGGTTGCGCAAGATGACCCTGGGGCCCGGGTACCTGACCGCCTTCACCCTGGGCGACCAGCTCCTGTGGGGGGCGGCGGAGCCCCTCCGGCGCATCCTGCGGATCGTCTTGGAGCGCCGCGGGTGAGGCGCCAAGAGCGCGAGATCCGGGACAGGGCCTCGGTGGAGGCCCTGTTTCGTTCCTGCCCGGTGGGGCGGCTCGCCACCGTGGGGGGTGACGGCGCGCCGGTGATCAAGCCGGTGAACTTCGCGTACGCCGACGGGGTGCTGTACCTCCACTCGGCGCGGGAGGGGGAGAAGATCGCCGATCTGGCCCGGGATCCCCGGGTGTGCTTCGAGGTGGACCAGCCCATCGCCTTCGTCCGCTCCCGGCGCGCCCCCTGCGCCGTGAGCTTTCTGTATCGCAGCGCCCTGGCGTGGGGTCGGGCCCGGCTGGTGGAGGACCCGGAGGAGGCGCGGCGCGCCCTGTCCCTGCTTTTGGACAAGCACGCCGGGCCGGGCTGGGGAGCCCTGGACGAGGGCGCCCACCGCTCGGTGGCGGTCATCGCCATCGCCGTGGAGCGGTGGAGCGGCAAGGAGAACCTGGGGGCGGGGGAGCTGCGGGAGCGGGCCCTGGCGGCGCTGGCTTCCGGGGCCGCGCTGCCGGTGACCCTCGAGGGGTCGTGACCCCGGTCCGGGAGGCGGACGTCCTCGTGCTGGGGGGCGGGGTGGCGGGGCTTTCGGCGGCGATCGAGGCGCGGCGCCGGGGCGTCCGGGTCCTGGTCCTGTGCCGCGGGCTGCCCGGGCGGGGGGGGAACAGCCTCCTGGCGGCGGGGAACGTCGCCGCTCCCCTGGGCCCCGGGGACTCCCCCGAGGCCTTCGCCGGGGACACCCTAGCCGGGGGAGCCGGCCTCGGCGACCCGGCCCTGGCGGCGGCGGTGGGGGCCGGGGCCCCGGACGCCGTCCGCTTCCTGGAGGCCCTGGGGGTGGCGTTTCGCCGGGAGGGGGGCGCCCTGGCCTTCGCCGCCAACCCCGGTCACCGGGTCCCCCGGATCCTGGCGGCGGCCTGCTCCGACCGCCCCCTGGCGACGGCCGGGCTGGCCCTCACCCTGCCTCTCCTGGCCGAAGCCGCGGCGGCGGGGGTTGCCTTCCTCCCCGGTACCACCGCGGTGGACCTCTTGCTCGCGGGGGGGCGGGCTGCCGGGTGCGTCGCCCTGGGGCCCCAGGGCCCCCGGGAGGTCCGGGCCGGGGCGGTGGTGCTGGCTACCGGGGGGGCCGCCCGCTTGTACGCCCGCACCAACAACGCCGCCGACGTCACCGGCGGGGGCCTCGCCCTGGCGTACCGGGCGGGGGCCGAGCTCCGGGACCTGGAGTTTGTCCAGTTCCACCCCACCATGGCCCGCCGACCGCTGCGGGCGGTCATCCCCACCACCGTCTTCGCCGACGGCGCCGTCCTGCGCAACCGCTACGGGGAGCGCTTCCTAGCAGCGTCCTGGGGGGGAGAGGCCGGGGTCACCCGGGACCGCATGGCCCGGGCTATCGCCGAGGAGGTGGCCGTCGGCCGCGGCGTGGAAGGCTGCGTGCGGCTCGACCTCTCGGCGGTGCCCCCAGCGGTGGGGCGGCGCCGCCACGGCGCCCTGTGGCGGGCCCTGGCCCGCCGGGCGGTGGCGCCCGAGGGGGTGGAGCTCCTGGTGCACCCGGTCGCCCACTTCACCATGGGGGGGGTGGCGGTGGACCCCCGGGGCGCCACCGGGGTCGGGGGGCTGTACGCGGCGGGGGAGGTGGCGGCGGGCCTCCACGGGGCGAACCGGCTCGGCGGCAACGCCCTCCTCGAGGCGGTAGTGTGCGGCCGGGCTGCGGGGGCCGCTGCGGCCGGGGAGGCGGGCCCCG
>JBBIIA010000201.1:0-6214 GCA_037446775.1 Deltaproteobacteria bacterium
GCTCTTCCGATCTCCGGTGGCCGCACCCGCAGCGCTTCCGGAGCCGGGGCGGTTCGGCCCCGGGGTGACCGAGGTGGAGGTGGCGGGGCCCGGCGCCCCCGCCGTGGCCCCCGGGGTCGGGACACCGCCAGCGGTAGCAGCTCCTCCACCCCCCCGGCCGGAGGCCCCGCCCCCGCCCCCCGGGGCGTCGCGAGCGCCACCGGCGCCGACCCAGGCCCGGGGCGAGGGCACCCACGCCCTCCAGGTGGGGGTGTACCGGAGCCAGCGCTACCGCCAGGAGGCGGAAGAGAGCCTCCAGTCCCGCAGCCTCCCCCACTTCCGGGTACCGGGGTCCAAGATCGGGACCGGCTACCGGGTGACCGCCGCCGCGGAAGGCGAGACGGGGGACCGCGCCCTCGGCCTTTTGGGCGCGGCCGACTACCTGGCCCGCCGGACCCCTCGAGGGGTCGAAGCGGACTTCCACCTGGAGGAGGAGGCCCAAGCGGCCCTGGCGCTCCTCACCAAGGCGGGCTTCGCCGGGGGCTACGCCCGGGTCCAGGGCCCCCTCCCCCTGTGGACCGTGTACGCGGGGCCCTTCCCCGAGGCCGAAGCCCGCAAGACTCAGAAGGCCCTCGCGGACCAGGGCATCCCCACCCAGCTGCGGCGCAAACCGTGACCCTCCCCGAGGCCGTCGCGCGCTGCGTCGCCCCCGGGGCCCCCCTGGAGATGCGGCTGGCGGTGGCTCGGGGAGCCATCCCCCTGGAGCCCGGGGAGCGCCTCGTCTCCCTGGCCGTGCTGGCCGCCGATCCCGAGGCCGCCGTGCGCGACGCCGTGGTCTCGGCCGTGCTCGCCCTGCCCGCCGCCTTCGTGGCCCAGGGGCTGGGGGTGCGCTCCCTCCCCGAGGCCGCCCTGGACCTGGTGGCCGCCACCCGCGCCGGGGAGTCGGCCCTCCGGTGGCTGATCCTCGAACACCCGCACCTCGGCCGCCCCACCCTGGAGCGCTTCCTCGACCTCGGGGACGGCGAAGCTTTGGAGCGGCTGGCCCTCAACCAGCGGGTCCTGGACCGCCATCCGGACCTAGGGCGCCAACTGGCCGCCCACGACGCCCTCGGCGCCGAGGCCCGCGCCCGCCTGGTCACCCTCTACGGCAGCCCGGAGGAGTCCGAAGAGGCGATCCCCGACGCGCCGCTCCCGGCGGACCTGCCCCAGGAGCTCCTGGTCGAGACCCCCGCCGTCGTGGAGACCCCAAACCTGTACCAGCTCGTCCAGTCCCTGTCCGTCGCCCAGAAGATCAAGCTCGCCCTCCTGGGCAGCAAGGCGGCCCGACGGCTGTTGATTCGGGACACCAACCGCGCCGTCGCCCTGGCGGTGATCCGCAGCCCCCTGATCCGGGAAGACGAGGTTCAGACACTGGCCCAGGACCGCACCTTGTCCGACGACGTCCTCCGGGTCATCCTGGGACGAAAAGACTGGCTGAAGAACTACCCCATCCGCCTCGCCCTGGCCCAAAACCCCAAGACCCCGGTCCCCAAGGCCCTGCGGCTCCTGGAGACCCTGCAGGAACGGGACCTGCGAAACCTGGCCCGAAGCCGCAACGTACCTTCCCCCGTCTCCTCGGGCGCCGCCCGGGTGCTGGCGCGGCGGGGGAAGTTGTAGGAAGCGGTCAGTAGACGCTACCCTTCTTCCTATTCACCGTTCACCGCTCACCGTTCACCGTTCACCGCCTGCCAACCAAGGAGCCCCCATGGCCACCGTCGTTTCCATCAACCAGAGCACCTCCAAGGGCACCAAGAAGACCGGGGTGCTTCGGGGGACTTTGGACGTTGAGGGGCTGGTGGGGGACGCCCACGCGGGCCCGTGGCACCGCATGGTGAGCCTTCTGGCCGAGGAGAGCATCGACTCCATGCGGCAGGCGGGCCTCTCGGTCGGTCCCGGGGACTTCGCCGAGAACCTCACCACCCGGGGGATCGACCTGGTGGCCCTGCCCCTGGGGGCTCGCCTCCGGGTCGGGACGGCAGTGCTGGAGCTCACCCAGCACGGCAAAGAGTGCCACACCCGCTGCGCCATCTACCACCAGGCCGGGGACTGCGTCATGCCCCGGGAGGGCGTCTTCGCCCGGGTGACCGTCCCGGGGGAAGTGGCGGTCGGCGATCCCCTCGAGGTGTTGCCGTGACCGCGCCGTGGCCCACGGGCATCCTCACCCTCTCCGACAAGGGCGCCCGGGGAGAACGGGAAGACCTCTCCTCCCAAGCCCTGCGCGCTCTCCTGGCGCCGGAGCTCTTCACCGTTACCGCTTACGCCGTGGTCGCCGACGAAGCGGACGCCATCGCCGAAACCCTGGTGGAGTGGGTGGATCGGCGGGGCCTCGCGCTCCTCCTCACCACCGGCGGCACCGGGGTGAGCCCCCGGGACGTCACCCCGGAAGCCACCCGGGCGGTGCTCCACCGGGAGGTGCCGGGGATGGCGGAGGCGATGCGCTGGGCGAGCCTGGCCAAGACCCCCCACGCGGCGCTCTCCCGCGCCGTGGTGGGCATCCGGGGCCAGTGCCTGATCGTCAACCTCCCCGGGAGCCCCCGGGGGGCGCGGGAGAACCTGGAGGTCCTCCTGCCGAGCCTTCCCCACGCCCTGGCGAAGATCCAGGGCGACCCATCGGAGTGTGCGTCATGACCAGTTCCCGCCTCGCCGCCGTCGCCCTGTCCCTGCTGGTGGGGGGGTGCGCCGCCCTCCCCCGCCTCGGGGGCCCCCCGCCGGCGCCGCCGGTGCTCCACCCCCAAGCCAATCCCGCCGCCGGGGTGGTCCTGCTCCACGCCCGCAACGGCCGCGAACCGATCCCGGTGGGGGAACCCCTCCTCCTGGAGATGGGAGACGTGGTCGAGACGAGCCCGGACGGCAAGGCCGAGGTCCTCCTGCCCCAGGCGGTGATCCGCCTGTACGGGGACACCCGGGTCCAGGTGGCCTTCACCTTCGAAGAGCGCCGCGCCGTGGCCCGGGAGCTCCGGGTGGAGCGGGGCGAGGTGCTGGTGCGCCGCCTCGGCAACAGCCCCTTTCAGCTCCAGACCCCGGGGCTCCAGGTCGACGCCTTTCCCGGCAGCACCTTCCTGGTGGGGTCCCGGGAGGCGCTCCACACCGTCACCTGTTTCGAGGGCGCGGGGGAAGCGCGCAACGTCCGCATCCGGGGACAGACCGTGGTCAGCGTCCTCAGGGGGCAGCACTTCACCCTCGACGACGGCGCCAACCTCGCCTACCTCCGGGACCGGCGGCTCCCGGACGAGTGGCGCCGCTGGGAGCGGGCGGGGGTCTACTCCCCCGAGGCACCGACCCCCTCCCCGTGAGCCGCCCGGGCCCGTAGCACTCGGGCCACCCGCAAGTTCCGGAGATCGGGCCCCTCCCCCCGAAACCCGGGGGTCTCCAAGACGAAGGGCACCCGGCGGAGCTCGGGCCGCGCGAACCACCGCCCCAGGCCGTCCCGCCCCAGGAGGCCCTGCCCCAGGTTCTCGTGGCGATCCGCCCCGGAACCCAGGGGGGTACGGCTGTCGTTGAGGTGCACGAGCCCCACCGCGCCCGGGCCCGCCCACCGCTCCACCTCGCCGAGGAAGGTCCCGAGGCCCGCCGCGGTGTGGACGGGGTGTCCGGCAGCGAAAGCGTGAGCAGTGTCGAGGCACAGAGCCGCCGGGGGCGGCAGCAGGGCGAGGAGCCGCCCCAGGGCCTCGGGGGTGCTCGCCAGGGCGTTGCGAGACCCCGCGCTGGTCTCCACCAACAGGGGCGGCAGGGGCCCGGCCTCCGCCGCCAACTGCTGGGCCCGGGCCACGGCGACGGCCACCCGGGCCTCCGCCGCTTCCACCGACTCCTGCCGCCGAACCCCCGGGTGGACGACCACGCCCCGGGCCCCCGCCCAGGCGCCAAAGGCCCAGGCGTGGGCGAGGGCTGCGGCCGACCGCTCGGCCAGGACCGGATCGGGGGTGGCCAGGTTCACCAGGTAAATGGCGTGGACGAAGAGGGGGACCGAGGCCCCGGCGAGGGCCGCCCCGAGGACGCGGCACCGGGCGGGATCCGGGAGGTCTCGGGGCCACTGGCGGGGATTGGAGGCGAACACCTGGGCGGCCTCGGCCCCCAGGCGGCGGATTCGGTCGGGGACCCGGTCGAGCCCCCCCGCGGTGGAGACGTGGGCCCCCACCGGGGGCCGGGCTAGTACCGCAGGAGGGCGTGAAATGGGACGTCCCCCAGCTTCTCCCTACCCTTGAGGAACGAGAGCTCCGCCAGGAACGCGCACTCCACCACCTCGCCCCCCACCCGGCGCACCAGGTCCACCACGGCCCGCACGGTGCCACCGGTCGCCAGCACGTCATCGACGATGAGCACCCGCTGGCCCGGCTCCACGGCGTCCTCGTGGATCTCCAGGGTGTCGGACCCGTACTCCAGCTGATAGCTCGCCGACTGGGTCTTCGCCGGTAGCTTCCCGGGCTTGCGCACCAGGACCACCCCCTTGTTGAGTTTGTAGGCCAGCGCAGCCCCCATGACAAACCCCCGGGCCTCGATCCCCACCACCACGTCCACCGCCCGGTCCAGGTAGCGGTGCCCCATCAGGTCCACCGCCCGATTGAAGCTCGAGGCGTCCCGCAGGAGGGTGGTGATGTCCTTGAAGACCACCCCGGGCTTGGGGAAGTCCTGGATGTCCCGAATCTTCTGCTTGAGGTCTTCGGCCACCGTCGCCTCCTCTGGGTCAGTACAGGGACTGGAACTGCACCCGCCCCTGGGCGGTCATGCGCCGCAGCTTGCGGAGCGCCCCCACCTCGATCTGCCGGACCCGCTCCCGGGTGACCCGGAGCCGCTTGCCAATCGCCTCCAGGGTCAAGGGGTCCCCGTCGTACAGCCCGTAGCGCCAGCGCACCACGTCCTGCTCCCGGGGGCTCAAGCGCCCGACCCAGTCGGCCAGGAGCCGCCAGCGATCCTCTCCGAGCACCGCCTCGACCGGATCCGACGCCCCCGACGCCTCCAGAGTGTCCCCCAGGGAGTAGTCGTCGTCCCCCATGGGCTGGTCCAGGCTGAGGCTTCGGCGAGCGAACCCCAGGAGTCGGCGCACGTACTCCGGCGGAACCTCCAGGGCCTGGGCCAGGCGCGCCGCGTCCGGCTCCACCCCGTCCACGGCCCGCAGCTCGGCCGCCTTCCGGAGGATCCGCCCGATGTCATCGGCAATGTGGACCGGAATGCGGACCGTGTTGGACTGGTTCACCAGGGCTCGCTCGATGGCCTGGCGAATCCACCAGGTGGCGTAGGTGGAGAACCGGCACCCCTTGTCGGCCCGAAACCGCTCCACGGCCCGAATCAGCCCCAGGTTCCCCTCCTCGATCAGGTCCAAGAGGGGCAGCCCCCGGTTCGCGTAGCGCTTGGAGAGCCTCACCACCAGCCGGAGGTTGGATTCCACCATCTGGCGGCGGGCGGCCTCGTCTCCCTGCGCGATCCGCAGGGCGAGGCGGATCTCCTCGGCAGCCGTGAGAAGGGTCGTCCGGCGGATCTCGGACAGGTACATACCGATGGCGTTGGGAGTCAGACTTCGCCGTCCCTCGCCGTCGGTGTCGGGAGCCTCCCCTCTGGTGGGATCGTCGTCCACGCCGTGCACCCTCCCCTCTCCGACCCCCAGGGCCGTCCCGTGATGCTACGGGACGGCTCAGCGGGGCGGCAAGGACAAAAGCGGGTCCAGGGCCTCCTGCCCCCGGCGAACCTCGAAGTGGAGATGGGGAGGCAGGTCTCCGGTCTTTCCGCCGGAGGTGGCGAGGATGTCCCCGGTCTCGACCCGCTGCCCCTTGGCCACCCGCACCTCCCCCAGGTTCCCGTACACCGTGTGGAGCCCCCCCTCGTGCTCCACCATCACCAGGGCACCGTAGGCCCGGGCGGGGGTTCCGGCGTAGCTCACGATCCCCGCCCCGGCCGCCCGCACCGGCGAACCCACATCGGCCGCCAGGTCGAGGCCTCGGCTGTCCCCCGCCGGCCCGGCTCCGAAGCCGCGGAGCATCGCCCCGGGGTGGGGCCACGCCAGGGGGAAGGAGGCGGCGGGCCTGCCGGCCGAGGCTGGAGCCGGGGCTGGGACGGGAGCTACGGCGCGGGGCGCCCCCGTCGATGGGGCCGCCGGCGGTTCGGCGGGGGCGGGTTTGGTTCGGGGTCGGCGAGGGGCCTCGGGCCGGGGGGCCGCCGCCTCGCCAGCCGCCTCGGCCGTGGGGGGGGTGGCTACCGGCTTCGC
>JBBIIA010000202.1:0-6174 GCA_037446775.1 Deltaproteobacteria bacterium
GCAGCGGGTGCCGCCGCGGGGGCCGCCGCGGGGCGGGCGCTGGCCTGGGGTTTGCTCGCCGTCCGCTTCCCCTTGCCGGGCCCCCGGGGGGGGCGGGGCGGCCGGGCGAACTCCACGTCGCGCTTGGGTGCCGGCACCCCGTAATCGAAGCCCTCCACGGTGCGGCGAGAGACCGGCGCCCCCAGGGTCCGCTCCAGGGCCCGGACCAGGGGCTCGTCCTCCCGGGTCACCAGGGTGAAGGCGTCCCCGGTGCGGGCCGCCCGGCCGGTTCGCCCGATGCGGTGGGTGTAGGCTTCCACCGTGTCCGGCATGTCGTAGTTGATCACGTGGGAGATGCTCGACACGTCGATCCCCCGGGCCGCGATGTCGGTGGCCACCAGGATCTGGGTCGAGCCGTCCCGAAACCCGTCCAGGGCCGCCTGGCGCCGGTTCTGGGACAGGTTGCCCTGGAGCGACGCCGCCCGGTAGCCGGCGGCGAGCAGCTGCTCGCCCACCCGCCGGGCCCGGTGCTTGGTGCGGGTGAAGACCAGCACCGACTCGGTGTCGGTGTGGCGCAAGAGCTCGAAAAGGAGCGGCGTCTTGAGGTGCTGGGCCACCGGGTACAGGGCGTGGGCCACGGTGGTGGCCGGGGTCGCCCGGTCCACCTGGACGGTCACCGGCTGGGTCTGGACGTCCTTGACCAGGCGGCGGATGTCGTCGGGCATGGTGGCCGAAAAGAGCAGGGTCTGGCGCGCGGTCGGCAGGATCTGGATGATGCGGCGGATGTCGGGCAGAAAGCCCATGTCGAACATCCGGTCCGCCTCGTCCAAAACCAGCACCTCCACCCCAGAGAGGTCGATGGTCTTCTGCTGGACGTGGTCGAGGAGGCGCCCGGGGCAGGCGACGACGATCTCCACGCCAGCCCGGAGCTTCTGGATCTGGGGGTTGATGCCGACGCCGCCGTAAATCGTCGCGCTCCGCAGCCCGGTCTCCCGGCCGAGGGCGCCAAAGACCTCGTGGATCTGCTCGGCGAGCTCCCGGGTGGGGGCGACGACCAGGGCCCGGACCCGGCGCCGGGGGCCCTTGAGCAACCGCTGGAGGATGGGCAGCGCGAACGCCGCGGTCTTGCCGGTGCCGGTCTGGGCGAGCCCCAGGACGTCGCGGCCCGCGAGGACCGGGGGGATGGCGGAGTGTTGAATGGGGGTGGGCGAAACGTAGCCGAGGGCCTGCACCCCAGCCGCGATCTGCGGGTGGAGCTGAAACGCGTTAAAACTCAAGGAGTGTCCTTCTGTGCAGTGGAACGTGAACCGATGTGGGTGTGAAGGGGCGGGGCGGGGAGCGCGACGGCGGGGAGCAGCACCTTACCGGCAGCCGCTCGTTTCGGCAAGCACTTTCTTCACCTGCACTTTCTTCGCCCGGGAACCTCCCGGACGGGGGCGCCCCCGGTGACCGACCGGGAGGTTCCCGGGTGCACTGAACCCCGTCGAGCCGGCCGCCTTCCCGCTCCGGCTCCCCTACCCCCTGGCTTCCGCTCGTGTCCCGTTTCTCTTTTTCGAACTTCTTTTCTCCAAAAGGCGCAAAAACACCCCAAAGCCCCTCAAGACGCCTGCCAATTGTGACGAATAATCAGGGGAACCGCCAGGACAACCCAGGAGGCTCCCATGGCCAAGGTCGTGCTCGATCCCGTCACCCGCATCGAGGGACACCTTAGGATCGAGACCGAGGTGGTCGGGGGCCGGGTGGCCGAAGCCCGCAGCCAGGGGGAGATGTTCCGGGGACTCGAGGCCCTCCTCCTCGGGCGGGATCCCCTCGACGCGCCGGTCATCACCCAGCGCATCTGCGGGGTCTGCCCGGTGAGCCACGCCATCGCCTCCTGCCGGGGGCTGGAGGCAGCCCTGGGGCTCTCGCCCCCGGCCAACGGCCGGCTGCTGCGAAGCCTCGTCCTCGGGGCCAACTACCTCCAGAGCCACGTGCTCCACTTTTACCAGCTGAGCGCCCTGGACTACGTGGACGTGGAGGCGGTGCTCGCCTACGGGGGGCGCGACCCGGTGCTTGTGGACCTGAAGCGTTGGGTGCGCGCCGAAGTGGCGTCCAACCGGGTGCTCCCTGCCGCCCCCCTCCTCCCCCGGCTCCCGGGGGACTACCCCGCCGACCCGGCCTTTAACGTAGGCGCGGTCCGCCACTACCTGGAAGCCCTGGAGATCCGCCAGGAGGCCCACCGGATGGCCGCCCTCTTCGGGGGTAAGATGCCCCACCCGTCGTCCCTAGTGCCCGGCGGCGTGACCACCGGGGTGAGCGCGGAAGCGGTGGAGGACTACCGGACCCGGCTCCGGCGCGTCCGGCGCTTCATCGAAAACACCTACCTCCCCGACGTGTTCGAGGTGGCTCGACGGTTCCCCGCCTACGCCGGGCTCGGGCGCTGGGGCGGGGCACTCCTCTCCTTTGGCGCCTTCGAGGAAGGCACCGGGGCGACCTGGCTCCCCGGGGGGGTGGTGGTCGGCGGCCGGATCGAGCCCCTGGACACCGGTAAGATCCGCGAAGAGGTGGGCACGAGCCGCTACGCCGCCGGGCCGCCTCGCCATCCGAAGGAGGGGGAGACCCGGCCCGACGTAGGCCGGGCTGGCGCCTACTCCTGGCTCAAGGCGCCCCGCTACGCCGGTCGGCCGTGCGAGGTCGGCCCCCTGGCCCGGTTGGTAGTCGCCCGCGCCGCCGGGTCCGAGCCCGTGCGCGACGCCCTCGGCCGGGGCCTCGCCGAGGCCCGGCTGCCGGCGACCGCCTTGGACAGCGCCCTGGGGCGCCACCTCGCCCGGGCCATCGAAGCCCACCTGGTAGCGGCCCGCCTCGAGACGTGGCTCGGCGCCCTCCAACCCGGGCAGCCCTCGGTGGGGGCCTACGCCCGCAAAGCGACGGGCGTGGGCGAAGGCCTCGCCGAAGCCCCCCGGGGGGCCCTGGGCCACTGGCTCGAGGTGCGGGAGGGCAAGCTCGCCCGCTACCAGTGCGTGGTGCCCAGCACCTGGAACTTCTCCCCGCGGGGAGACGACGGGACGCCGGGCCCCGTGGAGAAGGCCCTCGCCGGCACCCCGGTGCACCCCGACCGGGGGGGGCTGGAAGTCGCCCGGGTCGTCCGGTCCTTCGATCCGTGCATCGCCTGCGCGGTGCACTGACCGCTTCGTTCCGGGGAGAGAGACGATGAAGCTTTCGCGACGGACCTTCCTGAAGGACGCGGGCCTTTTGGCGGCCGGCTTGGGCCTCGGCCCGAGCCTGGTGCCCCGGGTCGCGGCAGCCCTGGAGGAGTTGGCCGGGGGCCGCGCTCCCGTCCTGTGGCTCCAGGGCCAGTCCTGCTCGGGCTGCTCGGTGAGCCTCCTCAACAGCGAGAGCCCGGGCCCGGCCGACCTCTTGACCCGCTACCTCTCCCTCTACTTCCACCAGACCCTGTCGGCGGCCACCGGGAGCGCGGCCCTCCGGGCGGTGGAGCGGGGGATCGCCGCCGGCGGCTACGTGCTCGCCGTGGAGGGGGCGGTGCCCCTGGGCACCCCGGAAGCGTGCCGGTTCAACCACGAGCCCTTCGACCAGCTCCTGGTCCGCGCCGCCGGGGCAGCCAAGGCGGTGCTGGCCGTGGGCACCTGCGCGGCCTTCGGCGGCATTCCCGCCGCCCCCCCAAACCCCACCGGCGCCACCCCGGTCCTCGACGCCCTGACCCGGGCCCAGGTGAAGACCCCGGTGATCCACCTGCCGGGCTGCCCGCCCCACCCCGCCTGGCTGGTCGGCAACCTGGTGCACCTTCTGAAGGTCGGCGTGCCCGAACTGGACCCCCACCGCCGACCGGTGCGGACCTACGGGCGGCTCCTCCACGACCAGTGCCCCTACTTCGCCGACTACGAGCGCCAGAAGTTCGCCAAGGCCCTGGGGGACGGCGGGTGCCTCTTCAAGCTCGGCTGCCAGGGGGTCATCACCGGCGCCGACTGCTCGCTGCGGGGATGGAACGGCGGGGTCAACTGGTGCGTTCGCGCCCACGCCCCGTGCGCGGGCTGCGCCCGCCCGGCCTTCGCCCGGGATCCCGCGTACCCGTTCTACCGGCTCAACGAAGACGGCTTCGCCGCCTGAACCTCGAGGAGAGTCCCGTGCGCGTCGGCATCCAAGCCAAGGTCAGCGGGTTCCTGGTCCTCGTGCTCGCCCTCGCCTTTGGCGTGAGCACGTTCTTCTCCACCGCCCAGACCGCGGGCATCCTGGCGGCCTCGGGAGAGCAGGCGCGGGCGGCCCTGCGGGCGTCCGCCCACGACCAGGCTCGCAACGTCTTCGCCAGCCTCGAGATCGGCACCAAGGGCTCCCTGGAACGGGGCGAGATGGAGGTATTCGAGGGCCTGCTGCGGGCGCTCGGCGAGATCCGCGGGGTGGAGGAGATCGGGATCACCGACCCCAAGGGCAAGATCACCCACTCGACCCGGGCGGCGGCCAAGGGGCAAGCCCTGGCGGAAGAGGTATTTGCCGCCGCGACCACCGCCGACTGGCACGAGGTGGCGGTAGAGCACGGCGACAGTCTCAGCCTGGCGCGGGCCCACCCCATGACCGCCGACTGCTTGCGGTGCCACGAAGGCGTCCGGGTGGGGGACCTGTCGGGGGTGCTCTTCGTCCGCTACCGCCTGGACGACCTGGCCGCCCAGGAGCGGGCCCAGGTCGCCTCCTTCGCCTCGGCTCGGCGCCGCAGCGTGGCGGCGGGCGTCGCCACCGGCCTGGCCGGCCTGGTCGCCGCTTCCCTCGGGGTGTACCTGCTGCTCGGCCGCCTGGTCCGCCGGCCCCTCGAACGCCTCCACGAGCGGGTGCGGGAGATGGCGTCGGGGGAAGCGGACCTGACCCTGCGGCTCCCCGCCGAAGCCACCGACGAGACCGGCGACCTGGCGCGGGCCTTCAACGCTTTCGTGGAGAACCTGCAGGGGCTGGTCGGCGAAGTGCTCACCACCTCCCGGGACGTCTCCCGGGGCACCCGGGAGATCCTGGCCGCGAGCCGCGCGGTCTTGGACCGCGCCACCCGCCAGAGCGACCGCACCACGGCGGCGGCGTCCTCGGCGGAGGAGATGAGCGCTACGGTGCTTGAGGTGGCCAAGGGCGCCCACGAGGCCGCCCAGGTGGCCCGGTCGGCGACCCGAACCGCCGAGGCCGGGGACACCGTGGTGGAGCAGGGGGTAGCCGGCATGGATCAGGTCCAGGCCCGGGTGCGGGCGATCGCCGAGCGAGTGCAGGAGCTCGGCGAGCGCAGCCAGGCCATCGGCCAGGTAATGCAAGTGATCGACGACATCGCCGATCAGACCAACCTCCTGGCCCTCAACGCCGCCATCGAGGCGGCGCGGGCCGCCGAGCACGGCCGGGGGTTTGCCGTGGTGGCCGACGAGGTGCGCAAGCTCTCGGAAAAGACCGCCCAGGCCACCCGCCAGGTGCGCGACACGGTCAGCGCGATCCAGACCGAGACCCAGGAGGCGATCGGGTCGGTGGCGGCGGGCCTCGCGGAGGCCGACCGGAGCGGGGACCTGGCGCGCCAGGCCGGGAGGGCGCTGCGGGACGTGGTGTCGAAGATCGAGCAGAACTGCGAGATGGTGGGCCAGATCGCCACGGCGACCGAGCAGCAGAGCGCGGCCGTCGCCGAGATCAGCGACAACCTCGACTCGATCTCCGAGTTGTCGGCGGAGGTGGTCACCGGGGTGCAACAGACCGCCGCGACCGCCGAACGGGTGGGGGCAGAGACCGAACGCCTGGCGAGCCTGGTGGGGCGCTTTCGGGTGTGACGCCTGGGCGGGCCCGCCAGTGCCCTGATCCCGGGGTCCCCCGCCCTCCGAGGAGTCCCCCTCACCTGGTGCGCCTAGCCCCGGACGCCGACAGCGCCTCCGACCTCCTCCCCCCCCGCTCCCCGGGGGGAGCCGTCGGCGCCCACGGGCCAGCCGGTCCGAGTTGGCGAACACGATTTGCGATCACCTCGAGTGGTACACGGCGCGGGGCACGTACCGGACCGACGCGTGCCTGGGGCTCTTGGAGCGGCCGGCGGGGCAGGGGCTCGTGCGGTGACCGGCGAAGAAGACCCGAAGGCCCCGGCGAAAGGGCGTCGACGGGGAGGGGGGCGAGCCGTGCGGGGGGCCGGAGGCCGAGATTCGGACTTCCGGGTCGCCACCCTCGTGCGTCAGCCCTGGGTAGCAGCAGAGCGGGGGC
>JBBIIA010000203.1:0-6163 GCA_037446775.1 Deltaproteobacteria bacterium
ACGCCGCCGCCGTCCTTGACGGCGCGGTTTCCCGCGATCACGTTGCGGGTGATCCTGGTGTCCCCGCCGTGGGCCGCGATGCCCCCGCCGGAGCCTTTCGAGGTGTTGTCGAGGATGTAGTTCTCCTCGATGGTGGCGGTCCCCGCCAGCACCTCGATGCCGCCGCCACAGACCGTTATCGCTGCGGGGATGTCCTCGTCGTGGTTGCCGGCAATGACGTTCTTGGCGATCGTCACGGTGCCTCCCATCACCGCGATGCCACCCCCCTTCTGGGCCGCCCAGTTGTTGCGGATCGTGTTGTTCCGCACCTGTCCGTTGCCGCTCTCGATGCGAAGGCCCCCGCCGACCGACTCGCGGGACCACCACCAAACCAGCTCAGCACGGTTGCCGGAGATCTCCCCGTTCTCGAACCGCACGTCGGTGCCGGTGGCCGCAATGCCCCCTCCCCCCAAACCCGCCGTGTTGTCGAGGACCCGGGTCTCCGAGACCTCGAGGGCCTCCCCGGACCAGTGCAGGCCGCCCCCGGCGTTCTGCGCGCTGTTGCCCCGAATCGTCGCCCCCCGAATGACGAGCCGCCCCCCGGAGACCCGTGCGCCGCCGCCGTCGCCGGCCGAGGCGTTGCCGCTGATCTCGCCCCCGGTCACCCGCAGGGTACCGGTCAGGTTGACGGCGTTGATCCCCGAGGCCCGGTGGTTGCGGATGGTGCACTCGCGCAGGTGGGGGTGCGCGCCGTTGAGGCGCACCCCCCCGTTGTCGGGCACCGTGAGGCCCCCGCCGCCTTCGATGACGCAGTGCTCGAGGATCGACCCGTCCAGGTAGGCCCCGCCCGGGTCGTAGCGGGCGTCGACGCTCGCGTCGGTGAAGTAGAGATACCCCCAGGGGGAGCCGGGACGCCTCTCGGTGAAGAGGATCTTCGACCCACTGGTCCCCCGGGCCACCAGCTCTCCGTCCACCTGGATGGAGATCCCAGGCTCCAACCGGGCCACCACCCCGGCCTCGATGGTGAGCCGCGCGCCGGCGCGGACCAGGATGTTTCCCGTCACGAGGTACGGGCTGTTCGCCACGGTCCAGGTGGTGTTCGAGGAGATCGCGCCCGACACCGTGGTGCCCGCCGAGGCGATCGAGTAGCTGGCCTGGGACACCGGCGAGTCGGCCATGCCGTCCTTGAACGCCATGGCCCTGAGGGTGGTTGCGCCCGGGCCCACGGTCACCGTGCCGCCGTTGGCGAGCGGCGTCCCGTTGCTCCGGCTGGGGTCCGAACCGTTCGTCGTGTAGCGAAGCGACGCGCCCTCGGTGGCCGACTGGATGCTGACGGTCTGCGGGCTGGGGTAGGTTCCGCCGGGGGGGCTGAAGGTGGCAGGGGACACCTGGGCCGGAGGGGGCGGAGAGACGGTGTAGGTGGCACCGGTGGCGGGGGACGCGGCCAGGCCGTCCCCGTAGGCGATGGCCTTGAGGGTCGTCGTGCCCGCCCCCAGGGTCACGGTGCCGCCACTCGGGATCTCGTTGCCGTGGACCGGGCTCGGCGTGGAACCGTCGGTCGTGTAGCGAATCGATGCTCCGGGCGTGGGGGAGGTCACGGTGACGCCCAGGGGCCAGGGATACGCGCCCGCCGCCGGTTCGAAGGCCGGCGACCCCGCGGTGCCGCCCGCAAACGAGGTCTGGAACCACCAGTGGGGTCCGGCGACGGAGCCGGCCCCCAGCCGCGCCACGACCTGCCAGGTGTACGTGCGGCCGGTTTCGAGAACCGGGAAGGGGAGGGACGAGCCCGAGACGTTCTCCCCGACCCGCCCCAGGGGCTCCGTCGCGGTCGTGCCCAGGTAGACGTCGTACCCGGTCGCCCCCGGCACCGCACGCCAGGTGAAGGCGCCCCCCGGACCGGTCACGGTGGACCCGACGGCGGGAGACGGGTCGTAGAGCCCGACTCCCGCCGCGGCCGGGATCTTGGTCATCGAGATGGAGTAGCCGCCGGCGTCGTTGAGTCCGTAGTCCTGGACCAGGGCGGTGTAGAGCCCGGTCTGCTTGAGCTGCCAGTCCAGCTGGTCGCCGAACGGAAAGGTGTTGGCCTCGCTGGGACCGCCGCCCGGAGGGTACAGCACGAGGTAGGTGTCTAGCGTCCCCGAGGTCTTCACCGCGTTCAGGATCACCCGGTCCCCCGCGGCGCCGTAGAAGACGAAGGCGTCGAGGTCGGAGGGCGCGTCGATCTGCCCGCTCCGGGTCTGCCCCGACGCGATGGGCCCGCCGTCCGGGTCCTCCGGCGACGAGACCGCCCCGGGGATCTTGAGAAAGGACAGGTTGTAGGTGCCCGGGTCGTTGAGGCCGTAGTCCTGCACGACCGCGGTGTAGACCCCGGTCTGTTTGAGCTGCCAGTCCAGCTGGTCGCCGAACGGGAAGGTGTTGGCCTCGCTGGGACCGCCGCCCGGGGGGTACAGCACCAGGTAGGTGTCGAGCGTCCCCGAGGTCTTCACCGCGCTCAGGATCACCCGTTCCCCCGCGGTGCCCGAGAACGTCCAGGCGTCGAGGAAGGACGGGCCGACGAGCTCGACGCCGGTCCTGGTCTCCCCGGAGGTCAGGGGCCCCCGGTCCGCGGCCGTCGCGGCCGGCACCATGGCGAGCAGGAACAAGACGCCGAGCCATCGCACGTTGCGGGCCATGTCGATCCTCCTTGCGGGCGTGGGCTGTACCACGAGGGCGCCAACTGACCAAGGCGGTGGGCACGTGACCGGCCGCAGTAGACCACCTCCCGCCTCACAGGAGGCTCACAGGAGCGTGGGATTGCGCGTCGGTGTGGGCAGGCCGGCACGGGGAAGGGAAAGGGCGGGGCGGAAGCGAAGGCCGCGACGAGGGGCCCGTTCCGGCGCGACAGGTGGCGGAGGGATCAGCCCCGCAGGGCCTCGTCGCGGGCGGCGCGGGTGACGGGGGAGGGGGTGACGCCGGCGGCGGCGCGCAGGCGGGACTCGAGGCGGGCGTAGGCGGCGGCGGCCTCGGCCCGCAGGCCGAGGCGCCCGAGGCAGCGGAGCAGCAGCCGGCAGGCCTCTTCGGAGAGGCCGTCGGCGTCCAGGGCCCGGCGAAAGGCGGCGGCGGCCGGCTCCCAGGAGCCCTGGCCCTCCCAGTACCGCCCCAGGTCGAGGGCCAAGCGGACGAGGCGGGTCCGGTGCCGGTCGCGGGCGCTGGCGGCCCACCAGGCCTCGGGGTCGGCGCCGAAGGGCGGGCCCTGGCAGAGGCGAAAGACCCGGTCGGCGAGGCGCGACACCTCGTCGGCGGGCGACCGGGCGCCGGCAGCCAGGAGCGTGGAGAGGCGGCCCATGAGCCGCTGGCAGCTCCAGAGGTCGACCCAGCACCACCGGGGGTCGAGGCCCAGGCGGCCCTCGGCCCACCGCACGGCCTCGGGCGCGCCCAGGAGGCGCCGCAGCCGGTGCACGGCGGTTTCGAGGGCGTGGAGGGCGGCGTCGCCGTCGGCGTCGGGCCAGAGGGCCTCGGCCACGGTGGCGGGAGCCACGTCCCGGCCCCCGAGGGCCACCAGCGCGGCCAGGAGGTCCAGGACCTTGCGCCGGCCCCGGCCGGTGCTGCGCAGGGGCTCGCCCCCGATCACCACCTCGAACCGGCCCAGGGCGTACACCCTCACCGGCCAGGGCCACGCCTCGACCTCCATCGGGGGGACCTTGGGCACGAGCCGGCGCCGGCGCACCAGGGACTGGACGTACTCGGTCTCGATGCCGGCTTCGAGGGCCTTGACGCACAGCTCTGCGACGGCCTCGGGCCGCCACCAGGCCGTCGTCGTGCAGCCGCTCCTCCGGCCGGCGGCGGCGGCGGACCGTAGCGCCTCGATCCCCGTCGCCTCGTCGCCCCGCCGAAACGCCAGGTGTGCCTCGGTGAGCCCGAGGGCGAAGGGGAAATAGTCCCCGGCGAGCCGGGCGCCGAGGCGGCGCGCCCGCTCCAGGTGCCGGTCCGCCTCGGGCCCGCGGCCGTTCTCCGCCAGGGCGTCGGCGGCGGCCAGGGAAAAGCTGGCCTCGATGAACGGCACCCCGCCCGCCGCAGCGAGGCGGGCCGCCTGCTCCGCGCCCTCGGCGGCGAGCCGCCGGTCGCCCGCGAGCGCCGCCTGCCACGCCCGCAGAAACCGGCAGTGGGCGTACTCCAGGGGCCGCCCCGGGTCCGAGATCCGCTCCTTGGCGGAGATCAGCTCCTCGGCCCGCCGGGCATCCCCTTCGATGAGGGCGGCGTAGGCGCCCATCCCGAGGAGCATCCCGTCGAGCAGGTGGACCCCGGATTCCCGGGCCAGCCCGAGGCCGGCGCCGACCGCCTCGAGGCACTCCCTCGGGTCGCCAAAGAGCCACCCGTGCAGGGTCTCGACCCAGAGCCAGAGCAGCCGTACGAGGGGGCTTGCGTCGGGGGAGGTGCCGACCGGGCGGAGCTCCTGGAGCAGGGCGGCGGACCGCTCGTGCTCCCCGGACCAGCTCCAGTGCAGCGCGAGCCTCGCCCCGAGCCCGAGCCGCTCCTGGGGGGACCGGGCGGCGGCGAGGGCCGCGAGCACCCGGTCCGCCCACCCGGGTAGCCGGGGGTCGTCGGGGCGGCGCAGGACCAGGGCCAAAAAGAGCGCCGAGGTTGCCCGCGCGGCCACGGCGGGGGGCAGGTCCTCCGAGCCGGCCTGCGCCAGGAAGTCGATCCAGGGGTCGAGGGGGGCCATGTCGGCCCAGCGGTAGAAGTAGGTCTCGACGATGGCGGTAGCGCCCGCGGTCCGGCCGGGCCGGTGCCCAGCGGCCTCGAACCGTTCGAAGGCTTCTCGCAGGATCTCGCGCCCGCCGTCGGGGTCCGAGTGGCTCCGACAGATCCCGGCCCAGTACACGAGCCAGGGCCGACTCTCCAAAGAACCCGCCGGGAGGCGACTAATCCAGCCGGCCAGGAGCCCGTGCCGGCCCTGCCGCACCAGGGTCTCGGCCTGGGCCTCCGCCAGACCGGCCAGGTGCTCCCAGTCCGCGGCCTCGGCCAGCAGGCGAAACCCCTCCTCCACCGCACCTTCCCGGGTGGCGATTCGGCCGGCGCGCCGAAGTAGCGCCTCGTGCTCGGCCGGCGCCAGTTCGCCGGCGGCGCGCTCCCGGAGGAACTCCCGGAGGAGGGGGTGGAGCCGGTAGGTTGGCCCGGGCGTCTCCAGCCGCTCGACGAAGAGGTGGCGCCGGACCAGGTCTTCGAGGAGCCGAGCCGCCTCCGGCTCGCCGGTCAATTCGACGGCGGCGGCAGCGGTGACCGTGGAGGAGAAGGGGAGTCGGACGAGGAGTCGGCGGGTCCGTGCGCCCAGGCCGGAGAACACCTCGTGCTCCAGGTAGCGGATTACCGCATCCAGGTGCGGCGCCACCCCCTGGGCGCTCCACCCCTCTCGCCTTACGGCCTCTGCCGCGAGCACCAGCCCGGCCGCCCACCCCTCGGACGCCTGCAAGGGTAGGGGAAGGGGCTCGCCCGCCGGGATCGCGAGCCCGAGGCCGGCGACGAGCTCGCGGAGTTCCCCGGCGTCGAAGCGCAGCGCGTCGCCGTCAAGCAGGGCCAGGTGGCGCCGGGCCTGCCAGGCCGCCCACGGCCCGGAGGGCGCCTCTCGGCTCAGGAAGAGGACGCCGGCACCGACGGGGAGTTCCTCCGCGGCGCCGGCCAGGAGCGCGTGGACCGGACTCGCTGCGGGCAGCTCGTGGTAGTCGTCGAAGACCAACAAGAAGGGGTCGCCGATGCCCTGGAAGAGCCCCCGGAAGAAGAGGCGGGCCCCAGAAGGGTCCCGCAGGTTGTAGCCGGCGGGGTGGGGGGGCGTCGGGCCCAGGCCCTCGGCCGTGAGGGCGGTGAGGAGGTAGTGCACGAAGGTCCCTACGTCGCCGTCGGCGTCGTCGAGCCCGTACCACAGAACCCTGCGGCCGTCGGCCGCGGCCAGGTGGGCAGCCAGGGTGGTCTTGCCCGAGCCGGCCGGGGCCCAGACCCACGCCGCGGGCCGGCGGGTCAGCTCCTGGAGCCGCCGGAGCAATCTGGGCCGTACGATGGTGTGGGCGGTTTGCGGCGGGGAGACCTTGCGCAGTGGCGTCACCGTGAACCCCCTTCCGACCCTGGAGCGGCGCCGGTGCCACCCGTTGGCGTCGACGGTTGCACCGTATCACGAACCCTCCATCCGAGGTAGGGAATCCCGTTCCCGACG